>DHVW01000015.1 GCA_002412865.1 Sulfurovum sp. UBA5198
TCTTGTGTTCTATTGTATATTCCAGCATTATCTATTCGTCTTTGCTGGATTGTACTAGGCTGCATATTTGGTCTGTTATTATATTGATTTAAATGTTGATAGTATGTTCTGTTTTGATAATATCCATAGGTACCATTTTGTGCTTTATAGTGTTTTCCATTATAGTATCTATTCCCATCTTCATAATAATGCCCAAGTCTAAATATTTTATTTCCATAGTAATAGTTGCCATTGCGGTAAGATCCACCATAATAATACAGTCCGTCCAAGAAATAGTAAGGTCTGTCAAAATAGTATGGATAGGAATAAGAAAGCAAACCTACTCCTACATTTGATGAAGAATTGTAATAACCATTGTTGGAATACCCATTGTTGTAGTAAGAACCAGGAACCGCTACACAGCCTGAAAATATGAATGCTGATGAGGCTATGGTGATCAAACTTAAATATTTTGTTTTTATCATTGTATATCCTTATTATATTTTAATGGTATAGTAGGAGTAAAATGTGTAACTATTGTGAATTTTTTTTCACTGTTCTACCCAAATAAGCCTTTTGCTATCATATCCCCAGCTTTTCATTTGTAATATGATTTTATTTTTTAATTTAAAATCAATCGTTGCTGTTCGAGAAAGTATCCAAAAATATTTTCTACTAGGCTCCCCTATGACTGCATATTCATACTCTTTGCCAAGGTCTAGCACCCAATAGTTTCCATAAAATGGCCAGAAAAAACTTACTTTTAATTTGGAGTTAGTATTATCAGTTGCATATGCTTTGCCTATCGCCTCATTGTATTTACCATCTTTTGTGCAGCTATTGACTACTTTAATTGTTGAGTCTGGATTGAGACTGTATGTTGCATTAGCTTTTGAACATCCCCTCTCGAAATAATGATCAAACTTGGCTATCTCGTACCATTTACCTAGATATTTATTCAATTCCACTTTCTCAACGGTTTGTAGTGGAGGATTTTTTGAGCTACATCCTGCCATAAGAAGGATTAAAAAAGAGATTAGTATATTTCGTTTCATAGTAGTATCCTTAAGTATAGATTTGGGCAGGTCAAGAGACAACACTAATGAGCTTTGTACCTACAAACTAATTATATTAAACGATAGATACTTTTAATAGTCTTTTTGTGTCAAATGATAACATATCTATCTATGGATACTCAAGAGAAAAGACTCTGCTAGATCAAGATGATTCTGAAGCTTATGTTTGTCCATTTTATCTAGAAGTGCATATTGCATTCTCATTCTTATATTTTGGCTTAGTTTATCTCTGTGTTTATTAACAAAACGCCAATATAGAGCATCCCATGCATTGCACCAATCACCTTTTTTGTAATGAGACATTTTTAATATATAGTTGCTGCTACAAATATAAGGCTTGGTCGCTATTCCTCCACCATCACAAAAACCACTCATGCCATAGACATTACCAACCATTACCCAATCATAGCTATCAATATAATTTTCCATAAAAAATTCATAAACATTATCAGGATGTATTTCTAATAGTAAAAAAATATTTCCAAGAATCATAAGTCTTTCGATGTGGTGACTGTAAGCAGTTGAGTGTAATTTATTAAGTACATCATCAACTGGTACAAGTGTGGTCTGGCAATTTCGAATTTTTGAAGGAATTTTATTTTGACAATCAAAAAAGTTACTATTGCGAAGCTTTATCCCATAATGTCTATAAACCGAAAACATAAATTCACGCCAACCAATAATCTGTCTTATGAAGCCTTCTTTTGAATTATATGGTGCATCATACTGACTGATTGCATCAATCACATTTGCAAGACTCAATAATCCTATATTGAGAGAGCTAGAGATATTGGAATGAAACAAAAAAATCTCTTGATTATGCATAGCATCTTGATATCCTCCGAAATTATTAAATTTATAATACAAAAAATAATCCAACATCTGTTTCGCTTCAGAGTGATTTGTAGGATAATAGCACTCATTTATTTCACCGATAGATTCAAATTTATCTATATAAATTTTTGCTTTATTTATGTATTCATTTTCAAAAACTAGTGTTGCTGGAAGGATGGTTTCCTTTGGAAGTTTGAGTCGATTAGAACTATCCATGCTCCATTTTTCGCCGTATGGTTTACCATCTTTATTGATAAACAAGGAGAGTTCTTTGCGTCTTCTGATGTAGTATCTATTTAAAAATAGATCACAATCATCAGTATTTAAAAAATTCGGATTTTCTAATTGTGTGATATTGTTGAAATTATTATATATTTTCTTTGATAAATTATAATCACAAACATCGTAAAAGCTCACATCACTATTTTTGTATTTTATCAAATAGCTTTCATCTTCAAAGTACTCTACATCTAAGTAGTTACTCTTTAAATATGATTCATAATATTTCATACTTGCACGATGCAAGACTAATTTCTGCTTATGAAATAAATACTGTGTAAAAAAAAGAGGTTCTTCAATGAGTAGTATTTTTTTACCCTCTAAATTAGTTATATCCTCAAAGAGCTGGTGTGGATATATAATAAATATCATTGACATTTATTGCCACAACCCATTGTCCAATAGTTTGTTTGCACTAATAAAAGCATTTTCTACCTTTGATCCATTAAGCCAATCACTACTAATAAACCTAAAGATGATATATGTTCACAAAAATTTTGAAAAAGCCCAGACTTGACTTGTATTTGATTACAACCATGGTTTATATGTTGTTGGCTTGAATTTGTCCTTGTTGACATTCGTCCACCAGCACCTCGTGATTTTTCAAAGAGTATTACCTCATGACCTTTTTTTACCAATTGTGAAGCTAGATAGCAGCCACTAAATCCAGCTCCTACAATAGCTATTCTCATAAAATATCCTTTTTAATTAATTTTTTTAGTGTGATAAGCTATTGTGATAGTTTGCCGATTATGTTGCCAGCCAATTCCATATAAACACTTTTTTTGTGAGCATTTATATCGTCTCGGTTTTCATTATAAAAGAAATCTATATATCCATCTAGCTTTTCTTCTTCTATTGTCTGAAAGATAATTTTTTCCATGATGGCATATTTTGTAATAATATCATCAATAATCTCATTGCCTACATCTTCATGTGAACTTTTGATAAAATCAAAAAACTTTGACTTTGGACTTCTGCTAAATATATCATTATCATCTTCTAGTAGTGCATCATAGTTTCTCATTTTATTATTCCTTGTATCGTATTTGAGTATTTTTCAGAACGCTCTTGTATGTTATCGCTTTTCCAAATATCACTAATCACACAGACCATATCTGGTTTTTTTGGAAGAACTTTATTAAGATTATCAAGATTAATACCACCTATGGCACAAATCGGGATATTAAGTTTATTTTTAGCGGCACTCAATACACTCAAATCAACAACTTCAGCCAATGGTTTTGTTGGTGATGTAAAAAATGAACCAAATGCGACATAGTCAGCACCTCTATGTTCAAAATCTAATGCCATATCCACATCCCCATAGCATGAAACTCCAAGTATACCTTTGTAATCAGCTCTGATTTTATCAAATCTTGCATGATCACTTCTGCCAATATGCAACCCATCAATTGATAATTTAATAGCAATATCAATTTTGTCATTTAGGACAAATAAAACACTATGTTTACGACACAATGCTTGGAGCATAGTTGCTGTTTGCTCTATAGTCTCATCACTACTGGTTTTATCCCTGAGTTGGACTATTTTCGCTCCACCATTGATAGCTTTTGTGACACTCTCTTTTATTCCATCAAGTGGGGTCAGAGCATCATCTGTAATTACATAGAGACCGTGTAACTTTTCTTTGTTGTTTTTCATTTTCTTACCTTTTATTATTTTATTATGCCATCTTTTTATTTTGATGTTAATGACTTGAAATATTCTAGTGCTTTTTTACTGCTCTCCTTGTAATTTACTATTGGTTGTGGATAATTTAGTATTGCGTAGCTATAAAGCTTCACCTCGTCTACTAAAAACTTTATAGATATGTTACTGAGTTCAGGTACATATCGCTTTATGTATCCCCCATTTTTATCAAACTTCATACTTTGCGTATAAGGATTAAATATCCTAAAGTATGGCTGTGGGTCTACTCCAGTTCCTGCACTCCATTGCCATGATAGTATATTTGAACTAGCATCATAATCCATGAGGTGCTGTGCAAAAAACGCCTCGCCCCACTGCCAAGGTAGCAGTAGATTTTTGGTAAAAAAGCTAGCGACTATCATTCGAACACGATTGTGCATCTCTCCTGTTTCTAGAAGTTGGCGTAGACCAGCATCGACGATCGGAACGCCTGTTTTTGCACTACAAAATGCTTCGTAGTATTCATTGTTATTTATGCCATTGAATTTATAACGAAAATTTTGAGATTCCAAATATGGAAAATGATAAAGCAACATAGCATAAAAATCACGAAATATAAGCTGACGGAAAAATGGCTCAGTATCTATGCCTTTTTTCTTTTGTACTTGTAGCCATCTTAGAACTTCACGAATAGATATTGTGCCAAAACGCAAATCAATACTAAGTTCTGATGTCGCATTCAAGGCTAAATAATCTCTATCGTTTGAATATGCGGATATTTTTGTTGAGAATATATCCAGTTTTTCTTGTGGCGTTAGTAATTGCTCTTTAGTTAGTGTTTGCTCAACAAAGCCAATAGACTCTAGAGATATATCCAATTTGGATACTATGTTGTTCGAAAAATTATGCAAAACATTGTACTCAAAATCAAAAAGCTTTTGGGTAGTATTTGGAATAATCTCAAGATGTTTTGATGTAAATAAAGTTTTTGCTTTATTGTAAAATGGTGTAAATACTAAATAAGGAGTACTATCACTCTTTAAAACTTCTTTTGTTCGAAATATATATGTGTCGCTCTGATAATTGAAATGTAGCAAATGAGATACCTTTCTGTCTCTTTCTAAGGCGTAGCTATCATAATCTCCACTAGCAACAACTTCATCGAAGTTTTCCGCTAGTGCTTTAAATATATCAGGTGGGTTGCCATGAAATATTGCCAAATCTAGCCCAATTTTTTGTAGTTTAGTTTTGAGTGAACTAACGGTGTTAAAAATAAAAGTCACTCTCTTGTCATTGGCTGGAAGTTTTGAGAGTATATTAGAATCAAATATAAATATAGGGAAAACTTCACCATCTTGAGCCAGCAATGGATTATCTTCAACTCTCAAATCTCTCCTGAACCAAAGAATACGCCTCATCTGATTCCTTTTCATTTTATAGCTCTAATCTTTCTATATCTCAGTTACAATATAATCTTGAAGATTTGTTTTTCCATAGCTTATATTTGAATTAGAAAGTTTGATTTTATTTGCTACTAATCCCATTAGAGTCTTGACCCCATTTGTCTTCTCTGGATCGGTGACTGGCAGAAGTCTTACTGTTACAGCATCACCTTTGCTTGATAATTGTATAAAAAATGTTTGATTTTTACCACCTTCTATCGCAATACTCTCAAGTAAAGCACTTGTTTCTTGAGCATTTATATATTTATCGGTGATTTTGAGTATACCGTTTGAAATCTTTTCCATAATTGGTTCTATTGCATCAAAACATTTCTTTACGCTATCTGCTTTCTCTAATACGATATGTGGCATATTTTACCTTTTAATTTTATATGTTGTAATAATAGTTGATTTTAGATTTAATTGGTACTAGTTTTATGTTATCCGATATGCTTTAAATTTAAAAAATATACGAAACGGCATAAAAGTGCTATGAGAAACTATGATTTAATGTACAATAAGAAATATTATATTAAAGAAGTAAATATGAAAAAAGTTTTACTCACAGGAGCAAATGGTTATATTGGTAGACGACTAAAGCACGCTCTTTTGAACAACACAAAAATACACTTACGCTTAATGGTCAGAAATGCTAATAGTGTTTCATCTGGGGTAAGAGAAATTGTGGATATTGTGTCTGCTGATGTTTTAAAACCAGATACGCTTGATGATGCATTAAAGGGCATAGATACTGCATACTATTTAATACATGGATTACAGCATAATGATTTTCAATCACTTGATAAAACTTCTGCTCAAAACTTTTTGGATGCTTGCGTTCGACAAGGCGTTCAAAGAATTATTTATCTAGGAGGACTTGGCGATAAACAGACTGGCAGCGAGCACCTCTTAAGTCGTATTGAGACTGGTGAAATTCTAAGCTCAAGACCTGAAATCGTGCAGTGTATTTGGTTGAGGGCTGGAATAATTATCGGTTCAGGAAGTTCTAGTTTTGAAATTATACGAAATCTTGTAGAAAAGCTTCCGGTGATGCTGACTCCAAAATGGGTCTCTACACTAATTACTCCAATCGGAGTGGACGATGTTATTTCTTATTTGGTGCAATCACTTGAGCTACAAATAAACACTACTATTATGGTTGATTTAGGCGAAGAGCAAATGAGTTATCGTGATTTGATGCTCAGGACGGCTAAAGCAATGGAGCTGAACCGTTATCTTATTCCAATAAATATATTAACACCCAAGCTATCTTCTTATTGGCTAATACTTTTTACACCAGTTCCTTATAGCGTTGCTAGCTCGCTTGTGGAGGGTCTAAAAAGTAAAGTAATCACGACAAATAACTTGAGGTATAAGTACTTTCATGTCGCAGCAAAAAAACTAGAGGTCGCAGTGCAAAAGGCTATTCAAGAAATAGAATCAAATCAAGTAATAAGCAGATGGAGTGACAGTGGATATGGTGCATGGGAGGTGGATGATATTTATTCTATTGCAGACGCTGTTTTTGTCGACAGAAAAGTATACAACCTAGGTGATATATCCTCAAAACGAGTCTATGAAAGTTTCTGTAAGGTTGGTGGTGGGCATGGTTGGTTCCAATACAATTGGCTGTGGAATATGCGTGGCTTTATCGACAAAATATTCAAAGGTGCAGGAATAAACAGGGGTCGCAGAGACAATAATTATCTTAGAATAGGCGATAGTGTTGATTTCTGGAAAGTAATTGATTTAGTAGATGATGAACGCCTACTTTTGTTCGCACAAATGAAACTCCCTGGTAAAGCTTGGCTTGAATTTAAAATTCACAACGGACAACTTATACAAAGTGCATACTTTTATCCAAAGGGCTTGTGGGGTAGAGTTTACTGGTATGCTCTAATTCCGCTACATTATTTTATTTTTACTAATATGATAAAATCAATTATAAACAGAGCATAAGGCACAGGATGGCAATAGTATGCTAAATATGAGGTCTTAAAGACCACCTCATTAAGTATTGCTTGATGTTAATCTATCCAAATTGCACTATATTGTTCTGGCGTTAGCTCAATCAGTTCAAGTTCATGTAAAAAATTATATAGATTTTCCCATCTTTGACTATCACTTTTTATATAATCAAATCTAGTGATGGTGTCAGTAATGATTTTGTCCATAAGCTCGTCTTTTTTGCTTTTTGTATAGTCATAATATACTGCTTTTCCAAATTCAGTGTTTTTGCCAAGGTATCGTATCATCTCATTTGTAACAGCAATAAATTTTTCAATAGCACCTCTTTTGTTCAACAATGTTGATTCTGTTGTCATTAGTTCTAACGCACTAAAATTTGCATATGGTGATGCATGCTGGTCTATGAATAAGTGTTTGAATCCAATGTGGTCAGCTTCAATTACTTCAAAGTTGTAAAAACACAACCAAGCACCATCAAAGTCATCTTTTTGCAGATTCTTTAGATGATAAAAATCTGTTTCTATAAAATCTACATTTTGGATATCAAGCTCAAATCCCTCTTTTTGAGCATATCGTTTGAGTATTTCAAATCCAACTTTATTAGTCGTTGGGTTTGATGCTGGTGTTGTGATACGAATATGCTCGTTATTTCTTAGCTTGTGCAGACTTGATTCTTTTATCATCACTCCACCTTTAGTTTCAAAAAAACAACCAATTGACTTTAAATCCTTAAAATAATGCTCAAAAAGATGTATAGGCTCGTTGATGTGTAGATCAATTTCACCCTTTTGCAAGACTTCAAACCCATCATAATGTTCTTTTGGTTCAATAAGCTCAACATCTAATCCAGCTTGTTTATATTTACCTGTTTCAATACCTGCTATAAATGGCAAATGGTCAGGGTTCAAAAACCATTCTAGTGCTATTTTTAGTTTCATATTTTCTCTCCTATATTATTTTTGTTGTTTTTGGCATTCAATCTCACTCTTTGATATGACATATTTCACCTCCTATTTTGTGATTTATTGGTCCTTTGCCAGCTCCAATATTTGGTGCATTTTTTATTCCTAGATATACAAATTTTTTAGCCAATTTAATAGAGTCTTGTAGGGTGAGTCCTAAAGCCAAATTCGCAGCGATTGAACTAGAAAAACTACAGCCAGTTCCATGTGTCGCATTTTTATATAGATATGGCGTATCAAAGACAAACTTATCCCTGCCTATATAGAGCGTATCCACGCTTCTTTCGTGTAAATTCATCTCAAGCACATGATTTTTTATTACAATTCCACATGGTGCATTTATAATTTCAGACAGACTATCGCTATTGCCAAATTCATAACCAAATAGCCCTTTGGCTTCATATATATTTGGTGTAGCAACAGTGCAATATGGAAGCAATGATTTCATATTTTGTATCGCATCATCACTTAGGAGTTTAGAGCCAGCTTTTGATATAAACACTGGATCAAAAACTATTGGTATTTGTAAATCTTTAATAGACTCTCTTACTGTGTCAATTATCTCATTTGAGTAAAGCATTCCTATTTTAATAGCGGCCACATCAAAGTCATCAAATACTGCTTTAATTTGTGATTTGACAAAAGATGCATCAAGCTCACGAATTTCGCTAACCCCTTGTGTATTTTGTGCTGTAAGGACTGTGATGGCACTCATTCCAAACACTCCAAATGCCTCAAAAGTTTTTAAATCAGCCTGTATGCCAGCTCCGCCACTTGAGTCACTGCCTGCTATTGTTAAAACTACTTTCATATTAATCCTTTAAAATATTTTTTAATGCTGTCTCTTTATTGGAACTGTTGTAAAGATTTTTCAGACTCTCAATAAATAGCGGGTGGTTGTTTGGAGCTTTTGCTACCCTGTAATCTTTTATCCCAATATTTTCTGCTATCTCTCTGTATTCAATATCTAATTCAAATTCAGTTTCTGAATTATCCACTGTAAAGGCTATAGGATAGATGATTACTTTTTTCTTTTTTAGAGTTTTTAACTTATCTTCAAGATATGGTTTTATCCACTCCATTGGTCCAACTCTTGATTGATACGCCAAGTGTGTTGAAGCAAAATTAACACCAGCATTCATTAGAGCTTTTCTAGCAAAAAATAGATTTTTTTTAATATGTTTTTGATACACATCTCCATTATCAATGATTTTTTGCGTTAGTCCATGAGCAGAAAAAACCAAATCAAAATCATTAGGATTTTCTCCACATAAAGCATCTTTAATTCTCTCTACAATTGCCTTATTATAAAGTTCATCACTATAATAGTGTTTTATATAAGTTGTTTTTTTGTTTAACCCCATATTATTAGCTTTTTTATAAAGTTCTTCAATAGAAGAGAGTGTTGTAGTAGAGGAGTAGTGTGGATACATTGGTATTGCACATATTTCATCATAATCTTTAATTTTGTTAAGCACCTCATCAATAAAAGGTGGCGTATAACGCATAGAGAAAAACACATCCGCATCAACAACTTTTTCAAGTTCTGAGACAATATTTTTAGTGTATCCAACTATCGGAGACTTCCCGCCAATTAGTTCATAGTTTGCTTTAGCATGTTTTGTTCTAAGTGAAGTGATTAGAAATGCTATCATTGCCCTAATAGGCTGTGGAGCAGTGATAATATATTTATCATTAAACATATTACTTAAAAATGTTTTTACTTCATCTAGATTATTTGGACCACCCATATTCATTAAAATAATAGCTTTTTTCACTACCAACCCTTTTTATTTGAATTGTATCATTCAACAAAATAGTTTGGTAGCGTTTTGATGTAAGTTTGTATCTTATAATGGCGTGCGACTAATAGCTTTGATTTTCTAGATATTCTCTAAAAGCTTTTGCACCATCTTTGGAGCTTGTGACTGTATTTTTTATTCCATTAAATGAGACTCTCAGTTTTGATTGTTCTACTGTTTCCAATGAAGTAATTTTATCGACATTGACGATACATGAGCGATGAATTCTAAAGAAGTTTCGACCCTCTAGAAGCTTTTCCATGTCACTGATTTTACGCTTTACATATCCATCACCTTCGCTAAATCTGACTATTACTTCATCCAAATCAGCTTCTAAATAATATATATCATCAAGATTAAGCAAATAGAGTTTTTGACCATATTTGGCGATAATTTTCTTATTATTTGATAGTGTGCTTGATTTTGTAAAATTTGTTACTTTTTCTAGTGCTTTTTGAAGTTTAGGTGTAGAGATAGGTTTTAGCAGATAGTCCATGCCACCTTGCTCAAATGCTTCAAGTGCATACTCTTCGTAAGCAGTCTGGAATATTATGTAGCATTTTGGGTTTATTTCTAGCAGTTTGTTTGCTAGCTCAAGACCACTCATTTGAGGCATAGAAATGTCCAAGAAAACTATATCAAAACTATCTTTCATAAATAACCCAAGAGCCTCTAGCGGGTCGCATGAAGTTTTGATATCATCCATTCCTTCCTCTTTAAGTAGCCTTTCAAGCCTATTGCAAGCTAATATCTCATCGTCTACTACTAAAATCTTCATTTTAATCCTTTAATGTTATTGTAAATTGTAAATCTCTGTCGCCTGTTTGATAGCTTAGCGTTCCTATATTTAATATTTTTAGTCTTTTTTTCAAATTCTTAAGTCCCACACCACAATTAATACTCGATGGTATCTTGCCATTATTTTGCACTACTATCTCGTTTTTCATAACTGATATATTTATATCCAAGTCCACTCCTGTGTATCCATGTTTGATGGCATTTTCTACTAATAGTTGTATTGAGAATTTTGGAATCAGTATGCCAGTATCACAATTAGATATATGTAGTTTTATCTTATTTTGGAATCTTATATTTTCAATATTCACATATGTTTCAACCATTCCTAGCTCTTCTCTAAGTGGCAAGATACTCTCTTTTGTTATTGCATTTCTCAAAAATTGTGAAATCTCTAATATGGCATTTTCAGCTTTTTTTTGATCACTATATATGAGTTCACTCACTGAATTGAGAGCATTGAACAAAAAATGAGGATTAAGCTCATTTTCCAAAGCCTTGAGCCTGCTATCAGTAATAATGCCTTTAATGCTCTCGTTTTTATATTTCATGGAGATAAATTGATGTAGGATTAAACCTATTAGAAATGTTAGAAAACCTATAGTTATTGATATATATACTATAAATGGTGACAAAAAAGTAGTAATGTTCATATCAAATAAAAACGCGAATATATAACTACATAAAAATCCAAGGCTACCAGATAAAAAAGAAAAAGCAAAACTTATTATGTACCAAAACTTTTGATTTATATTCGGCAGGATAATGTTGTTGGATATAGTAATAAAAAATATAGAAAATAGTGATATCAGGAGTGATGTTTGTGTGCTAAATAAGATTGTAGTGTAGTCTTGAAATACTGGATTCAGAAAATAAAAAAACCACGATATAAAAAATCCAAATAGTGTACCAATCAGCACAATGTATAGCCAGTCTTTTGATGATATTTTTAGCTCAACACTATCCATTTAATTCCTTATTTAATACGCTCACTCCCATTGCTACACCATTCCATCCCTGACCTGCAAATACAGTATCCCCAACATTATATAATCCATTAATTGGAGTATTACATGTGGGAAAACTCAAGGCATTTTTGAAGCTTATAGCCTCACCACCACAATTTTGACGAGATATATACCTATCAAATGTTTTGGAAGTAGCACTAAATATCTGTATTATATCTTCTTTTTTTATCTCTTTGAAGTAGCAAAGGAACTCACGCAGTATAAATTCTTGAAGTTCTAGCTTTTTGTCTTCGTACTCAATGAAACTTAGATTTGACCAAAGCCTAGCTTGTGTATGCGTTGATATAGTTATGCTTAATCCACTTTTTGAGAGAATATCATCATTAATGTCTGAAAAAGATACAAAAAATGATTTTGATATACTCATAGGTAGGAAATCTTTTAATATAATTTGGTAATGATGTAAAAACTCTTTTGAAATATTTAGTTTTACATAGACCACAAATGCACTTCTGTCATTAAATTCAAAATTATTATAATATTGCTGAATACTTTTATCACTAAATAGTTTTGCACTATCATATATTGTTGAGTTTAATATAACTTTTGATGCTTTATAGGTATCTTTTGAAGTACTTATTATAAATTTACTATTTTCTTTTTGTATGTTTTCTATACATTCATTTTTGTGAAGTTCTATATTTTGAATCATATCTTTTATGACGGTACCCATACCACCATTTGCATAATATACATCATGCAGAGGATAGGATAATCCAAGAGCCATCGCTAACAAAGAGAGATTTTTGGCATCTTCTTGAAGAGTGATTAGAAGTTGTGCATTTATAAAGTCTAAATACTCATCAGATATTCCATGTAGAGTTCTGTCTATGTAGTTTTTACCACTTTCAAGTAGCGAGATGTTGAATGAAAGTGCCATTTGTGAAATGAATTTTGTGCTATTAATAAGACCACTAAGAGAATATTTCGCAAAGTATATACTTTTCATTTCCCAAAATACATTATCAAGTTTTTGCATGCGAGTCCAAAATATTCTATTATTTTTATGCGGATAGTGCTTGTCAATATCTTGTAAAAAAGCTTCAAAATCAGAATTTCTATCAACAATCTTATCACCTTGTATAATACAAAGAGCAATATCGCTTTTTATAACATTAGGTTTAAAATTGATAGTATCAAAGATATTTTGTAATGGACTATTTGGCTCTAGTCCTACTAATGTTGTAGCTCCTGTATTGAAATGTGCACCCATGTGTTTAAAAGTTGAGGCACATCCTCCTACATTGCTATCTTTTTCAAAAAGCACTAAGTCTTTAGCTTGATTAAGGGCAGAGATAAGAGAACCACCGATGCCAGACCCGACTACTGCTATATCAATTTCTTGCATCAAATCTCTTTTTATTTTATTTTAGTATTAATTTCATACATTTGGTAGTTGATATTTGTTTGTTGATATTCGAAGTGACTTCATGGGGCTATGAAAAAACATTACAAAACTGTACAATTCAATAAAAAAGGCAAAGAAATGAAAATAGGTGTATCGTCTTGTTTGATTGGTGAGCTATGCAGGTACAATGGTCAAGGCTCGAATTATGATTTTTTAACTAAAATATTGAAAAATTATGCACAAATTATTCCATATTGTCCAGAGGCTGAAATATTTGGGACACCAAGAGAGGCAATACGACTTGTGAATATAAATAGTGAAATTAGAGTCATGACGGTTAATACTAAAAAGGATTTAACTACACCATTAGAAGAGATATGTACGAAGTATGCCAAAGATATTGCATCAAAACAACTAAGTGGTTTTATATTAAAATCAAAATCTCCAAGTTGCGGAATGGAGCGAGTGAAGCTATATGAAAAAGATAGTTATATGTGTGAGAAAAAAGCAACAGGAGTGTTTGCAAGAGCGATAAGAACTGAAAGCCCATATCTTCCACTAGAAGAAGAGGGGAGGCTTGAAGATAGTTGGCTTAGAGAGAATTTCGTGATGCAAATATTTGCATATGAGCATCTGCATAGCTTCTTGGATACTAATCCTACCATGGCTGATTTGGTTGAGTTTCATACTACATACAAATACCTAATATTTGCCAAATCACAAAAAAGCTACAAGGCATTGGGACGAATCGTAGCAAATCAAAATCGAGATACACTAATCAATATCCTCTCAACATACAAAGAGGAGTTTCTAAAAGCAATAGCTCAAAAAAGTAGTATCAAAAAAAGCTATAATGTACTATTACATATATTTGGATATTTCAAAAATGATTTGAATAGTATAGAGAAAAAAGAACTTTTAGAGTCGTTTGATGAGTTCAAACAAGAGATTGTTCCACTTATCACACCTATTAAAATGCTGCAACTCTATACGCACAAGTTTGACAAAAGCTACTTAGCAAAGCAGAAGTTTTTACACCCATATCCAAGCGAGCTAAAGCTTCGCTCTAGTATTGAAATTGGTAAGTAAATCTTTTAACGATGTGGCATCACTCTTTCTCTTTGTATTTTGTCACTTGATATGTTTTTATATCAGGATGTTTTTCTAGACAATTTCCTCTTAATCCGGCTTTCTGACACAAGGATTCAAAAAAACTATCAAACTGAGGCAGTTGCTCCCAAACTTGTGGTAGATAAGTTGCTCTAAAGTCAGCATATTCCAAGACAACACCATCTACATTGGGTCGTATTTTTGTTTTGAGATCTTCCATAGTAGTATACAGTAGTGATTTAGGTTCAGAAAGGATCGAGACTTCTACTTTGACTTCGCTAAGTTCGCCAAGACTAAGTGGTCTGAAGCGAGGATCACGAAGTGCAGCAGACTGTGCATTGGCAATAATGTCTTTATAAAGAGGCTGGTATGCTGATAGCGAGCCAATACATCCACGAAGCTGATCGTTTGGATTGATAGTCAGGGTCACAAATGCTGCACCATTTTGTTCAAGCTCAGGATAAGCTTTAAGCAACTGTTTTAAATCAAAAGAACTTTCCAATCCTAGGGCAGCTGAAATCGCAGCCTTTGCTAGTTGTATAATCATATCATCCATTATTTTCTCCTTTCTATAGCAATTTAAGTTTATTATACCACTTGCAGAGATATTTTTCAATAAATATTTATTCTAAAATCTTGACAAATTTTCAAAAAAGGATTATTATAACTTGAGTCAACATATGTAAAGAAAATTATATTAAAAGGACTAAAGATGACTTATCATGAGAATATGAAATATTATAAAACAGAAGAAGGAAAAGAGAAGATTATTTGTCTATTGTGTCAGCACTATTGTAACCTCAAAGAGGGGCAGGTGGGTATCTGTGGTGTTAATAAAAACATAGAAGGAGAACTAAAAAATCTCGTCTATGGTCATCCTGTTGCTCTCAATGTTGATCCTGTGGAGAAAAAGCCACTTTATCATCTCTTGCCTGGCACGAAAGCTCTTTCTTTTGGGACTGTTGGATGTAATTTTAAATGTCCATTTTGCCAAAATTGGGATATTTCACAAGAGCATAGTGTAAACAAAGAGATTACAGTAAGCCCACAACAGATGGTAGATTTGGCACTCGAACATAAGTGTCAATCGATTGCTTATACTTATAGTGAACCGACGATTTTTTATCCATATGCCAAAGATATTGGTGTTATTGCCAAAGAGAAGGGACTGAAAAATATTTTTGTTAGTAATGGCTTTGAATCCCCAGAAATTGTCAAGGATATGGTGAGCTGGGTAGATGCTGCTAATATAGACCTCAAAAGCTGGAACGATGCTTACTATAAAAAAGTACTCAAAGGTGGACTCGAAGCAGTCAAAGATACACTCAGAAGAATGGTCGCTGAAGGAATCTGGGTTGAAGTGACAACATTGCTAATCGAAGGGGAAAATGATAGTGATAAGGATTTAACCGAGATGGCAGAATTTATTGCCAACGAAATGGGTCGTCATATTCCATGGCATCTAAGTGCTTTTCATCCTGATTTTAAAATGCAAGATCATAAATATACAGGACTGGATACGCTTAAGCGTGCTAGTGCCATAGGCAAAAAAGCAGGTCTTTATTATGTCTATATGGGTAATGTTCCTGTACACGGAGATACCTATTGTCCTGATTGCAGTGAGCTTTTGATTGACCGTACTGGTTACTCGGTGGCAATCAACAAACTAGTTGAGGGGCATTGCCCTAAATGTAACAGAGAAATAGAAGGAGTATGGAAATGAGTAGTACTCTTTTTATTAATTAAGGTATCTATCTAAACTATTTTTGAGAATCTTTAAAGAGATTGGTTTGACTATATACTCACTTGCCCCAATGTCAAGAGCCATTGCTATATTATCCTTTTGACTTAATGCACTCATTATAATAATAGGAATAGTTACACCAGCAACTCTTAGTTCTGATAAAAAAATAATTCCACTAATACCAGTCATGTTAATATCTAAAATAATAAGATCAAATGTATTATTATGTTTTAGCATCACTTTCGCTTCTTCTGCATTGTACGCTATAGTTGAATTATATCCAAACTGTTTTATGGCAATAGCAAGTAATTCAGCTTGTGCTTTACTGTCCTCAACTATTAATATATTTTTCATGTACAGCATCCTTGTAATGTTCCATTTGGCTTACTTTGGTTATTATATCAAATTAAATTGTCACTTTGATGTTGTATTTGATTAAATTAGCATAAGGATTTTTTGTGCATATTGTAATAATAGAAGATAATGTTGATTTATGTTTTGCAATGGCATTGCTATTAAAGCACAATGGTCATCAGGTGTCTTGCTTTAATCTTAAAGAAGATTTTCTTCGTGAGATGGATAATATTAAAGAAATAGACATTTTTATTATTGATGTAAATTTACCGGATAGTGATGGCTTGGAGCTTCTTGACGATCTTAAGCTTTATTTTGAAGATAGTGTTTATATAGTTATTTCAGCTTACACAGATATGATATACATAGCAAAAGCATATGGATTAGGGGCTGATGATTATCTAAAGAAACCATTTGAGATTGAAGAGCTATTGTTGAAAATTAAAAAAATAGAGACTGATAAAGGAGCCTTAAATCTTGTAAAGATTGATAATATTTACAGTTTTGATTTGGAAAATAGAGTATTATATAATAATAATTCGTTAGTTTCTATCTCGGCCAATGAAGCAGAAATTCTTTTTATTTTATTGCAACACAATAGTAATGTTATCACATTTGAAGAGCTATCTCAAGCAATATGGAGAAAAATTGTTCCAAATAATACTATCAATGTAGCCATAAAAAGACTAAGAGAAAAACTTGAGACTCAGATTATCTATACTGTTCATAATGTTGGCTATATGATACGAGCATAGTTTATGAGTAGCAAACAAGTCAACTGTATCAATCCAATGGCTACGCATGAGATAAAAAATATTCTCTCATCAGCTAAACTTTCCCTAGAGATGTTAACTACTTACGATTTTGATTCTGAAGATAGAAAAAAACTTACACTCCAAGCATTTGATTCAGTGAATCAATTGATATCTGTTTTTGAAGAGCTACTCAAAATAGAGATAAGCACCAAGGATTAATTTTCATGATATAATAATCTCAATTAAATCGAAAAAGGAGTAGAAATGGCAGATAATCAAATTTTGATTTGGCTTTTGGCAATCATAGCTTTATGTATGGTTTGTGCTACTATAATAGTTATTCTAATAGCTTTAAGGGTATTGAAAATTACAAAACGGGTCGACAGTTTATTGCTTACATCACAAAATGATATTATATCGTTAACTACTCAAGCCAAAGAGACATTAAGTGAAATGAGAAGTGAAACCACATCGCTAATGCACAAAGCTTCTGGAGGTATTTCTAAGCTAGCAGTAGCTACTTTTGTGGCAGGAAGTATATATAAAATTTTAGAAAATAAAAACAATAAAAAGGAGATAAAGTGAGTAAAGAATGTTCTGCAAACTTTATATTTGGTGCCATGATTGGTGCTATTGGTGCATATTATGCACACAAACATAAAGATGAGATTATAGAGAAAATAAAAGAGATTGAGGATACATATCATATAGATAGTAAACAAATTATAGATACCACAAAAAAGAAGATTGAATCAATTGTTTCAAGCATACAAGAAAAGATAGAAAACTTTGAACTTGGAACCACAGAAATTGCTCATGAGAGTATTGATGCTATGCTTGAAGATATGAAGAGACTTAAAAAAGAGTTAGCCCAACTAAAAGATTAAAAGTTACGCCACAAATGTTTATGCTTGAGTAGTCTTAGAGTGGTTGTAGCAAATGCTACAATTGCAGGACCTAGCAAAAATCCCCAAAATCCGAAAGTTATTAATCCAGATACAATAGAAAAAAATATCACAAAATCATTTGCTACTTTATGTTTAAGTTCGTACATGCGACTTAGCAAAGAGTTGATTTGCTGTAAAATCAAAAATCTTAAAATATTGTCTATAAAAAATGATAACATTGCCCATGAATAGAGAGCTATTACAAAAGCATTCAAATCATTTCCGCCAGAAAGCTCTTTTAGTGCTATGGGTATCCAAATAAGTGCAGTTCCAAATATGGGAATGATAGATGCAATGGCCACCATAATACCAAGTACAATAGGATTGTAGCCTTCAAAAAAGCTTATAAATATTCCAAATGCTAATCCTTGAGCGATGGCAACACCAATAATAGTATAAAATCCAGTTGCAGATGTAGCTATAAGATTTACAAAGAACTCTTCAATAATTGATCTTTTTATAGGCAAGATAGGGATAATAGATAGAATTAATCTTTTTCTGTACAATGAGATTAAAAAGAAAAATATAATTACTACCAGAATATCAATGATTGCTTTTAAAAATCCAACGATTCCATTACCAAAGAAAATAACAATGGAAGAAGTTATTTTATCCTTGTTAAGTAGCATTTGTTCATAAAGTGGCATTAATATTTTTTTAAGCCATAGCATATCTAGTGGTATTATTGTAAAGAGTTGACTAAATTGATTATATAAGTCTTTAGTAATTTGAATGGTTACTTGTGGGTCTGAAGCTATAAAGTATGCTAAAAATATTAAAGGAACAAAAATTATAGATATTAAAATAACAGTTTCTATAAGTGATATTACAAATTCTGAAGCAAAGAGGTAGCGTGAAAAACGTTTTGCATATATTTTGCATAATAATAAGCGTAGAGGAGTAAATATAATTACCAATAAAAGTGCAACAAAAAACGATTTCATAAATGGTAGAAACAACCAGCCAAATATACCTATCGTAAATATAATCATTGTTTTTACAAATATATTTTTCCCCATCAGTAGCCTTTTTTGTAAAATAATTATTAGTACAGTCTATCAACATTGTACAATAATTATATATATCCTTATATAAAGATAAACTTTATCTTCTTTTAATTTTTGATTTGCTATACTTTTCGTACCAAATAAAAATTATCTAAAGGAAATAAAATGTTAGTAACTAAAAAAGCTCCAGATTTCACAGCAACAGCTGTACTTGCAGACGGTCAAATTGTTGAGGATTTCAATCTTTATAAAAACATAGGCGAAAAAGGTGCAGTTGTATTCTTTTATCCACTTGACTTTACTTTTGTGTGCCCATCAGAAATTATCGCATTCTCTCACAGAATAGAAGATTTTACAAGTAGAGGCGTGAGCGTAATCGGTGTATCAGTTGATAGCCAATTTTCACACTTTGCATGGAGAGAAACACCAGTAAATCAAGGTGGTATTGGTAGAATTAAATATCCATTAGTTGCTGATTTGAACAAACAAATCTCTAGAGATTTTGATGTTCTATTCGGTGAGTCAGTGGCTCTTAGAGGTTCATTCCTAATTGATAGTGATGGTACAGTTAGACATTCTGTTATTAATGATTTGCCACTTGGTAGAAATATTGATGAGATGATTAGAATGGTTGATACAATGCTATTTACAAATGAGCATGGTGAAGTTTGTCCAGCTGGTTGGGTAAAAGGCGATGAAGGTATGAAACCAAATACAGCAGGTGTTGCAGAGTATCTTGGCAAGAATGCTGAAAATCTATAAGGATTAGTTGTGCAAAATTTCGTAGAGTTACTGAAAGCACATGGGCTTAAATCGACATTCCAAAGAGTGCAAATACTTGAAGCTATTAGTATCTGTGGCCACAAAGATATCGATGAAATCTACAATGATGTTGTAAAGTTGCATCCTACAATCTCATTGGCGACTGTTTATAAAAACCTTATTATCATGAAAGATAATGGTGTTCTTTGTGAGGTCTCGGTTTCAGGAAAAAAGTCAAAATATGAAATAAAAAAAGAAGACCATCTTCATTTGATATGCACACATTGTGGATCAATCGAAGATTTTACACTTGAAGCATCATTTGATAAGATAGTTAATCTTCAAGATTTCGAATTACAAAAGAAAGAGATAAACCTATATGGCATTTGTACAAAATGTCATAGCCAAAAAGCCTCATAAGAGACTTGGGCTACTTATAAAACTAACCTACTTTTAGGTATAATCACAAAAATAAATATAATTATATTGGAAGTATATGAAATTAGCAATTGCAATTACAGGTGCTAGTGGTGTGGGATTGGCTAAAAGATTCATAGATAATCTACCACAAAATATAGAAGCTCATGTAGTGGCATCTGCCAATGCGTCAATAGTGTCTACTTGTGAAAATAAAAAAGCATTTTTTTATAATGACAGCGAGATATCAGCTAGCATTGCTAGTGGTTCATTTGGTGTTGATGCTAGTATTATATTGCCATGCAGTATGAATACTCTAGCCAAGATAGCTTGTGGAATAAGTGACAATCTTCCAACAAGGGTTGCTGCGGTAGCTCTAAAAGAGAGAAAAACACTTCTTCTTGCACCCAGAGAGATGCCATTTTCTACAATCGCATTAGAAAATATGCACAAACTCTCTCTTATGGGCGTAATTATATCACCTCCTGTTATGGCATATTATTCTGAGATAAGAACGCTTGAAGAGATGGAGATGTTTTTAATAGGCAAGTGGTATGATGCCCTTGGTATACCAAATAATCTTTATAAAAGATGGAGTAGTGATGCAAAATAGAAAAGCAATATATCCAGGGACTTTTGACCCTATTACAAATGGTCACCTTGATATTATCAGAAGAGCATGTAGCATGTTTGATGAGATTATTATTGCAGTGGCATCCAGTGAAGATAAAAAACCTATGTTTAATCTAGAAGATCGTATCAATATGATTTACGCAGCCACAAAAGAGTTTCCAAAAATAAGCGTAGTAGGCTTTGATACACTTTTGGTGGATTTATCTGATAAATTAGGTGCAAATATTATAATTAGAGGCCTAAGAGCAATTAGTGATTTTGAATATGAGTTGCAAATGGGATATGCAAATGCATCGCTAAAAAAAGAGCTTGAAACTATATATCTAATGCCACACCTTGAAAATGCTTTTATAAGCTCATCTGTTGTCCGCTCACTTTTGAAATTCAATGGTAAAATTGACCATCTTGTGCCGTGCGAGGTACTAAGTTACATCAATAAGGATAAATAGTGTATATACTTTTTGAGGGTATTGATACATGCGGGAAAAGCACACAGATAGGGCTTCTGAGCAAATATATCCCAGATATATTGATTACCTATGAACCTGGTGGTACAGATTTTGGAGTAAAAGCTAGAGAGATTTTGTTGGGCAATATATTGCATTCAAAGAGAGCAGAAATACTACTTTTTTTAAGTGACCGTGCAGAGCATTACGAGAGTATAGTAAAACCCAATATCGATAAAATTATAATATCAGATAGAGGTTTTGTCTCTGGTATGGCATATGCTATGGCAAATACTGAACTAGATTTCGATACGCTTCTATCTTTAAACTTATTTGCGCTTGAAGATACTATGCCTAATTATATTATTTTGTTTGTTACAAATCGTGAAACACTTGTGCAAAGACTTGGGAATAAAGGGCTTGATGGTATTGAGGCTAGGGGGGTTGATTATCTACTGCAAGTACAGAGTAATATGCAATTTGTGGTGCATAAGCTTGGAATTCCATTTTTGGAGATTGATGCAACACAAGATATAGAAAGTATAGCCACGAAAATCAAAGATTATTTAGGGAGCAAAATATGATAAACCCACTTAGAGGAATGAAAGATTTGATATTTGAGGATAGTAGTAAATTTGTGCATATAGTCACCACAGCTATCGCAATAGCAAAGAAATATGGATACAGCTACATAGAGACACCAATTCTTGAAGAGACGCTACTATTCAAACGCTCAGTTGGGGATAGTAGTGATATTGTTAGCAAAGAGATGTATCAGTTTGTAGATAAAGGTGACAATGATGTTTGTATGAGACCAGAAGGCACTGCTGGAGTCGTGAGGGCATTTGTGAGCAACAAACTTGACCGTCAAGGTGGGAACTTTAGATTTTATTACCATGGTTCTATGTTTAGATATGAGCGACCGCAAAAAGGGCGACTAAGGTCATTTCATCAGTTTGGTTGTGAGAGTTTTGGAGAGGGTAGTGTATATGAAGATTTTATGATAATATCTATGATGAAAGATATCTTTGATACACTTAATATTGGCTTTACTATAAAAGTAAATTCTCTAGGTTGCACTACTTGTATGCCTCCGTACAAAGAGAGCCTTGTGTCGTTTTTGACTAATATTAAAGAAGAACTTTGTGAAGATTGTAATCGTAGAATAGATACTAATCCAATAAGGGTACTTGACTGTAAAAATGAAAAGTGCCAATCTCTGCTAGTTGGTTCACCAAAATTGATAGACAATCTTTGTGGTGAGTGTGATAGTGATTTTGAGAAGTTAAAATCGCTTCTTGATGACTCAAAAATATCTTATGAGATTGATACGAATTTAGTTCGTGGGCTTGACTATTACAACAAAACAGCCTTTGAGTTTGTAAGTAGTGAGATAGGTAGTCAAAGTGCCATAGCAGGAGGTGGACGATACGATAAGCTTGTGGAATATCTTGACGGTAGAGTTACTCCCGCAGTTGGTTTTGCACTTGGAATTGAGCGAATAATGGATCTAGTGCATCTACCAGAGATGCAAAGAGAAGGTCTATATCTATGCAGTATGGAAGAGGCTGGGGTAGATATATTATGCAAAATATCCAATAAGCTTAGAGCTTCACATAAAGTTATAGTTGATTACAATACAAAAGGGCTCAAATCACATCTAAAATCAGCAGATAAAGCAATGGCAAGAGCTATATACTTCATCGGCGGAGATGAGCTAAATAATGGCACAGTTTGGATAAAAGATTTAGAAACAAAAGAAGAGAAGGTAGTGAGTTTAAACTCACTATGAGTCGAAAAATATATGACAATTTGACATTTATTCGTTGTAAATCATCATGGTTAGTATAAAATAACAATGAAACGATATCACTTATTTATTTAAGGTATAATTATGACAAGAAAATTAGCACAAGGCGTACAATTGAATATTGACAATGTGAGAGATAATCATATTTATAGTAATTTGTATATAGGCAATATGTATAATAATGATACCACCAAAACAACAATTGGTAGAATAGACAGTGAAGATTATAGTGTAAAAGTAGCCACAATGTTCTCTGGCATTGGAGCAGTTGAATGTGCATTTAAAAGATTAAATATAAAAATAGAAATGATTTTTGCAAGTGATATCGATAAATTTGTAAAGGAAAGTTATTTTGCAAACTATGAAATTGATGACAGTAGATGGTATAGTGATGTTTATGATATTGATGGCACAAAATATAAAAATAAAATAGATATACTTGTTGGAGGAAGTCCTTGCCAATCTTTTTCGATGGTTGGTAAAAGAAAAGGCTTAGAAGATACAAGAGGAACTCTTTTTTATGAATTTGCCCGTGTAGTTAAAGAAAGTCAACCTAAAGTGTTTATTTATGAAAATGTAAAAGGTCTAATAAATCATGACAAGGGTAATACTTTTGAGACAATAAAGGCAACTTTCGATGAGCTTGGATATAAATATTTCTACAAGGTCTTGAATTCCAAGGATTATGGCATTCCTCAACACAGGGAGCGAATCTTTGTTGTAGGCTTTAAAGATAATACTGTTGATTTTAGTTTTCCTCAGGCAATTCCGTTGGAACATAAAATGCAAGATTTTTTAGAAGACTATACTGACAGTAAATATTACTTAAAAGAAAAAGGAATAAAGTTTGTAACAAGTTCAAAGAATAGAATTAAGAGATATACTCAAATAAATGGAGATATCGCTATTTGTCAAAAAGCAAATCAACAGTTTAACTGGCATGGTGATTTCATTTTTGAAAAAGAGATTAATAGTAGTGCTTGTAATGAGTTCGTTTTTGATGTAAATGAAGTTGAAGAAAAGTATTATTTATCTGAAAAAGTTAAAAATTATGTTTTAAGTAGTGGAACAAAAACTTTTAAAACAACTGTAAAAACAGACCTTGAAATAGCTAGACCACTATTACAAAGTATGCATAAGATGCATCGTTCAGGAGTTGATAATTATGTTACACATTCTGGTAGAATAAGAAAGCTGACGCCAAAAGAATGTTTACGATTGATGGGATTTACTGATGAGTTTAAGCAAATAGTTAGTGACACACAAATGTATAGACAAGCAGGCAATAGTATAGTTGTTGATGTTCTAATGTCGATACTTAAGCAAATTGATATAGCTAAAATTATAAAGTAAAGCCATGGCAAAATATCAAGAAATTAAGATAAATAATGTTTTGTACAATATAATAGATTCAATTCAAGACTTTAGAGCTGAAGATAGTTTTATACATCGTTCAAATAAACTAGCACAATTTTATGGTAATGGTGAAAGTAAAAAACATGTCGGAACTTATAATGGGGAAATTGGTCAAAAGATTTCTAACTTTTTCGACTATTCCACTTGGGGTTTGGAGCATTTTGACAATGAAAAGAAACGCAAGACCGTCAATTCTGCAAGAGAAAGTGGTGCTATAATTCAAGAAAACACTTGCTTTTTTAGCAAAACAAACTTGTTAAAATATTTGGATGACGCTAAAGCTGAATACTATGCTCAAGAACAAATTTATCACAATGACATCAGTGTCTACTATAACAAAAGATATCAAGAAGTACAAAACATTTCAACGGAATACATTCCTTTCTCAATTTATGATGCTTCCGATAACTTATTACAAAGACAAAATAGAGGCTACATAAGGTCAGATGATAGTATTTGGAAACTTTGGAGAGAATTAATTCTACCAAAAATCAGTTACCTCTCAATCTTAAAATTAGTACCAGTTTTTCCAACAGAAGAGAACAGCAGACCTATATTCTACTTTAGAATTTTATTGGATTACCAATTTAGAACTTTTGTTCATCCAAGTGCTTTACTATTAATTGAAGAAGTTGCAGTTGTTGATATTCCCAAATTAGAAGAAATTAAAAAGTCATATCGAATTGGACAAGAAAAATATAGACGAGCAGTTATTGAATATATGCCTCAATGTCCATTTTCAAAAATTACAGACGAAAGACTTTTAATTGCAAGCCACATTAAGCCATATAGTGTTTGCATCAAAGAAAAAAGAGATGACCAAGCTTTAGATTATCTAAATGGACTTGCTCTTTCACCAACTTATGATAGACTTTTTGATCAAGGTTATATTACATTTTCTGACAGCGGAGAATTAATCTGTGGGACACAATTGAGTTCTTACACTTGGGAGAAACTTAATATTAATCCGACCGCAAAAAATAAAATGCGAATTTTTCCCGAGAACAGGGAGAGCTATCTAGACTATCATAGAAAACATGTATTCCAAGATGATATAAGTGATATGATATAGCTCGCTAGCTATAAAAATTTATCTATGAGTCAAAAATACTTGAGCCAATGCGTACGAGATTTGAGCCACATTCAATAGCAAGTTCATAATCCCCACTCATTCCCATAGAGCATATAGTAGCACCATCAAGCTTGTCAAATATCTCTTTTGTAGTCACGAAGCTTTCACGGACTTTGTCTGTATTATCGTTATTAGCTCCGATGCACATGACACCTTTTAGTTTGATATTTGGGCAAGTTTTTGAGATTTTATTGTAAATATCTATCGCTTCACCTTTTTTAACACCACTTTTCGTATCTTCATTTGCACTATTGATTTGCAATAAACAATTCATTGTTGTGTTAGCTACTTCAAGCTTCTCATTAAGTGCAACAGCAAGCTCAAAACTATCGAGTGACTGAAATAAGGCTGGGCGAAGCTCTATAAGCTTGTTGATTTTATTTTTTTGTAGTGTGCCTATCATGTGCCATTCTATTGGCAAATCTGCTAATTCATCGCTTCTGAGAGCTAGTTGTTGCACTTGATTTTCACCAAAAGCTCTCTGACCCAATCTATATAAAGCTTCTATATCTTTAATTGTACTATATTTACCAACGGCTACTATTTTGACTATATGATGTTCGCTTACCATCATTCTGGCTTGCTCTACATTCCATATTACATGGTCTAGATTACTGCTTAATTTTTCTTTTGTCATTTTTTATCCTATAAGTCTATTGATGTCATTGTAAAGCCCCAAAAACATCAGTCCAATTAAGAGTGTCCAGCCAACCAAAGTAAGTTTGTAAAGTACAGCTTCACTAGGTGCTTTTTTGGTTATCATCTCATAGAGATTGAACATAATATGTCCACCATCCAAAGCTGGAATTGGCAGTAGATTAAGTACGCCCAAATTTACAGATATGAGAGCAGCAAAAAAGAGCAACATTACAAATCCATTTTCACTAGCTTTTGAGGTAATGTCCACTATCGACACAACTCCACCAACTTGATCAGATGGCACAGCACCTGTGATAAGCTTCTCTACACCTTTGGTTATTAAGAGTGTAGCATTTTTTGTCTGAGTGGAGGCAAATTCGACAGCTTCTATTGGGTTCATATGGATTGTGACTTGAGAGCCTAGAGGTTTTACACCTATCACTTTTCTCTTAACTTCTTCGTTGAATATATTTTTATCTACGATATATTTTGGAGTTAATGTGATAATTCTACTTGCCCCATCTCTTTTGATACTGAGTATTAAACTGTCATCATTTTTCTCGATAGCTTGTCCTATATCTTCCCAGTATAGAATTGGTTGATTATCGATAGCTACTATTTTGTCATTTTTTTGTAATTTGGCTTCAAATGCAGCTGAGCCTGGAGCTATTTCACCAATTTGTGGTAATATTTTTGGCACACCACTAAATGCTATAATAATATATAATACAAAAGCCAACAAGAAATTTGCAAATGGACCAGCAAGAAGTATAATGATTTTTTGCCAAGGTTTTTTTATATTATAGCTATCATTATCATAGCTTTTTACTAGTGGATTAGCATCGTCTTGACCTTTCATCTTGACATATCCACCTAGAGGAATAAGGCTAAAGCTCCACTGGGTATCGCCTATCATGCGAGAGTATAGTTTTTTGCCAAATCCAACACTAAATACTTCGACCTTAACCCCAAAAAATTTAGCAGCACTGAAGTGACCAAGCTCATGAAAGAATACAAGCAATGATAAAACAATTAATGATATTAAGATACCCATTTAAGACCTTGAAGTTTGTTTGAAATAGTCTCTAACATACTCATATCCAGAGTAAAGCGTCAATGCAACCGCAATCCATAATATGAAGTTAGCATATGTCCACTCCATTAACAAGAATCCTATAGCTATCATCTGTACTACTGTTTTTATCTTACCCATTAGCGAAGCAGCTATATCCATACCATTTGCAACTGCACTTACTCTAAGACCTGTTATAAATAGCTCACGAGAGAGTATCAGATATATAGCCCATGGAGATGCACGGTCAAGCATCATTAGCCCTAAAAATCCAGCAAGAGTGAGCATTTTATCAGCTAGTGGGTCGAGGATAGAGCCAAGAGTGGTTATTTGATCAAAAGTTCTAGCAATGTATCCATCAAAAAAATCAGTCGCACTAGCAATTACGAATATAAATACAGCAAAAAAATCAAGCCAACTATAATGTATTCCATTAAAGATATTCAAATCTCTGTTTACGAGTAAAACAAACATGACTGGTGCTAAAACCAAACGGATAAGAGCCAATATGTTTGGAATGTTGAATATTTGTGTTTTCATTATTGGAATGTTGTGCCACCATCTACTACTATTGTCTGACCAGTAATCCAACCAGCTTCAGGTGTACAGAGGAAATATACGCTACCAGCAATATCATTTGGTTGTCCCATACGATTAAGTGCTGAACGCTTTACAGTTTCTGCTTTTACCTCTTCATAGTTTGTGAATGCTTTTAGTGCGTCAGTGTCTATTGGTCCTCCACTAACAGCATTTACACGGATATTCATCTCACCAAGCTCCACAGCCGCATATCTACTCATCGCCTCAACCGCTGCTTTGTTTGTGCCGTGACCAGCATAGTTTTCTATATATATTAGGTTGCCAGTGCTTGACATGGTTACTATCGCACCACCACCCACTTTTTCCATTCGTTTTGCAGCTTCTTGGCTTCCGACTACAAAAGCATTCACTGTTGCAGTATATATGTTGTTTAGCCCTCTTGGTTTGAGACGCATAAATTTACCATATCCTCCTACAACTGGACGACCATAAATCATAGCATTACTAATAAAGAAATCAACCCTATCAAAATCAGCATCAATAGCTTCAAAGAGAGGTTTAAACTCATCAGGTTCTAGGATATTTAGAGGATACGCTCTAGCTTTAATCCCATACTCTTTTTCCCACTTAGTGGCTAGCTCATTTGCAATTTCTGCGTTACTATTGTATGTAAAAGCGACATTCACGCCATTCGCTGCAAATTTATTAGCTATCGCTTCGCCTATCCCTTTGGTTGCTCCAGTTATAACTACTGTTTTGCCTCTCATATCTGACATTAATTCACTCCTACTATTTTATAATTTTTCATAACTTCTTCAATTGCTTTCATATTTGCTACGCTCGGTGGCACTAATGGTAATCTATACTCTAAAGTATCAATAAGCCCAGCGATATACATAGCAGCTTTTATTGGTATTGGGTTACTTTCGCAAAAAAGAATTTTGTTTATTGGGTATAAATCTTCATTTATAGCTCTTGCTGTATCAAAATCTCCACTCATCGCACTATGTACCAGCTGTGATTTTAAATCAGGTAAAAGATTTGAAGTAACAGATGTGATACCCACTCCACCACAGGCAAGAATAGCAAAATCAATGGCATCATCACCACTAAAGATTGCCAAGCCTGGGCATTTATGGCGAAGCTCAATTACTTTTTCAAGTGAACCACTAGCCTCTTTTGTGCCAAAGAGATTTGGCAGTTCATCAAAAAGTCTTTTTGTAGTCTCAGCACTTATATCTACGCCAGTTCTTCCAGGAACATTGTAAAGCATAAATGGTATCTCAACAGCACTAGCTATTGCTTTGTAGTGTTGATATATTCCCTCTTGACTTGGTTTATTATAGTATGGGCTGACTGAAAATATAGCGTCTGCCCCACACGCCTGTGCATATTTGGCTATCTCTACTGCTTCATGAGTTGCGTTGCTTCCAGCTCCTGCTAATACTTTTGTATTAGTTCCTTTGCACACCTCTACTGCTATTTCTATACATCTTTTGTCTTCATCGTAATTTAGAGTTGCACTCTCCCCGGTTGTTCCTACTGGACATACGGCATCAATTCCATTGTCTATCTGTCTTTGGATTAGTTTTGCATAGGTCTGCTCATCAAGTTTTCCATTTTTAAATGGAGTAATTAGAGCAGTTGTTGCACCCGTAATGGCTGGTTTCATTTAGTTTTCCTCAATATTATTGTTGTTGAGCGATTTATGTCGAAATACTTTTTGGCTACTTCTTGTATATCTTTGAGTGTTATTTTATCCAATTTATCCTCATATTGCTCTAAAGGCTTTATATTCCCCATCGCATAATAATCACCAAACAGACCAGCAACAGAACTGGAACTTTCAAGTGAGTAGATAAATTCAGCTTTTGTGTTGATTTTTATCTTGCTTAGTTCGGCTTTTGTCACATCTCCATTTTTTATTTTTTCAAGCTCACTCCATATCTCTTTTTCTACTTTTTCTGGTTTTGCTTTATCACTACACATTGCCATTATTAGAAAAATTCCAGGGTCTTTTAGCTCCATGTTGTAAGCTGATATTTGATTTACTAGAGCTTTTTTATCCACAAGTTCACTCTCAAGTCTACTACTTTTGCTTCCGCTTAGTATTTGACTAATTACACTCAAGGCCAACTGGTCTTCGTGTTCAAAGTTTGGTATACTAAAAGCAATCGCTAATGTATCTACTTTGTTACTTTCTTTGTGAAGCTCAACCCTTTTTGCACCATCATTGATAGGCTCTACCATTTTTACAATAGGAACTTCTCTTTTGTTTTTAAGTTCACCAAAAACTTTTGTTGCCTCATTAAATACACTATTCTCGTCTATATCTCCAGCTACAATTAGTATTGCATTGTTTGGTTGGTAATGGCTCTCATAAAACGCCCGAATATCTTCTATTTTCCATGCGAGAATATCCTCCATAAATCCAATAGGCAACCAGTGATATGGGTGATAAGTGTAGTGCGTGTTAAAGAGTCTAAAATATAGATAACCCATAGGATTATTATCAGTTCTTAGCCGTCTCTCTTCAGCTACTACTGCTCTTTCCTTTTGGAATTCATCATCTTTTAGTGATAGATTATGCATCAGCTCAGCATAGAGCTCAAAGGTCTTTTTTATATTTCCATTTGATGATTTGATATAGTAATATGTCTTATCAAACCCAGTAGCAGCATTGTTTACCCCACCACTTTTTTTGACTATTTTATCAAACTCACCCTCGCTTAGATTTGTGGTTGATTTAAAGCTTAGATGTTCAAGCATATGAGCCATGCCAGTCTGACCTAGTGTTTCGTTACGGCTACCCACTTTATAATAGATATTTGTAGTTATTACGCCTGTGTCGTTGTGCATTGGAACGACTACTGTTTGCATCCCGTTAGCTAGAGTTTTTGTGTAGTGTTTTGGTAGTGAGTTTGCCAATGTTATTCCTTGTAAAAATATTAGTAAAATGATTAGTTTTTTCATCTATTTCATCTGTATATGGTTTGCACCTATTGCTTGACTTATGTGTGTATAGCCATCTTTTTTGAGTAGTTCTATTAGTCCTAGATTTATTTCTTTTAATAGTTTTGGACCTTTAAAAACAAGCATACTATATATTTGAATTAGCGATGCACCATCACGGATTCTCTCATAAGCTTCATTAGCACTATCTATTCCGCCGACAGAAATAAGCATAGTTTTGCTATGAAACTCTTTGCCGATAGCTTTGAAAAGTTCTCTACTTTTTGTAGTTAATAAAGCTCCACTAATACCACCAAAATCTTTTGCATGAGAGCTTAGAGAATAATCGATAGTGGTATTGGTGGCAATAATACCATCAGCTCCAGAGTCAATAGCAATTTTACATAATGCAATAGCTTCTTTGCTACTCATATCAGGAGCAATTTTTAGTAAAATTGGTTTTTTGGTAAGTTTTTTTGCCATACTAAAAAGCTTAGTTATGAAATCTTCATTTTGCAAATCTCTAAGCCCAGGAGTATTTGGAGAGGAGATATTGATAACTATATAATCTCCATAACTCTCTAGGTTTTTTATGAGTATCTCATAATCATTTATGGCATTATCTTCGCTTGTTAGTTTATTTTTACCTATGTTTATGCCGACGCACATATCGTGATTTTTTCTATTTTGCAGCTTTGAAGCCATTTCGCCCATGCCATGATTGTTAAAGCCCATCGCATTTTGTAGTGAATTATCTTCTACAAGTCGAAACAATCTTGGTTTCGCATTGCCATCTTGTGGCAATGGCGTAACTGTGCCAACCTCTGTATATCCAAATCCAATAGCACCTATGGAATCAATATATGAACCATTTTTATCAAATCCAGCACCAAGACCAATGGGATTAGGAATAGTTTTTCCAAAGAAATCTTGTCTTAGCATTTTATCATCAATTAGATATTCTTTTTTTACCAAATCTCTAATTGGCTTTAGTTTGCCCATGATGGTTAGACCAAATCCAGCTACACTATGAGCTGTTTCAGGTTCTAGTAAAAATAGTATTTTTTTTAAATTTTGATACGAGAATATTGCCACTAAAAACTCCGATTATTAATATCTCTTAGTATATCCAAAAACGGCTAAGAGAACTGAACACTTTACTTTTTTAGAGTAGAGATTAGCCGTTGATATTCATCGCATTTTAGTGAAAGTAACTCATGATTTCCATCACATATAATATTTCCATCTCTGAATACAAATATCGTATCAGCGTCTTGAATAGAGCTTAATCTATGTGCCACGGAGATAGTTATCATATCATTTTTTAGCTCTTCAAGTGCTTTTTTAATTTCTCTTTCGCTTATGTTATCAAGTGCAGATGTGGCTTCATCAAGTATTAAAATATCAGGATTTTTATATAATGCTCTTGCTAGTGCAATTCTTTGTTTTTGACCACCAGATAAGTTTGAACCCCTTTGGGCTAGTAGTGTATCTACTCCATTTGGTAATTTATTTACAAAATTAATAGCGTGAGCTTTTTTAAGAGCATCGATTACCCTATCATTGTCTATCTCTTTACCATACGCAATATTAGCAGCTATTGTATCATTGAATATCATAATGTTTTGTGACACAAATGCTATCTTATTATGCAAAGACTCTAGAGTAAATGAGTTTATATTTTGTTCATCTATAAGTATCTCTCCACTATTTGGGTCAAAAAATCTCACAAGCATATTAACAAGCGAACTTTTACCAGCTCCACTATCGCCCACAAGAGCGTATAAGTTTCCTTTTTGTAGCTTCATAGATATATTTTGGAGTGCTATTTTGTCATCATACTTTAGTGACACATTATTAACAGATATGGTGTTTATACTTTGTGTTAATTCATTTTTGCCATCTGTTATTTTTGCTTTTACATTTAATAGCTCTTTGATTCTATCATTTGCCGCTACTGCGTCTTGCGTTTTATTATGAAGTCTCGATAGTGCTTTTATGGGAGTGTAGAGCATAAATAGTGCGGCACTGAATGAGAAAAATCCACCAACAGTCATATTGCCATTGATAACCTCTTGACCACCTATGAATATTACAAGCCCAATTGCAATAGAGCCTAATATTTCCATAATAGGTGTGGTCAGATTATTTACTTTGACCTGTTTCATTATGTATTTAAAGACTGTACTGTTTTCTTTTGCAAACCTAGTTAGTTCAAATTTTTGTGATGAATTTGCTTTTATTACATCTATGTTTGAAAATATCTCTTCGAGTCTAATAGTCATGTCAGCTGTGCTTTGCTGTGACATTTTTGAGTATTTTCTCATTTTTTTTGATAGTTTTGCCAGAGGAAATATAGCAAGTGGCATAATGACTAGAAAATAAAGTGCCAACTTTGGATTTTGATAAATAACATAACCAGCTAAAGCAGCCACGGTTAGCGTGTCTCTAAAGAATTGAGGTATAATCTCTGATACAATTGATTGTATTCTAGCTATATCATTTGTGACCCGTGAAAGCAGAGTGCCTGAGTGGTTTTTGTGAAAAAACTCCATATCAAGCTTTGTTATATGCAAAACTAACTCTTCCCTTAGTCTTCTGATGACATCTTGTCCAATATATGTAGTAAAATATGTCTGCACATATGCACCAACTCCCTTTAAGAGGTATACGAAAAATAGTGCAAAAGGTATCAGATACAACATCGCCTCATCTTTTTTGATAAACACATCATCAAGTGTAGGTTTGATTATTTGTGCTGTTCCTGCTGTGCCGACTGCTACTGCTATCATGCCAATTACAGAAAAAATAAACTCTTTTTTGTAATCTTTGAAGTATGGTAGATACTGTTTAAATAGTTCTTTCATGTTAGTTTTTCCCAAAGCGTGCCATTTGCCGTGTCCATTATTAATATATCCATACTTGTGAGCTTGTCTCTAAAGCTATCAGCTAGTTTAAAATCTTTAGCTTTTTTAGCTTCACTTCTTTGCCCTAGAAGTTCTTCAATTTTTGCTTTCATATCCTCATCTATTCCTATTTGAAAATATTCAAATGGCTCTTTTTCTCCAAATCCAAGCAAATGTGATATAAACTCGATATTTGCTCTAGTCTCTTTTTTGAGATTTTTATCATTAGGCGTAATGTCAAGTTTCTCGTTAGCAGTAGCGGCCATACTATCAATCACTGATAACGCAATAGATATATTGAGGTCATCCGTCATTGCTTCTAGCATTTTTTGCACAAATCTTTCAGTTGGTTTTGAGCTAGTTTGATCAAATACTCTCTTTTTAAGCCTATAAATCCTATCCAGCCTTTTTTTAGAATTGAGTAAATCTATCTCGTTAAAGTTAAAATCATTGCGATAATGAACGCTTGTGAGGTAAAATCTCAACACTTCGCCATCATAGCTATTTAGGGCATCTTTGAGGAAAAAACTATTACCAAGACTTTTGCTCATTTTTTCTCCATCTACTTGCACAAATCCATTGTGCATCCAGTATTTTGCTAGTTCATGACCTGTGGCACATCTGCTTTGAGCTGCTTCGTTTTCATGATGTGGAAACAGCAAATCAGCACCACCACCGTGTATATCTATACTATATTCTGCCGTGCCATCTGTATATTTTTCTATCATTGCAGAGCATTCTATATGCCATCCTGGGCGACCCTTGCCTAATATGCTATCAAAAGATACAAACTCATTTGTGGCTTTCCATAGTGCGAAATCTTTTGGATTTTTCTTTTCACTTATGGCTTCTATACGGCTTATTGTATCATCATTTACCATATGAGACAAAGAACCATATTTTGTATCCTTTGAAGTATTAAAATAGACATCACCATTTGATATTTGATATGCAAAACCTTTTTTTAAAAGGGAGCTTATCATATTCTCCATCGCTTCTATAGACTCAGTAGCTTTAGGAGATACTGTAGGTCGTTGTACGCCTAATGCGTCCATTTCGTTCAAGTATCTTTGCGTGTAAAACTCTGTAATTTCAAGTAAACTTTTACCAATATCTTTCATCTTAGCTATAATCTTATCGTCCACATCTGTGAAGTTTCGTATATATTTCACTTCATAGCCAATAGCTTTTAGAGTTCTAAAAAGCATATCAAAGCTTAGAGAGCTTCTAGCGTGACCTAGATGAGCATCATCATATACAGTTGGTCCACATACATACATTGTGACTTTGTCTGGAATGATTGATTCAAACTTTAGTTTTGTTTTTTTAGAGCTGTCATATATATACATTGTTTACCTAATGAGATGAATTAAATATTGGTTTAAAAAGTATAGTATTATACCCAAAATCGCCATAGCTATAATAAAGTATAGCGTTCTTTTGCTATTAATAATATCCAAAAATTTATCAAATCCAACTTCACGAATAGTAAGCACCATCTGCACAACCCCGCCTATACTACCAGCCAATGCTAGTCCAGCAGCCCCCATAAACTGCATTAAAATCACAGAAAATATCAGATTTATAACCAGTGAAGCCACAGCAATCTTGGCAGCTTTTATATGTTTGTGCATAGCATAGAGATATAGTGAAAATAGCTTAGCTAAGCCAAATGGCACAAGCCCCACCATATACATCTTTAGTACATCAGCAGTATTGATAGTGTCTTGTATATCAAATGCACCTCGCTCAAATAGTAGCCACACAATAGGCTCAGCAAGCAGCACGCCACCAAGTACTGATATGCCTAAAAGCAAACTAAGCAACCAAAATGCTTTGGATAGATTTGAGAAAGCTAGAGTTTCATTTTCATTTTTAATAGCTTTAGATATTGCAGGAAAGAGCGCAGTTGTAATAGCTAGAGCTATAATAGCAAATGGAAGTTGAAAGACACGATTTGCATAAAAAAGATACGAAACACTTCCAGCGACCAAAAATGAAGCTAAGCTAGTATCTATAAAAGAGGCTATTTGTGCAGTAGAATTTCCTATGACTGATGGAATAAAAAGCTTTCTAAATTTACTCTCTTCTTCTGCTGTGTCTTTGGTTTTTCTGTATTTCCAGCCACCTATTAGAACTTTAGATAGTCCTTTTTTGCGGATTGCATATAGGTGCGTTATGATTTGTAGCACTCCACCCACTAATATAGAAAAACTGAGTGCATAGACGATAGTAGCTGGGTCACTTTTTGCATACCACCAAAGAGTAGCTATCATGACAATATTTAGCCATACAGTAGAAAATGCAGTAGTAAAAAAATGCTCTTTATGTTGAAGCAATGTGCCTAAAAATGTAACTATAAATATGAGATCCAAATACCAAAAGTTTATCACAGTCAGTGGAGCCATCTTGGCAATCAGCTCATCACTCCAGTCCCACGCCAAAGCCTTACTAAACGCTTCTGGAAACATAGTCACAAGCAATGAAAAAGCGACAATGATAAACATAAAACGCAAAAATATAGCTACAGCAAAAACCCCTTTTTGTTTTGATGCCACATAGGAGGGCATAAAGCTTTGAGTGAATGATCCTTCTGCAAATATCCTACGAAACAAGTTTGGAAACTTAAACGCCATCAAAAATACATCACTCCAGATACTAGCTCCCAGAGCTGATGTCATCATTATATCACGCAGTAGTCCACTCACGCGGGATATGAGTATACCAAATGAATTGCTAAATATTGACTTGAATCGCATATATGCCTTTAGAGTTTATCTTTGTTGTGATTATATCCAAAGTTTTATCAAGCAACGAAGTGGTGGTTTATTCAATAATGAAACGCTTTGTTACTCCGTGCTTGCCCTAAGTGGTTTCCTACAGTCATACGGAGTCTGAAATATTAAATATATTTCCATATAATCATAAGTTATCATTATCACACAACCTCACTATTTCTTATTTCTATACTATGACGATTGTCGTCTTAAATGTTTAATTATTAAGAAAATTAACTTATTTAATTTGTAAATCCAAATAAAAAAGAGTATACTTCAAAATACACTAATACAGTGTAAAGTTTCCATTAGCCGCTCTATTAACCATTTTATTAGATAGGAGAACAATCATGAGCATGAAAGAAGCATACGAACAGAAATTACAAGCACAATTAGACGAGTGGAGTGCAGATATTGACAAACTCAAGGCAAAAGTCGACGGTGCAGATGCTGATTTACAACTTGAATACTATAAACAAATTGAAAAACTTCGTTCTATGAAGGACGCTGTTGCGGATAAACTTATCGAGCTTAAGGGTGCTAGTGACGATGCTTTGGAGGACCTTAAAGCTGGTATTGGGAGTGCGTGGGACTCTCTAGGCAATTCATTAAATTCATTTGCTTCGAAATTCAAGTAAACATCATACTTGATCAAGCCAACAATTAAGTAAGTTACACAGGTAGCTAATCTATTGATTAATGCTACGCTATATAATTTTTTAAAAGGAAAGATAAAATGCTTGAAACAATCGCAATTCTTCTAATTATACTTTGGGTTCTTGGGCTTGCCAGCTCCTATACTATGGGGGGATTCATCCATGTTCTTCTTATTATTGCACTCGTGGTGATAGTAGTTCGTCTTATTCAGCGTCGTCGCATACTGTAAAAAAACTTCTGTACTGAGTATGGTTTCTGTTTTTCAGTCACCAATTTCATACTCAGCTTGTACGGAATCTAAATTAAAAGGATATAAAATGAATGCAATAAGAATTTTAGCAATTTTACTCATTGTTGGTGGTGCACTTGGTTTGATATATACCAGTTTTAGTTACACTAAACAGACCGATGTGGTGAAAGTTGGACCGCTCGAAATGTCAGTAAAAGAGAAGGAAACGGTACAGATTCCTGTTTGGGCTGGTGCAGGAGCAATAGCACTAGGTGGGTTACTTCTTATTTTGGGAAACAGACGAAGCTAAAGAAACGCACATTTAAACCTGAAGTGCAATTTTTAAAAACAACACAAGTCCATTAATTTTAAAAAGTTGTGCATTCAGATTTGAGGATCTTATTAAAAGTGCAAATTTTAAATATATTTTTCTTTCATATAATAATGAAGGTTTCTCTAGTTCCCACTCTCCTGAGTGGGAACGAGGAGGGTGTTTAGTGTGGCAAAAATTATTTCCATTTCAATTTGACATATATTTATCCACATTTCACATTTTTGGCTATACTCACAAAAAATATGGAGCAAATATGATAGTTGGGATAAAAGGCACGATTGAACACAAGGAGCCAACGCTATTGCATATAGAAGTACAAGGGTTGATTTATGAAGTTTATGTATCGCTTCATACATCTGCAGTCATCACCACAAATGAGGTAAAACTATTTACTGCTCAAATAATCAGAGAAGATGCAAATATGCTTTTTGGCTTTGCTACTCGTGACGAGAAGAGAATGTTTGATACTTTACTAAAAATCAATGGAGTAGGTCCAAAGGTCGCTTTGGCAATATGCTCTACATTTAGCCCTGATACATTTGCCAAAGTTATTAATTCCAAAGATGTGTCTATGTTAAAACGAGTACCAGGGATTGGTCCAAAGGCTGCTAGTCGGATACTTGTAGAGTTGGCTGATTTCATAGTAGATGTCAATAGTGATAGTGCTACTGGAAGCTCAATGAGTGAAGCGACTATGGCACTTGAGAGTTTAGGGTTCAAAAAAGATGAGATAAGAAAAGCACTGAGTGGGGGTAGTGGCGATACGGCAACCATGGTAAAAGAAGGACTTAAAAAACTACAAAGATTATAATTCTAGGTTATGAAGCAACTCTTTTTGCACCTACAAAACATTTTGAGTATGAGCCACTCGTGAGTGGAGAGATTATTATTCCCTTGTCTTTTGAGGCTGCATGTATAAATTCACCATTCCCAGCATAAATACCTACATGTGTGACTGGCACACCACGATTTCTATCGGTTAAAAAGAATAACAAGTCACCTTGTCTTAGATTTTCTGTGGAGACTGACTGTCCAATTCTTGATTGAGCGTAAGCTGTTCTAGGTAGTTTAACGCCATGTTTTGCATATAGAAATTGAGTATATCCAGAGCAGTCAAAACCTTCTGGTTTTGTACCACCCCAAACATATTTCCCGCCTTTATATTGTTTGGCACTTTCTACTACACATTCTTGTCCTCCCGTGGCTTGTGCCTGCTTGGTTTGTTTAGGCTTTATAGTGTAGCTTTTAGTTTTATTAATGAATTCTTCATTGGCTATTCGTGTTGCATTTTGCATTGCTAGGACTTTTTGTTGTTGTATTTCAGATTGAAATGCTTGGTATGAATAGGCTTTTACATCTTGGTAGATATAGGCGTTTGTTTTGTGTTTAATTTTTTTACCATCAAACATATTGGCATTTAAAAATAGTGAAATTGTTAATATTGTGATTATTATTCTTATCATTATTTGTTGCCTTGATTAATTAATTGTGATATTTTATCATACATTTGGATATAATTTCCCACATGATACCAGTAATTATTATAGGTGGTGGAGCTAGTGGTTTGATGCTATCTTCACTATTGCCTTCAAAAACAGCCACCATTATCGAACACAATGCCAAATTAGGTGCAAAGATACTTATAAGCGGTGGTGGTAGATGCAATGTGACAAATGCAAATGTCTCTAGTGAAAACTACCTTGGTGATCAAAAATTCGTTAGCACTATTCTGAAAAAATTCAACCAACATGATATGCTCGCATGGTGCAATAGAAAAAATCTAAATCTAGTTATTCAAAAAAATAATCAATATTTTTGTCCATCAAGTGCAAAAGAGCTACAAGAAATATTTGCCAAAGATTCGCAGAAGCAGAGTGTGATTTTAAATCAAAGCGTTATTGGTGTAAGCAAAATAGATGATTATTTTATAGTAAAAACAAATCGTGATAGCTTCAAAGCAAAAAATGTAGTAGTGGCATCAGGTGGGCTTAGCTACACTACAATTGGGGCTAGTGGGATAGGTTATGAAATAGCTACATTATTTGGGCATAGTATAAAGAAAACAGCTCCAGCACTTGTGGGTTTCACTCTGCAAAAAGAGCAGTTTTTCATGAAAGAGCTAAGCGGTACAGCCATAGAAAATGTGAATATATTGGTAGGAGGTAAAGTGTGTAGTGGTGCATTGCTTTTTGCCCACAAAGGAGTTAGTGGCCCATGCATACTAGACGCATCTCTTTATTGGGAAAAGGGAACTATTGAGATAGACTTTTTGCCTGATTTTGATTGGCATACTGCTAAACAATCAAAGAAAAATATAAGCACTATCTTGCCTCTAGCGAAGAGAGTGCTTAAAGCTATACTAGATGAGTTTAGTTTGCCAGATAAGCCTTACTCACAGCTGAGCAAAGATGAACAATCAAAACTACACACTCTCAAAAGCTATAAATTTGCACCAGCAGGAACATTTGGATATAATAAGGCCGAAGTTACAAAAGGTGGAGTTGATACAAGTGAAATTGATGAGCTTACCATGATGAGCCAAAAAGTAGAAAATCTATATTTTATAGGTGAAGTGCTTGATGTGACTGGTGAGCTTGGTGGTTATAATTTTCAGTGGGCATTTTCAACTGCTACAGTTTGTGCGAAAAGTATTAGATAATTTAAAAGGATTTAGATGCTGGAATATAAAGCGATTATATATCAAGAGGGGATCTTAGGCTCACTTATTTTGGGCCAATCAAAAGTTGATCCAGTTCGATTTAGTGCATTTTTAAATGTTAATGCAGCTGAGGGTTGGGAAGTTGTGACAATGGAGAAAGACATTAGAAGAATGTTGCTTTTCTGGAGTAGAGAAGGCTTCATAGTAATCATGAAAAGAGAGAAGAGATAATGAATGTTATGAAGTTTGCTAGTATTATCACAGGTATAATATTATTTATATATGCGATTTTAGGACTTATCCAGCTATGGACCTCTTTTATGAGTTGGGATAATTTCGTACGAATTAGCATAACCGCAGCTGTGATTATCGTAGTTACTGTGGGAATATCTCTTTTGTATCGTGAATATATAGAGTCAACTGAGCTTAAAAAAGATAATTTCATAGACTAAATTTTAAATAACAGTAGGTAAATATGGCATCTAAACAGATTAAATATAATAGTAAGACTTTTACTATTTCATATGACATAGTGAATCCACAAATGACAAATAATATTGTTATCTTGCATGGTTGGGGAAGTAATAAAGAGATTATGAAACAGGCATTTGGCAAGCATATGCAGGATTTAAAGCATATTTATATTGATATGCCAGGATTTGGGTCAAGCAACAACCCTAGCATAGTTTTAAAAAGTGGCGATTATGCTAATATTATCAGTCTATTTTTGAATGAACTTAATGTGGATGCAGATATTATTGCAGGTCACTCGTTTGGTGGCAAGGTTGCTACACTGTTAAAGCCAAAATGTCTTGTACTGCTCTCTAGCTCAGGAATATTAGTTCCTAAACCGTTTAGTGTAAGAGCAAAAATATTCATATCAAAATTCTTTAAAACTATTGGAATTGGTAAATTAACTTCTATGTTCGTAAGTCCTGATGCTAAGGGTATGAGCCATGAGATGTATGAGACATTCAAAAATGTAGTTAATGAAGAGTTTGAGCATAATTTTGAAGATTTTAACGGCAAAGCACTTCTTTTTTGGGGCAAAAGTGACACAGCAACACCACTTTGGACAGCCGAGAAGATACAGTCAATAATCAAAGGTTCACGCCTATTTCCTTTAGATGGAGACCATTTCTTTTTTCTCAAACATGCACACTTGATATCAACAAATATAGAAAATTTATGTACAAAGGAAGAAGCATGATAGCATTTGGAGGATATATTTTATTTGTACTAGCAAGTGGTTATTATCTGATTACTACACTACAATGGTACAGCTATAAGCCGAAAAGAGTTCTTTTAAACCATACAAAACCAATTTGGAATATCATCTATTTTGTAGCTCCATTTGTGGCATATATGATTGCAGAGCATAAATTTGGAGTTGGATATATAGCGTCTATTTTGTATGCAGTGGCTCTATATTTTTGGTTCAAAGGACTAGATAAGCCACTCGTATGGACTGGAAGGATTAAGAGATTTGCAACTATGCTAATCATCTTTGCACTTCTTTTGTATTTTGCAGCAGAGTGTAAATTTGTACTTGCTCCATTTATATTGGCTTGGATTGCTTCATTTATTGTTGAAAAGATTTTATTTGCAGGATTCAAGGCAAAAGCAAAAACCAAAATACAAAACATGAAAGATATGCAAGTCATAGGCATTACAGCTAGTTATGGAAAGACAAGTATAAAAAACTTTCTAGCTCATATCCTAGAGGGCAGCTTTAGAGTCTATGCTACGCCTCGCTCTGTTAATACTTTGGGTGGAGTGATAAAAGATATAAATGATGATTTGCCAAATGATACCCAAATTTATATAGTTGAGATGGGAGCTAGAGTTATTGGAGATATTAGTGAAATCACTACTTTTGTAAATCCACATTACGCAGTTGTAGGCAAGATAGGACCAGCTCATATAGAGTACTTCAAGACTTTAGAAAATATTTCAGCTACAAAACTAGAGATTTTAGAGAGCAATAGACTGCGTGAGGCTTGGATTCATAAGAGTGCAAATGCTGTGGCAAATGATACAATACATATATTTAATGTAGATGAGCAAAGTGTAATCTCTACTCTTGATAGTACATCATTTGAGGTCGATGGAGTGGAGTATGAAGCCCCTATTTTGGGTGATTTTCACGCTATTAATCTCACAGCAGCTATAAAAGTCGCAATGCATCTTGGTCTTAGTAGTGAAACTATTCAAAAAAGACTCTCAACGCTAAAAGCAACACCACATAGACTTCAGAGAATTGATGCTGGCGGTAAAGTGATACTTGATGATAGCTTTAATGGCAATATTGATGGAATGATGGCATCGTTTGCTCTAGCATCTACCCACAAAGGCCGCAAGGTAGTTATCACCCCTGGGCTTGTAGAGGTTGATGATGAGCTTAATATAGAGGTTGCCAAAAGGGCAAATGAAGTCTTTGATGTGGTGATCGTCACTGGTAGCCTTAATGAAGTAATTTTTGAGAAGTATATAGATAGAAGCAAACTTCTAAAGCTAACAAACAAAGCAGATATGCAAAACATGCTTATAGAACATACAAAAGCAGGAGATTTGATACTTTTTGCCAATGATGCTCCGAGTTTTATCTGATGAAAAAATTTCTTATTATATTTTTTATTGGCACTGTTGCTCTGTTTTCAGCGTCACTAAAACTAAGCCCTATTCAGGAGCAATATATTGCCACAAAAGTATGGGCAAATGAAGGTGCGGGACTTGATAGATATCTAGTGCATTGGAATGATGGAGAAGATTTTGCATCGCTAGGAATAGGGCATTTTATATGGTTTCCAGCTGGGCATACAGAAAAATTTAGAGAAGTATTCCCAATGGTGCTAGTGAGCATGGAAGAGAAAAATATCACAATGCCAAAATGGCTCAACTCCAAAACTCCATTTCCGTGGAATACAAAAAAAGAGTTTTTTGAAGCAAAAGCTAGAGGTGATAAGCAGTATTTAGAGCTATTTTATTTCATAAAGAGTACAACCAATATCCAAGCCTCTTTTTTAGCAAATAGATTAAATTTGGCACTTCCACAAATGTTAGACTCAATAAAAGATAATCATGCAAAGAATATCATAAAACACCGTTTTAACTCTATTTTATATAACAAAGATGGAACTATCAATGAGCACGGGCTTTATATTTTGATTGATTATGTGAATTTCAAAGGTGAAGGTACGCTGATTAGCGAGAGATACAATAATCAAGGCTGGGGATTGCTTCAAGTGCTTGAAAACATGGACTATAAAAATCCTGATAAATTCAAAGCTTTTAGTGATAGTGCAAAATCTATGCTTTCACGCAGAATAGATAATTCTCCAAAAGCCAGAGGCGAAGAGAGATGGCGTATCGGCTGGAACAAGAGATTAGACACATATGTCAAATAAGAGAAGATACGCACAACTATTATTGTTTTTAGTTCTAATATTTTTTCTATTTTTGATATATAAAATAATTATGATGTTTTAGATAATTTAAGCTTTTTAGGACTATATTTAAATATTTTTCTTGCTGATTTTAAAACTTTTTTTATAAGCTTTTTCTGTATTTTGGCTATACAGAATATTAATATGTCTGAATTTGTCAAATTTGTATTATTCTGGAGATAATTTTTTAAAAGTGCCAAATCATGAATCCTGCCCAAAATAGATGTTAGTTTGTCAAGATCTTTAATTCTTTTTTTTGGATGTTTAATCTGATTTGGAAATAATTGGATTTGGTACATATGATATTTTGCATACTTGCGAAATAGGTGAATATCCTCTATATCTCTAGTTATAAGAGCAAAAATTAAATCTTCATATGCTTCTTGGTATGTTTTTTTAAATCCTAATGTCAAATTTTTTGGTATATAGTTTTCAAAGGTGTGTAAATTACTTATTGCCATCAAAATAGATTGCTCGCATATTTGAAGTTTTTTGTCAATATTAGAATCTAGAATAATGTTATTTTCCATGTTCTGTCTTAGTGCAACCTGTATATCGCTTGTATCATCCAAGGAGAGTTTGCATTTTTTAACTATCCATGTAAAAGTATCGAACATAACTTTTTTTTCACGCTCTTGCGAGAAAATTTTAGAAAGTTCTTTGTAAAATATATTTTGGCTTTGGAAGAATTCTTTATTTTTTAAATAAGGTTTGATGAGATAAAGTATAGATCTCATTTTTTTTGATAGGACCCTAATATTATGTATTTTGCTATCTTTTGAAATAGAAGGATTGTCAATCACTTTTGATGTAAGTACAAGTATATTTTTTATAACACCTATTGTAAATTTCATACTGTTAAACCTCCATTTAAGAGTGTATTATAATGATATCATAAATTGTATTGAAAATATAGAACTAGATTGATGTCGATTTTTTTTAACTATATTGCGATATAATATTCCACTTTTGAACTCAGATGTTAACTTATGGCTTTGAGTTTATCAATTAATAAATAAAGGATAAAAATGGAAAATTTGCCAAATTGCCCAAAATGTAATAGTGAGTACACATATGAGGATGAAAATCTCTATATTTGCCCTGAATGTGGTTATGAGTGGAGCAAAGATAAAAACGATAAACCTGAAGAGACTGGTTTGGTTGTAAAAGATGCCAATGGTAATATTTTGCAAGATGGCGACACTGTTACCGTTATCAAAGATCTTAAAGTCAAAGGAAGTAGTGACGGAATTAAAGTGGGTACAAAAATCAAAGGTATCCGTCTAGTTGAGGGTGATGATGGACACAATATCGACTGCAAAGTGCCAGGCATTGGTGCTATTAAACTCAAACAAGAATTTGTAAAAAAGGCATAATGGTATTATAATTATAAAATACCTAGAGGTTTCTCTCGTTCCCATGGTTTCCGTGGGAATGCATACTCACATTTGACATTTTATTACAATTTGACATATTTTTACACTCTCGTATTTACATAAGCCATAATAAGAAAAAAAGATAGACACATGGGCAGAAGTAGATACAAAATATATGAACCGTCACATCCACACTTTATCACCTGTACGGTATTGAACTGGATACCTCTGTTTACAAGAAAAGAAAGTGTCGAAATACTTCTTGAAAGCTTTAAATACCTCCAGAAAAAAGACAATCTTAAACTCTACGCTTATGTCATACTCGAAAACCATATTCATATTTTGGCACAAAGTGATGATATAGGCAAAAGCATGGCAAAATTTAAAACACACACAGCCAAATCTCTTATAAAACTTCTTCAAAAAGAAAATGTAAAAACCATATTGGAGCAGCTTACTTTTTATAAAAAAGCTCATAAATTAGACAGGGAATACCAATTATGGCAAGAGGGTATTCAACCCAAACTCATACAAAGTGATTCTATTATGATTTCAAAAATTCAATATATTCATCAGAATCCTGTCAAAAGAGGATATGTGGATGAAGCCAAACATTGTCGAAATCCACATTTTTTATCAATTTTCACACCCTATAAGGTTTTGTTAAATTTTATTGTTTTTATAATGTTATTAACAACACCTTATAAGATGTTGTTATAGAATCTTCCTTTGGCTATTTGCATAAAAACTTAAAAAAATACTTTAGATTTTATGTATAATTATAGAAGTGAAAATTTGAGGATTAGGAGAAGATATTGAAAAAAATATATCAAAGTGGATGGGATAGAATAAATGAGATGGCTCAAAAAAGAGCCAAAGAAAGTCAGATAGAAAATAAATTGATTAAAAATATTATGATAGTTATTTTTGTTTGTTGTTTGTTTGTTATTCCAATATTACCAATATTTTTAACAGAAGAATTTGTGTCAAATTGTAGTCTGTGTCAAAGTTTTATATCTTTTATGTCCTCCTGGATACCAGGAATAAAGGTTATAGCTGGAGCGACAAAAATTTCTCAAATAGTATCATTGGAGGTTTCTTTGGCTTGGGTTGCCATAATAGTTTTGAGCATTGTAATGTTGTCGATTTTTTTTATAAATAAAAATTTCGATTCAGATATTTTTGGTAATGGAAAGAAATTTGTATTTATGTATATCATAATAGGGTTATTTTTGGCTATTGAAATAGGTTTAATAAAAAGCAATGCAAGTTTTTTTTATGGTACAGATGGGTTATATGATGAAGATTCAAGAAGAAATATAGTTAATTATCTCATTCAATCAAAAATTGGTTTAAGTTTTTATATCTTTACTACAATTTTTATAAAAATGGCTATTCTTGTTTCATTTATAATGATGAACATAGGTTTGATAAAAAAACTATTTAAAGGAAATTAAATGGGTAATGAAAATAATTTTTTAGATGGTGTAGATTTATTGGCTGATTTGTGCATAGCAATAGGAAAAGTTGGAGAGCCACTAACTGGGAAGTGGGGTCATAGAACAGATATTATTGGGCAAATTGGTGAGGATTTATCACAAGGAAAAGATCTTGGGACAATTTTGTCTTCAGATGATGCTGCTAGAGAAGTTGCAGGCATAATAGGTGCAGCCATAGGGGGAACTTTGGGTGCATATGCTGGAGGATCTATAGGTAGTGGACTTGGTGCTTTGGGCGGTGGATTTTTATCTGGAAATCCAGTAGGTGCTATTTTTGGATATATAGTTGGCGGTGCGGTTGGTGCTGCATATTTAGGAAATGAAGGGTCTGATATCGGTGAAGATGCTGGTAAGGGTATTTACGATTTTTTCAATAATTTACCAGACCAAGATAATCTTACCGATGCCCAAAGAGGAGAACTTGCAGCTATGCTCACAGCTGGTGGTATGCCTTGGGATTATAAACCAAATGGAGATGACAGTTTTGATCCAGGAAAATATCTTGATGACCTCGGTAAAGCTATCAACGACCTCCTTGCTGGGCTCCCAGAAGACCTTGTTCCTGATATCCTTTGTGGTATCCTCGATGGACTTCAAGCAGCATTACCAGGTGGATTGTTGCCATGGTTGTTTGATCTGTTGCCATATGAGTTGAATCCTGAATTGCAATCTCTTTGGGAACTTGCTCAAAACTGGGTAAGACCTGTTGACCCACTCGTCCTTGATCTTGACAGTGATGGTATAGAGACTATAGGTATATCTACAACAACCCATGTGTTATTTGATAGTGACAGCGATGGGATAAAAACAGGCATTGGCTGGGTCAAAAGTGATGACGGATTGCTTGTACTTGACAGAAATGGAAACGGAACTATTGACAATGGTGCGGAATTGTTTGGCGACCAGACTCTCGTCAATGGTGTGAAAGCTACCGATGGATTTGGGGCATTGAGTGCTGAGGATACCAATAAAAATGGTAAGTTTGATGCAGGTGATGGTAACTTTAATAATGTGAGAGTTTGGAGAGATATGGATAGTGATGGAGTGAGTGATGCAGGGGAATTGTTTACTCTTAATGAACTAGGCATCGCTTCTATAAATCTGACAGCCACCACTACAAATACCCTAAATAATACAAGGAGAGTGGCATAAATGAATGAATTACAAACAGAAAACGAAAAACCTTTGTTGGTTGTGAAGTATGTATGGTGGCGGGTGCTGTGGCGATTATTTATGCCATATGTTCCTGGAATCTTTATGTTTTACGGCTTTGGTGGATATTTTGTGAAAGAAAACAACCCTATTGCGTATATCACAATGTACGCAATCATGCTATTTGCGATAGGAATGACAATCAATCTTCTCTTGATACGGGATTTTAGATTTTATCGTGATCGCGTTGAGAAAAGATGGTTTTTGGTTGGAAAGCGTGTGATGAAGTATGATGAAATATCTGTTGGGTTAACCTACATGAATATGAAAGCTTTCAATAATAGAACAATAACATTTGCCAAAAGGATTAAATGTTTTTACTTTAATACCGAAATAGATCTCAATTTGGTGAGCAAAAAAACAGAAATAAAGATTATACAGTTTTTGGCAGACATTTCACATCGAGATATTGCTGAATTTCAAAAAAATGTAGAGATATATCCATTTCATAAAGGAGCTAAAACGCAACCTATTTTATTAGAAAAATGCTGGTGGCTTAAATCTATTTAAGCATGATAATAAATATATAATAAGGACAATAAAATGGTAGACAACAACACAACACAAGATAATTTACAAACGATAATGACGGGATTTGATGGCACGATGGCAATGATTGCCAAAACGGCAGGTATTTCTGGAGGTGTACCTGGAGAAGTTTTTGCGGCATCATTTGGCATAATGAACGGGACAATTACTGGAGTTATCTCTTTTGAGGGTTCAGCACAAGCAAGGGCGGATTTAGAAAAAGCAGTTATTGGAGTGGGTGCTGGATATTTAGCAGATGTGTTAGTGTCTACAGGCATTAGAATGGCATTGGCAGTAGTAATTGGCGGTACAGCCGCAGCTGCATCTCCTGTCATTATTATTGGAGTAGGTGCTGCTGCTATTATTGCTGGATTAAATGGCGATGGTATTTATGACCAATACACAGCAGCCCAACAAGCTTTTTTTGATTGGATGATAAGCAACAACTACGACCTAGAAATCTCATCATTTGTCAATGACTTTTGGAACTCCTTCAAAAACTGGGTTGCTCCTCGTGCTGACCCACTCGTGCTAGACTTGGATGGTGACGGTATAGAGACCATAGGTATCAGTGCATCTACTCATGTACTATTTGATACTGATGGAGATGGTATGAAAACTGCCACAGGTTGGGCAAAAAGTGATGATGGCTTACTCGTGCTTGATAGAAATGGAAACGGAACTATTGACAATGGAGGTGAACTATTTGGTGACCAAACTATGGTAAATGGTGTGAAAGCTACCGATGGATTTGGGGCATTGAGTGCTGAGGATACCAATAAAAATGGTAAGTTTGATGCAGGTGATGGTAACTTTAATAATGTGAGAGTTTGGAGAGATATGGATAGTGATGGAGTGAGCGATAGTGGAGAACTGTTTACACTAACTGAACTCGGTATTGTCTCTATCAATCTAGACTCTACATCTTCAAGTACAAACTTGAATGGTAATATCAAAACTGCTATCAGTAGCTACACAAAATCAGATGGAACTACAAGCGAAGTTGGTAATCTCAACTTCTCACAAAATTCGTTTTATAGTGAATTCACGGACAAGTTGCTACTAAGCGATACCGCAAAGCTACTACCAGATATGAACGGGAGTGGTATGGTACGGGATTTGAGGGAGGCTTCGATGCTTTCAGACGGACTAACTAATACCTTGCAAACCATGCAAAATCAAGGCTATGTAAGCAAAACTGCGATGATGTCAGAAGTAGATACACTGATAGCTCAATGGGCTGAGACTTCTGATATGAGTACGAGCATAGGACAAGCCAATAGTGTACTTCATAGGGATTTGGTATATTTGCCTAGTAGTAGCAGTAGCGATATGTCGTTATATCTTTATGGTATGAGTGTCTCATCTGGAAGCTCAACACAAAGCAGTGGCACTTCTACTATGGTGACATCATCAGAAGAACAAGACAAACAAGCACGATATATATATCTACACAATGAGAGCGAAAGAATAGCAAATCTAGTAGATATATTAGAGAGGTTTAACGGAGAAACTTTCGTGGATATCAAGCCAGCAGAAAATAAAATAGTTGGAATAGGAAGCACAACTGTTACTGATGGTAGTATAATCACAAATACCTCTTCAGCTGGAACTACAGCAAGCGATGGCTCTGTACGGATTACTACCATTCCACCAGTATTCGTTGGTTTGTCTACGGCACAAATAGCATTTATGGAGCAAAGCTACGAGGCATTAAAAGAATCAGTTTATGGTAAATTGGTTTTGCAAACAAGACTAAAATCATATATGGACGAGATAAAGTTTACCATAGATGAGAGTGGTATCGGGCTAGATATGAGTGGCGTAACTGCTATGTTGAGTAGTCTAGCAAATATTGACATAAAGAATGCTTTGTTGGATTGCGATGATTTGGTGCGATTTGGTGGAGCTAAATTTGATATGGTTGACAATGGTGCCGTCTTTGAGCTACAAGAATGGATGTCTGATCTAGCAAATCATCCTTTAATACTAGAGCAATTGCTTCAATTAAATGGTCTAGAGTTAAATAGCGGTATATTGCATACTGGCAGTAGTGGAGACGATTCTATCAATTTCACTAGTGGCAACAATTTCGTATTGTCTGGCTCTGGCAATGATACGGTTACA
>DHVW01000016.1 GCA_002412865.1 Sulfurovum sp. UBA5198
CATCATTAACAGGAGTTACTGTAATGAAAACAGTCGCTGTATCTGTACCACCATTACCATCACTAACAGTGTAAGTAATTGTTGTATTACCATTAAAGTTTACAGTTGGAGTGAAGTTAAGTGTTCCATCAGGATTGATAACCACTGTACCGTTTGGACTAGTTGCTGCAGTAACTGTTAAAGTATCTCCATCAATATCTGTATCGTTTCCAAGTACATTAATGTTATTAGCTGGTGTATCTTCATTAGTTGTTACAGCAGGAGCTAATGCTGTACCATCATTAACAGCGTTAGGTGCATCATTAATAGGAGCTACAGTATTTCCTCCACCGCCACCACCGGCAGCTGCGATACCACCCAAGACCAATGCTCCTAAGCCTATAGTGCTAGGACTCAACCATGGTGCAGCTATAATGTTATCTAATTGTCCTAAGCTTTGATAACTAAATACACCATCGGTCATATTGTAAGTAAGAAGAGATGTTTCGCCCTCTTGTGGTACATACGGATAGTAATTACCATCCTCAGCAAGTCCAATGAGCTTGGAAGCAGAATCATCATAATAGTTTTCGATGATAATATCTGGTGCTTCGCTAGCCTCCAAAGGACTTCCGTCTACATCAAGGTTTATCTCTAGATTTTTACCTTTTCTTTTTGCAATAACCTGATTTGGAGCCACATCAAAATAGGTATCCTTTAACTCATATGCAACTTTCCCAGTTGACTTAATAATAAGTTGTTTTCCCGTCTTTGCAGCATCAGATGCTACACTATAATTTGTTGTTAGACCATTTTGACCATGAACAATCAGTTCAACTATACTTCTCATAATAACTCTCCTAAAGTTGTCGGATTTGCTGGGTTTATTTTTTTAACCATGAGATTCACAATAACCCTTCTGTCTGGCTGTAAACACTTTTTTAATGCGAAAGTATTTAATAAATCACAGTCTTTGCTTACTGGATTACTTTCGCCCAGACCATTGCTTTTTATCTCAATATCCACTCCATTTAAACGCATATATTCAGCAACCTTGTTTGCTCTTTGTTTTGATAATGCTAAGTTGTATGTTTCGCTTCCTAACCTATCTGTATACCCAAGAATTTGTATACTATTGATACTAGATTCATGCAATTTAATATCTTTCGTCAATTCATAAAGCTCTGCAATAGCTTGTTTATTTAGTTTGCTGTCATTAAAATCAAATATAGAATATGTTCCAATCGTAACACTTTTAAGAAGATTTGATTGGTTATCTAATTTTTCACAGTTTGGGATATGACGATTGATGATATTTGATTTTAGATTGAGTGATGAAATCTCTTTTTGAGCAACTTGGGGATCGGTGATACTTAAGCCAAATCTATTATTACTAGTTGGCTCAATAACTTTTAGATAAATAGTACTTGAAATGTTATTTAAATTACTTAGATCATAATGGGTAATATTTATGATATCGCCTCTCTCTGCAATCCCTACTAATAATTTCTTTTTACAAGCTTTTGTAAGAGCATAATGATTTGGCAACAATGAACCAACAATATTATCACCTGCTTTTACAGTGGAAACATAGTTTTTATCTCCATTTAAACGATAAAAAATTACAGAAATTTCTTTTGATTGGGTGGTTACATTTTGATCTTTAAATGTGCCTTTTGGTGAAGATATCATCTCTTGTGATTTTGTTTGTATAGTTTCAGCATTTACAAACAATAATGACAACAAGATTAAAAGCAAAGCTTTTTTCATATTAAACATTTTTAACCCCCTTTGGTTTTCTAATGGTATTATATTACTTTTTAATGTCACTATAATGACAATAAAAAAATTATTTTTCATTACTTTTTATACCATAAACTCGATTATATATTCATTAAATTAATGATTTTATTGACCAAAATGATGTTTAAATATTAAACTCTAATCAGCTATAATATAATCAATAGATTAAAGGACGCCATATGAGTAATACACAAAAAGCCAAGCTTTACTTAGGTTCACAAATAGTAGACAAATCAGATTTTATTCCAAGACATTCACCGTTTGATGATAGCATAGTCTCATATTCTCCAGTTTGTGATGGAAATGATGCAAATAAAGCTTTAAAGTTAGCCGAGCAGACCACAAAAGAGGCAGCAAAATCACCACTTCATAGAAGAATATCGTGGCTAAATGATGTTGCAAATCAGCTTGAGCTAAGAGCTGAAGAGTTCGCACTTATGCTAACCCATGAGGTGGCTAAGCCTATTAGTTTTTCTCGCATTGAGGTAGCTCGTGCCGCTGAGACTATTAGGTTAACTGCTTATGCTTTGGCAAATCTATATGGAGAGACTATACCTACTGATATCATGCCTAGTGGTCGTAAAACTATGTCATATTTTACTAGAGTGCCGTGTGGTGTGGTGGTTTGCATCACTCCTTTTAACTTTCCTCTTAATCTTATAGCACATAAAATAGCACCAGCTCTAGGAGCAGGGAATTGTGTTGTTCTAAAACCTACACCAGAAGCACCTATGGTTGCTTCTATGTTTGCCGAACTTTTTATAAATTCACCATTTTCAACACACAATGCACTTAGTGTGGTGTATGGTGACGCTGAAGTTGGCTCAGCTCTTGTGAGTAGTCCAATAGCTAGGGTCATTAGCTTTACTGGTTCTGTAGGTGTGGGTAATATCATCGCTAAAAGTGCAGGAATAAAGAAAGTAGCCCTTGAGCTTGGCGGAAACGCAGCTACATTTATAGACAAAAGTGCGGATATAAAATTTGCAGCTGCCAGATGTGCATATGGTGCATTTTATAATAGTGGTCAAGTCTGTATATCCTTACAGAGAGTTTATGTGCATAGTGATATTTATGATGAGTTTGCAACTATTATAGCCCAAGAGAGTAACAAGCTAAGGGTTGGTAGCCCGTATAATGATGATACATTTATGGGACCTCTTATTAATGATGAAGCACAAGTTAGGGCGATGAGCTGGGTAAAGTCAGCCAAAAGCGAAGGAGCAAAAGCGATATGTGGTGGAGAGATAATTGATGGAATTTTCCCACCAACTGTGATGGCTGATGTAACTGATGAGACGAAAATAGTATGCGAAGAGGTTTTCGCTCCAATAGTTAGCCTAGTAAAAGTATCTAGTTATGAAGAGGCAATAGAGAAGATGAATAGTTCACCATATGGATTGCAGTTTAGTATTTTTACAAATGATTTGTCCCTTGTGCCAAGGTTTGTAGATGATTGTGAGGCTGGTGGTGTTGTCATTAATGAGATACCAACACTGAGATTTGATGTACAGCCATATGGGGGCGTGAAGCTCTCAGGCATAGGTAAAGAAGGACCAAAATATGCCCTAGAAGAGTTTAGTGAAATTAAATCTATTTCGATATACTCATAAAATTATTTAAAAGGATATTTTATGGATTATATGTTTCAATCTGGTTTTTTAGGCACAAGAGCTCCTCTGTTTATGGATATGGTTACTATCATTGTGGCACTTTTGCCTGTTTTGTTAGCTTTGGCTGTCTATCCTGCTGTTAAAGGTCATTATAAAACGCACAAAATTGCTCAAGTGGCACTTTACATCGTTTCGGTTATAGTAGTAGGATATTTTGAATATGGGGTTAGAATTGGTGGAGGATTTGAAGAGTTTATCAAAGGCAGCTCACTATCGCACACATTTGTTTATTATTTTTTACTAATGCATGTTGCTATTGCTATTATGACGCTTGTTGTTTGGACTAAAACACTATATAGTGCATTGGTAGCTAGTGGAAAATCTGCATTGCCGGGTAAGGCTTCAATTGCTCACAAAAAAGAGACAAAAATAACTTCGGCATTTATTCTTGCTACTGGCGTAACTGGTTTGGCTATTTATTTTATGCTGTTTGTACTATAAGTATTTTTTTTAATTCGTTTGATATTAGTCATTCTGAACTTGTTTCAGAATCTTATGTTTAGACCCTGAAACAAGCTCAGGGCGACGATTATTTAACATTACTCATATTTTTTAAACTGCTCTAGCCAATCTAAGTCATCTTCACTTAGTGTACCAACTTTTTTACTTAGATTATCTCTAATACCTATAAGCTCATCTATTTCAAAATACTCTAAAAACTCAGGATTAATAGCAGGTTTGTCATCATCATAGCTCATTAGCTTCTCAATTTGGTTTAATAACTCTTCTTTTTCATTCATTTGGATATACTATCAAAAAATTATTAAAAGGATACTGTATGTTGCAAATCGGAGAGGCTGTTCCAGAATTTTGTCTACCAAATCAAGATGAAGAAGAGATATGTTTTAGAGATATCAAGGGTCGGTGGATAGTGTTATATTTCTACCCAAAAGATAATACTCCGGGCTGTACGGTGGAGGCGTGTGAATTTACTAGAGCATTGCCAGATTTTAGTGAACTAAACGCGATGATTATCGGCGTTAGCCCAGATAGTCCTGCATCTCATCGTAAATTTATTGACAAAAAAGAGCTTAGATTAACGCTACTTAGTGATGAGAAAAAGAGCTTATGTAGTGCTTTTGGCGTATGGCAACTAAAGAAATTTATGGGTAAAGAAAATATGGGTGTGGTTCGTAGTACTTTTATCATCAATCCTGATGGTGTTGTGGCTCATATGTGGGAGAGCGTAAAGGTCAAAAACCATGTAGCTGAAGTAAAAGCTAAGCTACAAGAGTTAAGAGGGTAAAAAAATAGTAGTAGTTTATTTAGCTACTTTGCACTCATAACCAGCAGTTTTTACAGCTGCACATAGTGCTTCAGGTTTTACACTATTATCTGCTTTTACCTCTGCTGTTCCATTTTTTAGAAATACAGTTGTATCTTTGACTCCATTTGTGCTATTGAGTGAAGTTTTAACATTGCTCACACATGCTGGACACATCATACCTTTTATATTTAGCTTTATTAGTTGATCCGCACTCGCAAATGATAGTGCTAAAGTAACTGCCAATATAGTTTTTTTCATTTTATATCCTTTTAATTTATTGTAGCATTATTACACAATAGTGTTAAGTGTGTGTTAAATTATAAGAACTAATTGTGAGCGAACAAGATGTTGGCGATATGGACAGATCAGTTGGGTACAATACACTAAATATACTATTACTTGGTGTGGTAATCAAAGGACTAATATGGGAATGATGGAATGGTGGGCTATTATTACAATAGCATTTGTTGGTAGTTTTGGGCATTGTATAGGCATGTGTGGTGGATTTATTATAGCTTATAGTTCAGCCAAGATAGATAATACTATGAGTAAAAAATCACAACTAATGAGACATGGTGCATACAATATTGGCAGAGTTAGCTCGTATGTAGTCATCGGTATGATATTTGGATTTATTGGTTCTGTTATTGCTTTAAGTATGAGCTTTCATGGTATTTTATTTATAGTAGCTGGAGTTGTGATGATTATTACAGGTCTTGGAATGCTTGGTGTTTCAAAACTTATTCATCTATTGGAAAGCTCTGTGATGAAAATGCCTTGGTTTAAGACACTATTTGCAAGGCTTATTAAAAGTAAGTCTATCAGTAGTTTTTTCGCTCTTGGAATGATGAATGGTTTTTTCCCTTGTGGGTTTGTATTTTTCTTTGCTGCCAAAGCTGCAGCGTCAGCATCTATGATTGATGGAGGATTGATAATGGCGGTCTTTGGGCTGGCAACCGTACCTACGCTATTAGCCATAGGACAATCAGTAAGTTTGCTTCAAAAGCTAGAATTTAGACAAATAATGAATAAAATTGCTGCTATTGCTATACTTATTTATGGAATTTATAGTATATATTATGGATTGGCATATTTTTACGATTTGCCACTATAGTTTTATCTAAAGGACAAAAATGACATATAGATATATAGGCAAAACAGGTCTAAGAGTAAGCCCAATATGTATGGGAACCATGACATTTGGTAGTAGTTGTGACGAGAGTGAAGCATTTAAAATTCTTGATAAAGCTTATGATAATGGTATAAATTTTATAGATACAGCAGAGCTTTACCCTGTGCCACCAACCGCAAAAAAAGCTGGACTAACTGAAATGATAGTGGGCAAATGGCTATCTACAAAACCACGGAACAGCATCATATTGGCTACTAAAGTAGCAGGAGCAGCAAATGGTTGGTTCGTGCCACCTATTAGACATGGTATGACTGCCATTGATAGTTTTCATATAAAAAGAGCAATTGAAGGAAGCCTTAAAAGACTAGGTACTGACTATATAGATCTGTATCAAATGCATTGGCCTGACACCATCGTCCCGATAGAGGAGTCGCTAAAAGCGTTTGATGAGCTTATCAAAGAGGGAAAGGTGAGATATATAGGAACATCAAATGATAGTGCGTATGGACTTACTAAAGCAAATGAAACTTCAAAAAGATTAAATATCTCTAGGTTTGAATCTATCCAAAATAATTTTTCTCTTAATAACCCACGAGCTTTGGACGAGATAGCTCATATTTGTGAGTCTGAGCAAATCTCACTATTGCCTTATTCTCCTATCGCTGGAGGAGTATTAAGTGGAAAATATAATGGCGAATTTATACCTCCTAATTGCCGATATGGTGCATATATGGCAAATAGTTCACCTAGAGTGAGAGCTCAAGCGGCTAGATTTGTAAATGACAAAACACTATCAGCTACTGCCCAATACAGCCTTATTGCTAGAGAGCTTGGAATTGATTTGGTCACATTAGCTGTTGCTTATTCAAAGCAGTTTGATTTTGTAGCATCTACAATTATAGGAGCAAATAGTGTAGCACAACTTGATGCGTCATTAGAGGCAAAGGATATGGAATTAAGTATTGAAGTGATGAAGCTTATAGAAGATGTTCAAAAAGAGATTATGTATCCTATGGGATAAAAAGATTTGTTAATGTATGATTGATTTATAAAAAAGCAAGAAGAGATTAAACTCTCGCTGCTTCTCTTCTTTGTAGGTAATCCCATTGAGCATCTACTCGTGTTTGCCATTCATTGAGAACATGTTCAAATTGAGGTTTGAAAAGGTGTTTAAATCTACCTTGTGATCCCAAATAATCTCTTACTGGAATAATATTTTTTGGTCTATAATTGATATTAAGCTCATGTCCATCAACTATCTCATAAAGAGGAAAAACTAATGAATCAGTAGCTAAATCAGATATGTGTATAGTATCTTTTGGATCAAACTTCCACTCAGTACAACATGCAGAAATAGCATTGATATAACAAGGTCCTTCAGTTGCAAGTGATTTTTGGAACACTTGAGCCATATTTTTCCATTTATTTGGAGATACTTGAGCTACATATTTTGCTCCACTTGCTGCCATAATAGACATCATATCTTTTTTGTTTTGTTTTTCACCATAGCTAACTCTACCTGCTGGTGCAGTTGTTGAGCTTGAACCGATTGGAGTAGATGAGCTTCTTTGTCCACCTGTGTTTGCATATACTTCATTATCAAGACAGATATATGTAAAATCATGACCCCTCTCAACTGCACCATTTAGCCACTGAAAACCGATATCGTATGTAGAACCATCACCACCAAATGCAACGAATTTCACAGGTGCATCTGGGTTTTTGAGAGTTCCTTTTCTTTTTCTAGCTTTGTACATAGCTTCAGCACCACTAGCAGCAGTTGCAGCATTTTCAAAACCTATGTGTATCCATGATGTATCCCACGCAGTATATGGATAAACTGCAGTTGAAACTTCTAGACAACCTGTATTTGCAGCAATAACAAGATTGTCATCACTACAGTTCATAAGCTCTCTAACTATCATAGAGTGAGCACATCCTGGACATAGTAGGTGTGCACCTTCAAATCTCTCATTGGCTGTTGAAAACTCTTTTAAGTTTTTTACTGATGTAATTGCCATTTTTAACTCCTTCTAGTTTCAAAAAATGATAGTTTAGGCCCTCTTAGGCTTATAAATTGTTGAACAGGAGTTGTTATCTCTCCTGCAGTTGCGTTCTCTTGTAATTCTCTATATATATCTTTGATAGCGTTGATAGATAAATCTCTACCACCAAGACCGTATATATAATTGCTCATGACAGGTCTAGCCGAAGTAGTGTACATAGCAGCACTTACTTCGTTAAACAACATACCCAAAGCTCCACCTGGAGATGATCTATCCATTGCACCAATTGCTTTACAATTTTGCAAAGCATCACGAATAGCATCAAAAGGGAAAGGTCTAAGTACTCTAGGAGCTACTACTCCAGCTTTTATACCTTCCTCTTCTCTAAGTTGCTTAGCAGCAACTCTAGCAGACTCTACCGTAGTGCCAAGGGCAACTATGATAACTTCTGCATCTTCGGTCATATATGTTTCAACTCTTTTATATTGTCTACCGCTCACTTTTTGGAATTCTGCAAATACTGATTCAATTACAGGTCTAGCATCCATAAGAGCTTTGTGTTGTCTAGCTTTATGCTCATAGTGCCAATCTTCTTCAGTTTGAGCCCCATAAGTTACAGGTCTTGAGAAGTCAAGCATCTCTTCAACTGGATTATATACTCCTACAAATTTGTAAGCCTCTTCATCGCTTAATGGATTAACATTTTGAGCTGTGTGAGATGTGATAAATCCATCTTGGTGCACCATAACTGGAAGTCTAATATCCATGTGTTCTCCAACTCTAAATGCACATAAGTTCATATCATAAGCCTCTTGAGCATTAAATGCATCCATTTGTATCCAACCACTATCACGACCAAGATACATATCTGAGTGATCTCCTCTAACATTTAGTGGAGATGCTAAAGCACGATTAACTACATTAAGTACAATCGGAAGTCTCATACCACTTGCTTGATATAATACCTCTACCATCAATGCAAAACCTTGGGATGAAGTAGCAGTTGCTACTCTACCTCCACTTGCTGCTGCACCTACACAACCACTCATAGCAGCATGTTCTGATTCGACCATAACGAATTCGCCATCGATATATCCATCAGCTACAAATTGCCCATAATTTTCAACTATTGGAGTTGAAGGCGTAATTGGATATGCAGCAACTACATCAACCTGAGCTTGTCTTAAAGCGTGAGAAGCGGCATAGTTACCATCCCAAACTTCTACTTTTTGTAATTCAATTTTTTCAGCCATTATAATTCCTTTATTATTCTTATTCTGTTTCAGTTTCTTTTGCTTTTTTCTCTTTAACTGGCCAGCCAGCTAAACACTCTTCTCCATCTGCTGTTTCAGCGAACATTAGAAGTGATTTTGGATTTGTAGGGCAAACCTCTACGCATACTCCACAACCTTTACAGTGATCATAATCTATACCTAACATTTGCTTATCTCTAGATATGATTGAAGTATCTGGACACCAAACCCAACAATTTTGACAATCTATACATATATCTCTGTTGTAGATAGGTTTAATAATTCTCCAAGATGCAACAGTAGCCGTGTATGAACTAAAGTCAGAATATTTTCTATCTTCACTAAGTTCTCTTGATACATTTGTAGCGTCATACTCAAACGCGTTGATTACAACACCTTGAGTTACTTCATCCCAGCCTACCTTTTTTTCAGCTCCAAGCTCTCTTTGTCCTCTTTGTGCGTTACTTAATATATTTTCTAAACTCATTGATAATCCTTATTTTACTTCATTGTATGCACGAGTAATTGCTTGCATATTTGAATCTATGATTTTTTGTGGGAATTTACTCAATACTTTTTTCATTCTATCTAAGAAATAATCAAGTTCAAACATTCCAGAAATCTTTATAAAAGCTCCAAGCATAGGTGCATTTGGTACAGCTCTACCTATTGTATCTACTGAAATCTCCATACAGTCAACTATGAATACTCTGTCTGCTTTATCTTGCAATGCAGGAATTCCAGCTATAAGCGTCTCTTTGTCAGTATGAGTTGTCACTATATATTGTGTCGTTGGTTTGTCATTAACTGTTATGTCATCAGTAAAAGCCAAAGCAGGATCAATTACCAGAACGAAATCTGGATTCATAAATTTTTCATGGTTAATGATTTGCTCATCATCAATACGATTATAAGCTCTCATGGCAGCACCTCTTTTTGCTGAACCATATAGTGCAAACGCTTGAACTTGCTTGCCAGTAGTTGAAACTACATCACCTAAACCTTTTGCTCCAGTTACTGCACCTTGACCAGCTCTACTGTGCCATCTAATCTCTACCATCTCTTCTCCTGAATATTTTGGACTTGTGATTCTATTGTAATCGCAAGACTCTTAATTTAAGCTTTTATCTCCACAATTATTTCACAAATTTATTAAAATAATTTTTTTGACGGCCTCAAGTGAGTTTTTACTTATGTTATTTGTGGCTTTTTCTAGTTCATTTTTAGCACCATAACCGCACAATACTGCTACACTATTTATTCCTGCACTATTGGCTGAATCTATGTCCATGGTAGTATCTCCAATCATCCAAAATTCTGCATTTTCAAAGTGCTTCATGGCTTTGAAGATAGGCTCTGGATGTGGCTTTGGGCTTACTACATCTTCTCGTCCGATTAGTGTTTCAAAATAGCTCATTACACCAAGATGCTCTAGTATAATTCTAGAATAACTTCCTGTTTTGGTTGTGACGACACCCAATCTAGCGTGTTTGCTTGCTAACTCTATGGCTTCAAATGCATCTGGCAACAATGAAGTCATCTCTTTGCTGATTAGTTGATAATTTTGTTTATATCTAGCTACATGTTCATCTATTTTATTAGGTTCAACACCAAGTTCTTTAAACATATAATCAAGTGGATGACCAATATGTGAAATTATATCCACCCGTGATGGCGATGGTGAACCAAAATGCTCAAATGCCACACCAAAACTCTGCACAATTGCGTCTGTAGAATCAATTAGCGTACCATCTAAATCAAACAATATTACTCTATTCATTTTTCTCCTTTTAAATCAAATTTCCAAATAACAAGCAAAGGAACAATAAGCCCAGATAAGACAACTATCCATAATAAAATACCCAAATTATCATAATTTGCTTGGGTAACGACCATCACTCCATCTTTGACTTCTCTAGTTACTTCAAACCATTGATTGAGATATTTAGTGAGTAATCCTGCTGCACTAAGAGCGATATTCATCAAACTAGCCATAAGAGCAAACCAAGTTCCTCTATTGCCAGTCGGAGCGTAAATAGCTACAAGAGTGAGCATAAGCACGCCAGAAATATAAGCAAAAGGTGAAGCCACAGCAGTATCCACAAGTGCAACAGTTCTAGCATCAATCCCTAGATAAGTATGCACCCCATAATACAATCCTAAAGTAGGAAGTGAAAGGAAAAATCCCAATACGGTCAAGAATACTAAAACTTTTGTAATTGATTGTTCTATGATATATTTTGAGCTTACCCACATACCTGCTAGAGCTACCGCTGCCCCTATCTGAGCTAAAGTTCCAAAAAATGGTTCATCAAATTTGAGTACATCAATCTCCCACCACTGAAGAGCTGGACCCACATTTGGCATGGCACGATATACAAATATGATTATCATAGCAGATACTATATACCTAATAGTTTCCGCCTCTAAATCTCTAATTAGCGAGCTGAGCATATACAAAACAACAGCCAATGATATAACAAATACAATTTCTTGTGAATATGGCAAGTCGTTATATCCAATTATAATTGTAAAAAGTGCAAAAGCAAGACCGCCGAAAAATATAGATTTATTTAGTGGAGACGAGGGAGTAGGATTAAGACGCACAAGTGTAACACCAATGACGCTCAAAATAGGTATAAATATTGAGAGTTTAAATATAGTCTCGTAAGAGTAATATTGGAGCAACCAACCACCTAGACCAGCTACGACAAAGACAGCCAATCCTAACGATAGTCTGGCCATTACCTGCACCATTGCAAGCTCTTTATCAATATCAGCTTGATTTTGTGCTCTGTCTACTACCTCCGTACTCATAGTATCTGCTACTACATCTTGCAAGACAAATCCTATTACGGTAATAACAGAGGCTATTATATATAGTTTGTTTAAGTTGTAACTTTGAATGATTTGATAATTACCTACAATAGCAATCATAATAACTGTACCAATTGCAATAAATGAAGCCCCGATATATACATACACTTTACGATTTGAGCCAAGAATTGATACAGAATCTACCATTTGACCAAATATCATCTTAATAGTCCATGGGAAAGTTAGCCAAACACCAAGAGCTATCAAATCAGTTGCACCAAGACTTAGATGTTTTTTGACCCAAAAACTCTCCGCAATACCAGAAAAGCCACTAGCTCCATATGCAAAATATATCATTAATAATGGAATATACCTTGTTTTCATTGCCTTTATAGGTACTATTAGGAGATCAAGTATGTACATATATGCCCTATAATTGTGAATTTTTAAAAATTATAGCCAAATCATATAAAATCATAATGGTTTGATCTTTCACGAAAAGCACAAATAAAAAATATTAATTAGTTTAAATGATATTTATCATAGATTAATTGACATTAATATTGAAAGATAAATATATTACTATAATATTTATCTTTTTTTATTCTATTTAACTATAATTTCAAGTTATTTTAATATTTAATCACATAAAATAGTGATTGATAAATATCAAATTAAAGGACTTTATATGGCAAGAGTTGTAGTAATGGGTGGCGGTGTCTCTGGACACACAGCTGCTACATTTGCAAAGAAATGGTTGGGAAGCGAGCATGAGGTTGTAGTAGTGACACCAAATAGTTTATGGAATTGGATTCCATCAAATATTTGGGTTGGTGTAGGACAAATGAGCAAAGAAGAGGTTACATTTGAACTAGCTCCAGTTTATAAAAAAGCTGGTATTGACTATAGACAAGCAAAAGCAATTTCTATCAACCCAGAAGGAAGTAGCACTCAAACATCTCCTTTTATTACAATAGAGTATACTTCGGCCGATAAAGCTGGCACAAGCGAAGAGCTAACTTATGATTATTTGATTAATGCAACTGGACCAAAGCTGAACTTTGCAGCAACGCCAGGACTTGGCGATGCTAATGGTCTTGGTGAGCACACAGTATCTGTATGTACGGCTGACCACGCTATTCATGCAGCACATGAACTAGCAAAAATCTTTGAAAAAGCAAAAACTAAGAGACAAAAGGTTCTAGTAGGAACCGGACATGGTATGTGTACATGCCAAGGTGCTGCTTTTGAGTATATCTTTAATATTGAGCATGAAGCAAATAAAGCAGGTATTAGAGACAATATAGATATTCAATGGATTTCAAATGAATCATTCCTTGGCGACTTTGGTATTGGTGGTCTTCATATGAAAAGAGGAGGATACGCAGCTAGTTCAAGATTATTTGCTGAATCACTCTTTTCTGAGAGAGGGGTGGATTGGATAATTGGAGCACATGTAAACAAAGTAGAAGCTGGTAAGGCTCATTATGAACTTCTTGATGGTTCTATGGGTGTAGAGGAGTTCGATTTCGCAATGCTTATCCCACCATTTGCTGGTGTTGGACTAAAGGCTATTGATAAAGCAGGTGAAGATATAACTGCTACTGTTTTTGCACCAAATGGATTCATGAAAGTTGATGCTAAATATGACGCTGGAGCGTATGAGAATTGGAAAGCAAGTGACTGGCCTGAAACTTACCAAAATCCAACTTATGGAAATATGTTTGCATGTGGTATAGCTTTTGCACCACCACATCCAATATCTAAACCAATGAGTTCTCCAAATGGAACTCAAATATTCCCAACGCCACCAAGAACTGGTATGCCAAGTGGTATTATAGGTAAAGCGGTGGCTCATTCTATTTGTGACAGAATCACAAAAGGGAAAGATGCTCCACTGCATAAAGCTTCCATGGCACATATGGGTGCAGCATGCGTAGCTAGTGCTGGTAAAGGCTTGACTACTGGAACTGCTGCAGCACTTACGGTTTACCCTGTTGTTCCTGATTTTGAAACTTATCCAGGATTGGGTAGAGATTTGAATTATACATTTGGAGAGATTGGTCTTGCCGGCCATTGGATTAAACATATTCTTCATCACATGTTTATGTACAAAGCAAAACTAAAAGCTGGTTGGACTCTGATCCCAGAGTAAACCAAATATTTTCGCCACAAACTCAAATGAAATATTAAATCTCAACTGAGCCAAAGGCGAAGCTTTAGTGAAATGAATTCAAAAGATGGCTTTGCCTCTTTTGAAGAAAATATTATATGAAAAAGGAATTAAAATGACCGAAATAGAAAAAAGAATAAAGCCATACGATGCGAACTTTACAACAATGGTTCCAACTAGATTTGTTACATTTTTTAGAACTTGCGTTATTTGGCAGTTTATTAGATTTGTAATGATTAACATAAAAATGATAATCGTGGTAATGAAAAGCCACTAAGAGATACAATACGAAATATGTGTCAATACACTATTTCGTAACTTCATAATAACAAGTCAACAATCAAAGGTAAAATATCATGGTCAAAGATTTATTGGTATATCCAGATGATAGAATCCTCACGCCATGTACTGATGTACGCACATTTGATGAGAAATTATTCGATGTTTTATCAAATATGCGCGATACCATAGAAGCTAATAATCTTGATGCTTTGAGTGCTTTACAGATAGCAATCCCATATAATATTGTAGTTATCAAACAAAATGACAGTTGGCTTGAGTATATAAACCCACGCATTATTAGAGCTGAGGGCAAGATGGATAGTATGGAGAAAACAGCCTATTATCCTAATATAGAACAAAAAATTCCACGGTATGAAACCATATCAGTAGTATATGATGACAGAAGTGGTCAAACCAAAAGTGAACTAATAAGCGATAAATGGCTCAGCTCTACTCTTCAACGAAAGATTGATTATCTTTTCGGAGGTACTTTCCTCTCTAAAATACCAAAATCTCAAAGTGATAGCGTCATCAAGGCTTTGGCAACAGGTGGACTTGTATCTCAACCTGAAATTTGTCCACTATTTTCTACAAAAGATTATTTTGTCAGTTTTGCCAATAAACTAATATTTGCCATGGGTGTACTTTTGATACTTATGCTACTTAAACTCGGAGATTTTAGCAGTTGGATTTTGGGTGGCTTAGGTATGGTAGTTGTATCTATGATTGTATTTTTCTTTTATGCACAGTATGATGCTAAGAAATACAACTCATGCAGTAGTTGCCAAATAGGTAATAATATAGGAGTTATGGCAAAGAGAATTGCCTTATCTACTGTTTTGATGATAATTTCACAGCTTATCTAACAGTTTTTGTTCTAGCTTTTAATGATGGATATATTTAAAATATTTTATTAAAATAAATTGTTAATTTTTCTATATTATGGCATTTTTGTATCAAGAAAGATAATTAAGACTTTAAGCACCCCTTTGGTACAATACTAGCAATATACAGATAGAATACAAGGTTAATAGATGTTTGATACACTCACAGAAAGTTTTAGAAATACAATAGGTAAAATTAGGTTTAGTGATGACAACAAAGCATTATTACGAGCAATGGATGAGCTAAAAAAGTCACTGTTAAATGCAGATGTTCACCATAAAGTTGTTAAAAACTTAGTTTCAAATGTAGAGACCAAGACAAAACAGCTAGGAATTGGTAAAGAAAACCTATTAAAAGCTTTAAGTGAAGAGCTAACAACTATGCTCATAGTCAATGGTAATCAAGGTTTTGTATTCGCATCAAAGCCACCAACGATTGTGCTTATGACTGGATTACAGGGTAGTGGTAAAACAACTACAACTGGAAAATTAGCATATTTTTTAAAAGAGCAAAAAAAGAAAAAAGTTATGGTAGTAGCAGCTGATCTACAGAGACTTGCTGCAGTGGAGCAGCTCAGACAAATTACAGCTGGGATTGGTGTGGAGCTTGTAGCTGATGAGAATGCAAAACCTGAAGAGATTGTTGCGTTAGCACTATCTAGGGCAGATAAAGAGTTATATGATGTGGTGCTTATCGATACTGCTGGACGACTTGCTATTGATGATGAGCTTATGAGTGAGCTTGCTCGCATAAAAGATATTTCTGCACCTGATGAGATATTTTATGTAGCTGATTCGATGACTGGACAAGACGCAATTAAAACTGCTATTACATTTAAAGAAAAAATAGGCATAAGTGGCGTTATATTAAGCAAATTTGATGGAGATAGCAAAGGTGGTGTTGCACTAGGATTAGCTCAGCAGGTTGGAGTTCCTCTGCGTTTCATTGGTAATGGTGAAAAGATGGCAGATCTTGAGCAGTTTATACCTGAGCGAATCGTAAGTCGTCTTATTGGTGCTGGAGATATTGAGTCACTTGCTGAAAGGGCTGCAGCAGCTATTGATCCAAAAGAGGCAAAAAGAGTAAGTCAAAAGATAAAAAAAGGCACATTTAGTTTTAATGACTTTTTGGAACAGCTTGAATCTATGAAGAAATTAGGCTCTATGAAATCTATTATGGGAATGATTCCTGGAATGGGTGGCATGGCTAAACAACTTGGCGAGATGGATATGGACAACTCAAGTGAAATAAGAACAATCAAATCCATGATAAGCTCAATGACAAAAAAAGAGAGAGAAGACCCATCTTTGCTAACAAATAGTAGAAAAAGAAGAATTGCACTTGGTGCTGGACTTGGTCAAGTCGAGGTTAATAGAGCAATAAAACAGTTTGATAGTGCAGCTAAAATGGCAAAACAATTATCAGGTAAAAATGGCATGAAACAGATGCAAGATATGATGAAACAGATGCAAGGTGGTGGTGGATTTGGACAAATGGGCAGAAGATAGTAGAAATATACAGCATTTAATATAGATTTTACACACAAGCACTTGCTTGTGATTTCTGCATATTGCCACAACTATTTCAATCAAAATAATTTATATATTATGTTATAATACTTACATGAAATTACAAAATAAATTAACTATAATCAATTACAACCGCTCTTCGAGAGAGAGAGAGAGAGAGAGAGAGAGCAAAGTGCAATCTCATATTTGGATATTGCGATATGAAACTATATCCAAAGGCTACTTCTCCACCTAATCACTGTGAATTTCAGAAATAAATATCAATAATAAGGATACAAAATGCACGATTGGATAATGCCAATATATATTATGACTGGTGTAGCTATGGCGATTGGAGTCTATTTGACTATTCGCTATCGCCCATACTGTACACTCAAAAGCCCTGAGCTAGAAATTGCGATGGAGCTTCATCGCAAGAGGATAATGAATGAATCTATGAGCAGTGAAGAAATAGAGCAAAATAATCTTTATAAAAAACAGACGAAGAAGTTCAGTTTAGGATATTTTTTATTATTCACGGTCACACTATTTCATATGTTAATAATGACAAGTAATGCATGGTTGTCATTGTCTCCTATATACTATTTATGCATGGTGTGCCTTTCTATATTATATGTAACAGCAAATTCTTCTACCTTCCCGTATTGTTATACACCATTTTTAGGCGTGTTTTTGTGGAATTATGATAATGATGATTTGGCTACACTCAATGTATATAGTAAAAAATATAGTGGCAAAAATCTGGACGAAGATGAGCTTAGGGTAATTGTGAACGAAGGATATGCGTTAAAATTTTTTGCATTTTATAGATTTGCTATAAATTTAGGTGTGGTGTTGCATCTATCATTAGATGTATGGTATGGTTTAAACGGAAGTTTAATAATTAAATAAAGGCGAATTCGCCAAAAAGGAATGAAAAATGGCCAAACAATATACTTGTGATTGTAGTGCAACGAGTAATAAATATTAATAACAAGGACACATAAATGCACTATTGGATAATGCCACTTTATATTGTTTCAGGAATAGTGATGTTGGTATCAGCATATTTTTCTTTTAAATATAGACCGTATTGTATGCTCAAAAGCCCTGAGCGAGAAATTGCAATGGAGTTGCGCCGCAAGAAACTACGCACAATAGAACTTGGCGTAAAAAATGAAATGAGCAACGAAGAAGAGAAGCAATATGATTATTTTATGCACAATCATTATCTGAATGGCTTTTGGCAAGACCAAGTACTTCATTCGTCAGCAAGTATACATATTTTGTTGCTTATAGTTTTATCAGTATCATCATTGGAATTTGCCAACCTGATACCCATATATTTTACTAGTGGTTTTTTGATTGTAATAGGCACTGGAGCTATGCTTCCAGCAATAAACGGTTTAAATATTTTTTGTACAATTGACACGAATGGAATCGAGTTGGAAATATTAAATTCACATCACGAACAAATACATGGGCAAATTCTGTATAAAGAAGATGAAAGAAATATTAAAAATACAAAATGGGAAGCCAATGCATTTAGATGGCGAGAATATAGTTTGTTGACTGGGTTATTGATACATTTATATGCGTCTTTGTTACTCTTGGTAACATCAATAATTAAATAAAGGAAATATAATGAGTAATAAAACATGCGATTGCACTGAAAAAAGCAATAAATTAACTGATTTAGAGGTAGCTGAGCTATCAATTTTTGTTACTCAATATGTACTAGATGCTTTAATTCCTAGGAAATATAAAAATACAGAAATTCTACTAGACCACCTGCTGAGTGTTCCAGATTTGGCAGTTAAATTTGCAGACACTATTGTAAAAAGTAGAATAGATGGTAATATAGCATGGGGCGAAGTGGAAGAAATATTTGGAGCGGCTGCCACATTGTTGGCAACACTTGGTCGGCTTGCTGGCGTAGTAAGTCCATGGGTTGCCGCAGTAGATTCTATTCAGCAGATGTACTTTCTATTAAAAGATGCCATAGATAGTAGTTCCCCACTAAGACGAGCCCTTGATCAATTAACCGAAGGCAAGAAAGTAGCTCTAAACATTACTGGTGACGATAGCGACAATGTCATTGATGGTGGTAAACTCGGAGACACACTAGATGGAATGGGTGGCAACGATACCATACGAGGGGGATGTGGTAATGATATGATTGATGGCGGAGATGGCAACGATACGCTCTATGGCGAAGGTTGCAATGATACAATCAGTGGCGGAGACGGAAATGACACTCTTTATGGCGGAGCCGGAAAAGATATACTTACTGGAGGAGTCGGCAAAGACATGCTAACAGGAGGAGCTGGAGCTGATAAGTTTATAATTAGCATTACAGATATTCTTGATGGTCAAGACACAATCACTGATTTTAAACATGGTGTTGATAAGATTGAACTAAGCGGATTTTCCTTTAATGCTCAAAATTTTAAAGATGTTACAGCAGGGGATCAAGTTAGGGACTCCAATGACTATATTTTATACAACAGTACAACTGGTAATTTGTTTTATGATCCAGATGGGTGGGACTATGCAAATGGTGGCAATAATGGTGCTGTAGCTAAATTGATAGCTCATTTTGATAATGGTCCAACATTAACATATTCTGATTTTACTGGGCTAATTGACGCAAGTGAAGGCACTAAGCCTAGCTTGCCTGGAGTAAGTGTATATTACGATCCATCATATAATCCGTTGAATAATATAGTACCTAGTTCATATTATTATCATTATTTATAATACTATTAATAGTACTAAACAAAGTCAGATTACACAAGCACTTGCTTGTGTAGAATGTTTTGATTTTTTCAACTCTTTAAGTTTTTATTCAATATTTTCACCAATTAGCAGAAGATAGTAGAAATATACAGCATTTAATATAGATTTTATAAAGCTTATGGTATATTTTCATCTCTAAAATGACTTATGAATTCATAAGCAGTTAAAGCATTGCAAAATTAAGGAAAAAACATGACAACAATCAGAATGACAAGAATGGGTAGAAAAAAGAAACCTTTTTATAGATTAGTAGTAACAGATAGCAGAAAAAGAAGAGATGGTGGTTGGATAGAATCAATCGGACATTATAACCCAGTGTCTGCTGAAAAAGTTTTAGTTGTTGATACTGAGAGACTAAACTATTGGTTAAGTGTTGGTGCTCAAATGAGTGATACAGTTAGAAAATTAACTACTGCCAAATAATTCTTATATGACCACAGAATTCATCACGGCATATGTTAAGCTTTTGGTCACGATGCCAGAAGCAGTACGAGTTGAGATGGTTAATTCAAACGATGAGTGTGAAGAGATAGTTATATTCGTTGATTCTAGTGATATAGGAAAAGTAATAGGAAAAGATGGCAAAATGATTAATGCCATAAAAACATTCATTTCTGGTTGTAAAGCCAAAGGTGGAAAAAATTATCGTATTAGCGTACAGACAATAAACTGATGAAACTAATTAGTGAAAAACTTTTTATAGCCCAAATCGGACGAACAGTCGGACTTATGGGTGATCTTAAACTCCATTTACATACAGATTTTCCAGAACAATTCAAAGTAGGTTCTATTTTTGAAAGCGATAGAGGAAATATCGAGATAATATCATACAATCCTACCCGAGGTATAATCCGTTTTAGAGGATATGAAGGTATGGATAGTGCAAAAAAACTAACCAATGCTAAAATATATACAACTCAAGAAAAGACCGAAGATGAGTGTAAACTGAAACAGAATGAATATTTTTGGTTTGATATTATAGGTTGTAAAGTAGTTGAAGATGACGAAGTTTTGGGTGTTATAGAGGATATTGATAGGCTTGGAGCTACTGATTATCTAGATATCATTACAGATGATGTATTGGTTGAAAACGGGCTACCAAAACGATTTCTAATCCCTTATATTCCTAGATATATAGCATCAGTTGATTTGGAAAAAAAAGAGCTAACATGCAAAGATGCCAAGGTGATTTTGGAGAATAGCTAATGAAATTCACATTTGTGACGCTATTTCCAAATATTGTAAGTGGATATTTTTCTGAGAGTATTTTAGCCAAAGCAATTGAAAATAAAATAATAGAGATAGAGTACTCAAATCCTAGAGATTTTACCACAGATAAACATGGCAAGGTAGATGCACCAATGGTTGGTGGTGGAGCAGGGATGCTTATGTCGCCTCAGCCACTATTTGATACCATTGAATGCATAAAATCAAAAGATAACAATACCCACATAATTATGATGACTCCAGTTGCCAAAAAATTTACTCAAAATGACGCTATTAGATTATCTAAAAAAAGTCATATTGTACTTATTAGTGGTAGATATGAGGGTATTGATGAGCGAATTATCGAAACCTCTGTCGATGAGGTTTTTTCAATAGGAGATTTTATTATAACAGGTGGCGAACTTGCTAGTTTGGTTGTTTGTGATTCTATTAGCAGACAAGTCGAAAATGTTCTTGGTAATACAGACTCATTAAGTGGCGAGAGTTTTGAGGAGAATATACTAGAAGCTCCAGCTTTTACAAAACCTGATAATTTTAAAGAAAAGTCAATAGTTTCAGAATACCTAAAGGGAAACCACGGTAAAATTACAGCCTTAAAAAGGGCGTTATCGCTCTATAAAACAGAATATTTCAGACCTGACTTGTACAGCAAGATCAAACAAAAGGCAAAAAAATGAGAAACAGATTTATAGATAGCTTTGAAAAAGCACAAACAGAGAGCAAAAACATTCCTCAGTTCAGAGCTGGTGATACACTAAAAGTATCAGTAAGAATTACTGAAGGCGTAAAAGAGAGAGTACAGGCTTATGAAGGTCTTTGTATTGCTATCAGAGGTGAAGGCACAGGCAGAACATTTATGGTTCGTAAAATGGGTGCTAACAGTATCGGTGTTGAGAGAATATTTCCATTATATTCTGATGCCATTGAGAGCATTGAAGTTCTTAGAAGAGGTAGAGTTAGAAGAGCAAAACTTTTCTATCTTAGAGAACTTAAAGGTAAAGCAGCTCGTATTAAAGAGCTTAGACGCAAATAATCTTCAATTAGTCGCATAAGCGACTAATTATCACTTCATGAAAATATTACAAATCATACTTAATCGCACTATTACCATATTTCAATTTTTATTAGTTGTTGTATATCTACTGTTTGAAGAGTTGATTTGGGATAGATTAATTGTTCCAATTGATAACTATATATCATCACTAAAAATATTACAATCTCTTGAGCAAAAACTATTAGCTACCAATAGGGTTGTAATAGTTATATTATTTGTAGCTCTATTTGTTGTTGTTGAGCTTGTAGGCATAGTTGCAGCTGGTATTGCCTTAAGCGGAAATGTTGTTGGTGGAGTATTACTATATCTTAGTAAAATACCAATTGCAGCTTTTACATTTTGGATGTTTGGTGTAGTTAAGATACAGCTAATGACATTTGGATGGTTTAAATTATCATATGAAAAACTAATGTCTGCAATAGAGTGGATAAAATCTACAAGTGCGTATAAAACAATTATGTTAAGAATTCATAATTTAAAACTAAAAATCAAAGCTATTTACAAACTCATAAAAGAACAACTCCCGCAATTAAATGGTGGTTTTATAGAAAAAACTAGACTAATATACACAATAATAAAGAAAAATATAAATAAATAAATAAACAACCTCATTGTATCTCTTTATGCTATAATTATTTATCTAATTCTAAAAGAGAATATATTGAAAAAAATAGAAATAATTTTAATACTAATGTTGTTTTCATTTAATTTACACGCAGATGATGTAGATGGTCTAAGTGAGAATGTGTATACTAGTAGGATTGATATACAAAAAGATGCATGCAAAAATGGAAATATAGAAGGATGTTTACAAGTAGCTATAAGTTACGCAAGGCTGGATAAAGCTAATAAAGATGACAGTTCTATGGTAGAATATGCAAATATGGCTTGTGATGGTGGCAATGCAAATGGGTGTAATCTATTGGGCCTATTTTATTTGTCTGACGGGAGAAGTAAAAATCTAGATTTATCTATTAAATATATGATAAAAGCATGCGAAAACAAGAGCACATTTGGTTGTGGATTATTAGGAAAAATATATGAAAATGGCTATGAAGATATAAAGTCAAATGGCACTAATGCACTATTGTATTATGAAAGAGCTTGCAATATTGGAGATAAAAATCAGTCGATTTGTATGGTAGCAGGGTTAAAGCATCACGAGGGAGAAATAACTCCAAGGGATTATAATAAAGCACGAGAATATTATAAAAAAGATATAGCTTTGAATCCAGATGCGATTGGAAGTTATTTAAATATATTTGAAATTGATTTGGTGCAAAATAGGGCTTTTAATCAAAGATTACTAATAGACTTTAAGAAAAAATATCGCTCAATAAAATCAGCTATGATGTATCTTGATATGTTAGAAATATTTAGGTTGACCGCGCAAGGTAAAAATGTAAAAATATCTAAATGGCAAAAAGATTATAAAACTAATAAAATAGATGGCTGGGATTTCTCATCAATTGATAGCTGGATAAAAGATAATAAAGATGTAAAAATAAAAACAAAATTAGAAAACTTACGAAAAATATTTAAAGAAGAAAAATAAATGCCTGTATTGATAGAAGCTAAAAAACTAAAACACTCATTTGATTATGAGTTGTTTAATGATGTAAATATCACGCTTAATAGCGGGAAGAGCATAGCGATAGTTGGCAAAAGTGGAAGTGGAAAATCTACATTGTTGCATATATTGTCTACATTTGCCACTCAGGACAATGGTAATGTAGAAATCATGGGGATGGATACAAAAACATTATCAAGTGATGAGATAGAGGCTTTTCGTAGGTATGATATAGGTATTATATTTCAGTTTCATCACCTATTTAAGGGTATGAAAGCTTTAGATAATATTAATATAGCTACTAGCTTATCAAATCAAAATATAGATTACACAATATTTGATAAGCTTGAAATAAGTCCTAATATAAACCAAAAAACATCAGAGCTATCTGGTGGTCAGCAGCAACGAATTTCTATAGCAAGAGTACTAGCTAAAAACCCAAAGATTATCTTTGCTGATGAGCCTACTGGAAATCTTGATAAGGAGACAGCACGCTTAGTTATGAAAGTGTTGCTTGATTATGTAAAAGAAAATGATGCAGGGCTTATACTGGTAACCCATGATGAAGAGATAGCAAAACTATGCGACGAGGTTTATCTGCTTGAAGATAGGAAATTGACTAAGCATATTTAAACTTATATTTTTGTTTAACACATTTTTATCTAAAAGGAATATAATTTTTATATATATTTTAGGAACAAGAAAATGATAAAAAATATTTTTTATATGTTAGAGCCAAAATTGGTTACATTTTTCAAAAAGTATAGTTATTCAAAATCTGATTTTTTTAAAGATGTATTAGCTGGATTATCTGTTTCGATTGTTGCACTACCTTTGGCAATGGCTATCGCAATCGCATCTAATTTGCCACCCGAGAGAGGTATATTTACTGCTATTGTGGCAGGATTTTTTATCTCTTTACTTGGCGGTAGCAGATTTCAAATAGGTGGACCAACAGCTGCATTCATAGTTACGGTGGCAATGGTGAATATGCGTCATGGATATGATGGCTTAGTGCTTGCGACACTGATGGCTGGAGTTATACTTATTATTATGGCATTTGTAAGAGCTGGCGAACTGATTAAATTTATCCCTTATCCTGTTATTGTAGGATTCACTTCTGGGATAGCTTTACTTATACTTTTTTCACAGCTCAAAGATTTTTTTGGACTTTCTATTACAAATATGCCCCCAGATTTTATTAATAAACTGATACTATATGGGCAAAATCTTCACTTGTTTAATCCTTATGCGGTTGGGGTGTCAGTTGTTAGTATAGCTATTATATTTTTTATGCAAACAAAATATCCTAGTATTCCAGGTCCCATTGTGGTTGTGGTTCTTTCTGCTCTAGTTGTTTATTTGTTTCATTTGCCAGTCGAGACTATAGGGAGTCGTTTTGGTGGAATTCCATCTATGCTTCCTAGCCCGTCATTCCCTGTACTTTCTTTTGAAAAGATAAGAGCTGTTTTCCCTGACGCTGTTACTATAGCTGTTCTTGCTGCTATTGAGTCATTATTGTCTGCCGTGGTTGCCGATGGCATGACAGAGACAAAACATAAATCAAATACTGAGCTTTTTGGGCAAGGTGTAGCAAATATTTTTTCGGTTATATTCGGAGGACTTCCTGCTACTGGTGCAATCGCTAGAACTGCTACAAATATCAAAGCAGGTGCAATATCTCCAATATCTGGTATTTCTCATGCAGTTTGGTTGCTTTTGTTTATGATTTTTTTATCTTCACTTATAGTTAAAGTGCCACTTGCTGCACTTAGTGGAATTTTGATTGTAATTGCATGGAACATGTCAGAGATTAAACATATTAAATCTATCATGAAAGCTCCTAGATCTGATAGGGCAGTACTTTTTATAACATTTGCATTAACTGTGCTTGTGGATCTAAATTTTGCAATTCAAACAGGTATATCACTTGCAGCAATACTCTTTATAAACACTATGATGAAAACAACTAAGATTAGAGCTTATGATGAAGAAGAAGAGACTGATGACCCTGATGCTATTACTAAAAAAATAGTACCAGAAGGCGTAGAAGTTTACGAGATACAAGGTCCATTATTTTTTGGTATAGCAGAAAGTCTTGTAGATACATTGACAACCATGGAAGTAACACCAAAAGTATTTATTTTACGACTAAGGCTAGTTCCGATGGTAGATGCTGCAGGACTTCATGCTATAGAAACCGTACATGATAGACTCCAGCACAAAGGCTCTACACTTATACTCTCAGGAGTTAATAAAAGTGTCAATAAATATATACAAAAAACAAAACTAAATCACATGATTGGTGAGCATAATATTTGCGACCATATAGATAAGGCTCTTGCAAGAGCTACTAAAATAATTAATGGTTTAAATTAAAATGTGTTACTTCGCTTGAGATATAAGTACACCTTCTAATAGTGCATCTATGTCACCATCAAGAATCCCATCAACATTAGAAAATGCTTGGTTGCTTCTTGAATCTTTGACTTGCTGATATGGTGCTAAAACATATGAACGAATTTGGTGACCCCATCCATTGTCACTTTTCTCTATACCATCAACAAGGGCTTGTTTTTTAGCCATCTCATACTCATACAATCTAGATTTTAGCATCTTCATTGCACTGGCTTTATTTTTATGCTGGCTTCTGTCATTTTGGCACTGCACTACAACATTTGTGGCTATGTGCGTTATTCTAATGGCACTTTCAGTTTTATTTACATGTTGCCCTCCAGCACCACTTGCACGGTAAGTATCGATACGAATATCCTTATCTTCGATTACAATATTGATATCATCATCAATTTCAGGAGACACCATTACAGAAGTAAACGAAGTGTGTCTCTTGGCATTGCTATCAAAAGGGCTTATGCGAACAAGTCTATGTATACCATTTTCTACTTTTAGGTAACCGTATGCATTTTCACCTCTAATGATAAATGATGCGTCTTTGATTCCAGCTTCATCTCCGGTCTGATAGTCTAGTACTTCTACGCTAAAACCATGTCGTTCAGCCCATCTAAGATACATACGATAAAGCATACTAGCCCAATCTTGGCTCTCTGTTCCACCAGCACCTGGGTGAATTGTCACTATAGCGTTTGAGCTATCTTGTTCTCCACCGAGCATCATTTGCACTTCAAGGGATTGTACTGTCTCCTCAAGTGAAGGGGCGTCGTTAAACAACATAGATAGTGTCTCTTCATCTTTTTCTGCTTTTGCAAATTCAAAATACTCAGCTCCATCTTGCAGTGCATCAAAGGCTGATTGATATTTGCCAAGCATTCTTTCAAGCTTTGTTTTTTCTTGAGAAACTTTGCTGGCGTTATCACTGTCATTCCAAAAATCAGCTTCTTGTTGTGAAGTCTCGATAGCATCTAATCTTTCTTGTATATCTGATGGTTTTACGATATTAGTGATATTTTCCATCTTAATATTTAGCGTTTTTAGTAGTTCACTATACTCATATGCATCCATGTGATATTTCCTCAGTCGTAATCTTTGTAAAATTTGCTATTATTTTACCTAAATATTACAGTAATAGAGGTTAAAATGATAATTGTAAACACGATAGACGAGCTTAGAACGCAGAGAGAGAAATTAGCTGGTAAAGTAGGCTTTGTGCCTACAATGGGGGCATTGCACAAAGGACATCTATCATTAATACAACGCTCATCTAGCGAAAATGAACATACAATTGTTTCAATATTTATAAATCCAACGCAGTTTTTAAAAGGAGAAGACTTAGATAAATATCCAAAAAAAGAGGCCGCTGATATAGAGATATGCAGAGTCGCTAAAGTAGATATCCTATTTATGCCTACGACAACTCAAATGTATGATAGAGATGAGCTAAGTATCACAGCACCTGCTATTAGTGGGTATATACTTGACGGTGCATCAAGACCTGGGCATTTTGGCGGAATGCTTCAGATAGTTATGAAGCTACTTAATCTTACAAAAGCAACAAATGCATATTTTGGTAAAAAAGATGCACAGCAACTCTCACTAATAACCTCAATGGTAAAGCACTATTTTATGAGCGTAAATATAGTCCCATGCGAAATAGTGCGAGATAAAGACGGTCTAGCACTGAGCAGTAGAAATATCTATTTGAGTGAGCTAGAGAGAGAGAAAGCCCTGTCTATACCAAACTCACTAAAGCATGCAACACAGCTAATTATTGGTGGAGAAGTGGACTGCAAAATTATTAAACAAAAAATAATAGAAATCATTGATTCCAATATGATAATTGATTATGTAGAGATTGTGGATAGAGATTTTAGGTTGATAAATCACATTAAACCAAAAGATACGATTATACTAATAGCCGCACGCATAGGCACAACTAGACTCATTGATAATATGTGGGTTTAATCTATAATAGACTGAGGTATATCTTCTACTATTGTTTGATTAGCTTTAATCTCTTCTGCTCGTTGTTCCTCTTGGATTGCATTTGGATCTCTTTTTAGGTAATCAAGTTCCACCATCGCATCTATAATATTTTTTGTTACAGGCACTGCTGTCTCTGACGCATAATATGATTTTTTTGGATTAATTACAAGCACTCCTATTGTGTATTTATGTCCCTTGTTATCATTAACGAATCCAAAGAAACTACTTTGATACTGATTAGCTTTATATTTGCCATCAACTACCATTTTAGCTGTTCCAGTTTTACCACCAACAATAAGCCCTGTTATTTTTGCCTTATATCCAGTTCCATCATTAACAGTTTTAATTAGAATTTGTTTAATTTTTGATGCTGTATCCACGCTTACTGCTTGGATTACTTTATTGTATGAAGGTAAAACATATCTAGCCTTGTTAATGTCTTGAAAATAGTCAACAATGTGTGGCTTGGGTATAATGCCATTATTGTTAAATGCAGCATACGCTTTAAATAATTGCATAAAAGAGACCATTAATCCGTATCCATATGAGCTATTAGCTCTATATAGTTTCTTCTCTAATGTTGCAACAGACCTGATTTTACCAGCTAAATCCCTAGATAAATCAATACCACTTGGCTTGGTAAGTCCAAATTTTAGCAGCCCATCATGAAATTGTTGACCTGAAATACGCCATGAAATTAATGATATTCCAACATTTGAAGAGTGGACAATAATATCAGTTGCGTTAAGGGATTCAAATCTATGATCACCATCAGTAATTGGTCTTTTCCCTCCAATATCCAAAGAACCACCAAATAGATTAAATTCGGTTTCTGGTGTTACTTTTTTATGCTCTAATGCTATAGCTAAAGTGAATGGTTTTAGTACAGAGCCTGGTTCATATAAATATTCACTAAATTTTGGGTTTAGGGACTTGATATCGTTTTTTGTAATATGATTTGGAGTAAATCTATTTGAGCTTGCAATACCCACTATTTTACCTGATTTGCTCTCCATTACAACAGCGATTGATTCATCGGCATCTACTGTATTTTTCATGCTATCTAGTATGTTTTCCATGCGTTTTTGCAGAGCAACTGACACATTCAAGTGCAGATCAAGTCCATTTATTCTTTGCGACATAGATGTCAATTTATTCCTTACCACATCACCAGTTACATCCCTCTTGCCTTCAATTTTTCCATTATTTTTAAATGCAATATAACTTTCATATCTTCGCTCAAGCCCTTGTTTGCCAATTGGTCTTACATATTCATTTTCAAGATATTTACCTGTGTAGCCTATAAGAGGACTTAGTGTTGTATCATACGGATAGATTCTAGCCTCTCCATTTTCGATAATATCCAAACCGTATATTATCTCAACTCTATTTTTCTTTTTCAGTGGGATAAAAACATTAAGCTTTCTGAGTTTTTGAGCCAGTGATTTTAGCTGTGCAGCATGTCTTGCATCAATTTTATTTGACAACACTATGCGACCTTTGTAAATATGATTTCCATATTTATCACTAAAAGCTTTAGCAACATCTTGTCTCGAGATACCACTATATAGACTAAAAAGTGTTACAAATATTTTTCTATTAGGCGGATTTATACTCTCAGCTCTAATAGAAGCTTGATATGTTTTTTGGCTTTTAGAAAGTACATAACCATCTGAGGATATGATAGAACCTCTTAATGATCTATCATGAATAATAGCAGTATGGCTTGGTAAATCTCTATCTGAAAATATAGTATTTAGAGTTGAAATAGCAAAAATAATAATTGCCAACAAAAACATTCCAAATAAAAATAAAAGCTTACTGCTCTTCTCTGATGGATTATATTTAAAACTATTTGTTGTCATGCGTTTCCTGTTGAAAATATGCTCATTATAATATATTTGCTTTTTAGTTTGATATTTTAGTAGAATGTCTCTTCAATGTAGACAATATTACATGAAACTATTACAATATTTTAGATAAAATGAAGAAAATATTAATGAAAACAATATTAACAAAGCGAGCATTATGATTGATAGGGTACTTTTTGTGACAGTTATTCTGCTTATGGGATTTTCACTTATGATGACCTATTCGTTATCTGTTTATACAGTGATATATAGTTCATCTGGTGAGTTTTCTTTTTTTATTCGTCAGCTTATGGCTATTGCTGTTGGTATAGGTACGATGTTGTTTCTTAGCAGACTAGACCCAGATAAGTGGTTTAATATAATAGGACTATCACTTTTTATAGTTTTTTTAATCATTATGATTCTAATGCCATTTTTGCCTTCATCATTGGTTTCAGCCACTGGTGGAGCAAAAAGGTGGATTAGTCTTGGTTTTATAAAAATATCACCAGTTGAATTTTTCAAAATAGGCTTTGTATTTTTTATATCATGGAGTTTCTCAAGAAAATTACTACATAGAAAAAATATGAGTTTTGGCGAAGAGCTTTTGGCTTATTTACCATACCTATTTGTATTTATGATTGCTGTTGTGTTAATCGCAGTTATACAAAAAGATTTGGGTCAAACTATGGTTCTTGGGCTTACTTTAATGATTATGTTGTTTTTCTCAGGAAGTAGTTTTAAATTTTTCTTATCACTTGTTGGTGCTGGCTTGGTTGGAATGCTTATCTTGATCAAAATGGCTCCACATAGAATTAGTCGTGTACTGGAGTGGTGGGCTGGAGTACAAGATCCCGTTCTTGCAGCCTTGCCATTTGATTGGCTTGAGTCACTTAGAGTTGATATGATTAGCAAAGAGCCATATCAGGTTTCCAACTCATTAAACGCAATTAACCATGGCGGCCTTTTTGGCACTGGATTAGGTAATGGACAGTTTAAGCTAGGATATCTTAGTGATGTTCATACCGACTTTGTATTAGCAGGAATTACAGAAGAATTCGGATTTATTGGTCTTATGGGGGTGACATTTGCCATTATGCTCATAATATTTAGACTATTTAGAATGGCTGGCAGACTCAATAATGCCGTCTATTCACTCTTTACGGTTGGCATGGGACTCTTAATAGGCTTTGCATTTGTTATCAATAGTTTTGGTATAGCAGGTATTACTCCAGTTAAAGGAATCGCAGTACCGTTTGTTAGTTATGGTGGTTCTCAAATATTGGCACTTTGTATTGCAATGGGAATGGTGCTAATGGTATCAAAAAAAGTACAAAAAGAACGAAAAGAGGCACTATGAGCATTATAATGACAGGTGGTGGCACTGGAGGTCACCTAGCGATAATTAAAGCAGTAAAAGAGCAAATAAATAGTGATAAACTTATCTATATTGGTTCAAGCATGGGGCAAGATAGAGCGTGGTTTGGAGATGATAATCAATTTAGTGAAAAATACTTTATGAACACAAGAGGGGTTGTAAATCAAGGCTTACTTGGTAAGGTAAAATCTCTATGGCTTTTGTCAAAAGCAACTACACAGGCATATAAGATACTTAAAAAATGCGATGCCAAAGTAGTCTTTTGTGTAGGTGGATTTAGTGCTGCACCTACATCAATCGCAGCACTTATTGCTAGAATTCCGCTTGTAGTTCATGAGCAAAATGCAGCACTTGGTTCACTAAATAAAATATTGCGTAAATATGCCTCTGCTTTTATATCGTCATACGAGGAAAATAGTCCCATTAAAAGCTATCCTATCAAAGAAGAGTTTTTCAATACAGCCAAACCTAGAAATGGAAAAGTACAAAATATATTTTTTGCAGGTGGCTCACAAGGAGCTAAAGCTATCAATAATTTAGCATTAGAGTTAGCACCATGGCTAAAAGAGCAAAATATATCTATAACGCATCAAGCTGGTGAAAAAAATATAGAGTTTGTAAGAAATGAATATAATAAGTTAAATATTGAAGCTACCGTTTTTGGCTTTACAAATGAGATGGCTAGTGTGATGAGTGGGGCTGATTTCGCAATCGCAAGAAGTGGTGCATCAACGCTTTGGGAACTAAGTGCAAATGGATTACCTGCCTTATATGTACCATACCCATATGCCGCCAGTGACCATCAATACCATAATGCCCAGTTCTTGGTTGAGCAGAATATGGCATGGATTGTGAGAGAAGATAAAATAGACATAGAGGCTGTAAAAAAAATGATATTAAATTCAAAAGAGATAAAATCAAGAAGCCAAAAACTACTAAAAAGTATAGCAAATGATGGTAACAAACAGATTGCATCATTGCTAGAAAGCTACATGATTAAAGGTTAATCGTACCTCTTTTCTAGTAAAATAGTAGCCATTATAACACATGGGACAATTTTATGGACATCCGCCAATCATTTTTAGATTTTTTTCAAAGCAAAAACCATGAGCTAATCAAAAGCTCTCCACTCGTGCCAGATGATGCAACTCTTCTCTTTGTGAACGCTGGAATGGTTCAGTTTAAAGATATTTTTACAGGCAATGCACCAATCCCTGCTAACCCAAGAGCTACAAGCTCACAGACATGTATAAGAGCAGGTGGCAAACATAATGATCTTGATAATGTTGGCTACACGGCTAGACATCACACATTCTTTGAGATGCTTGGAAATTTTTCTTTTGGTGATTATTTCAAAGAGGACGCTATTGCTTATGCGTGGGAGTTTGTAACAAGTGATAAATATCTAGCACTTCCAATTGAAAAAATGTGGGTAACTGTGCATGATAGCGATGATGAAGCCTTTAGAATTTGGAGTAAACATATTGACCCTAGTAGAATAGTGAGATTTGGAGATAAGGATAACTTTTGGCAGATGGGCGACACTGGACCATGCGGACCATGTAGTGAGATATTTTATGACCAAGGAAGCGAACATTTCAACACGCCTGAGGATAAAATGGGAGGAGATGGAGATAGATTTTTAGAAATTTGGAATCTTGTCTTTATGCAGTATGAGAGGGATAGTAGTGGCACACTAACTCCACTTCCAAAGCCTAGTATTGATACGGGTATGGGATTAGAGCGAGTTGTGGCTATAAAAGAGGGTAAACTAAACAACTACCACTCATCTCTGTTTATGCCATATATTGAGGCTTTAGAAAAGCTTGTTGGACAAAAGTATGACTATGAGAATAAGAACAGTGCAAGTTATAGAGTGATTGCTGACCATTTGCGTTCTGTATCTTTTCTCTTGGCTCAAGGTGTTAATTTTGATAAAGAGGGCAGAGGATATGTGCTGCGACGAATTATGCGTAGAGCAATACGACATGGGTATCTTTTGGGTCTGCGTGAGCCATTTATGTACAAGCTAGTTGATAGCTTAGCAGCCAATATGGGCAAACAGTATGAATACCTAGTGAGCCAATCTGAGAGTATCAAAAGTGCAATGAAGCTAGAAGAAGAGAGATTTTTCGATACTATTGATGCAGGTATTACACTATTTAATAAAGAGCTTGAAAATACAAAAGATATATTTAGCGGAGAGGTAGCATTCAAGCTTTATGATACTTTTGGATTTCCTCTTGATCTCACTGAGGATATGCTCCGTGAACTAAATATCAAGCTAGATAACGAGGCATTTGATAACTCCATGAATGCACAAAGAGAGCAGTCAAAAGCTTCATGGAAAGGCACAGGTGATGCCGTAGCTACTGGAGATTTCAGGGAACTACTAGAGGAGTTTGGAGCGAATAACTTCGTAGGTTACACTACAAAAAACCATAAATCAAAAGTAGTTGCACTGCTAAATGATGATTTCAAAAGAGTAAGCGAAGCAACTAGTGGTTGGGTTATGCTTGATAACACTCCATTTTACGCAGAATCTGGCGGTCAAACTGGTGATAGCGGAATGCTTAATGATGTCAAGATACTAGATACTAAGAAGTTTTTAGAGCTAAATCTAAGCCAATTTGATGGCTCTCTAAAAGTAGGCGATGAAGTAGAAGCAACTGTTTCAAATGAGAGATTTCAGATAGAAAAACACCACTCAGCCACACACCTGCTTCATGCAGCTTTGCGTGATATTTTAGGCTCACACATCTCTCAGGCTGGTTCGCTTGTAGAGGCAAATAGACTTAGATTTGATTTCTCTCATCCAAAAGCTATCAGTAGTGATGAGATTGAAAGCATTACAGCGTGGGTAAATGATAAAATCGATAGTGCAACAAGTTCAAACACTAGAAATATGGATGTAGAAACTGCAAAACAAAGCGGTGCAATGGCTCTATTTGGCGAGAAGTACGGAGATGAAGTTCGTGTAGTTGATTTTGGAGAGAGCAGTATAGAGCTTTGTGGTGGTACACATGTGAGCAACACAGCTCAAATAGGTCTATTTATAATCACAAAAGAGAGTGGCGTGAGTGCTGGAGTGAGACGGATAGAGGCTATTTGTGGAGCTGAAGCCGTGAAGTTTGTAGCAAATATCCGTAATGAACTAAGTGAAATCAAGCAAGAGGTCAAAAATCAAGATGCACTAAGTGGAGTAATAAAGCTCAAAGAGCAGATAAAGACACTCAAAAATGAACTATCAAATGCACAAAGTAGCCAAAAAAGCGAACTAGAAACAGTAGAGATAAATGGCACAACAGTGATAATCCAAGAGATAACAAATGGAGATATAAAAACTATAATAGATGAAGCCAAAAATAGCCATGAGAAACTAGCAATCATGCTTATCCAAGTCAAGGATGACAAAGTAATGATAGCTTGTGGTGTTAAAAACGCAAATATTAAAGCAGGAGCATGGATAAAAGAGATAGCCCCAATACTTGGTGGTGGCGGTGGTGGTCGTGATGATTTCGCTACTGCTGGTGGCAAGGATAGTTCTAAAATTCCTGAGGCACTTAAAGCCTCAATGGAATATATCAGAAATATATGATTATTTACAGTGTATCCCAAATCAATATTTGGCTTTGTAAATAATGTACCAAAAAGAGCTAGAAGCACTTAAAAAAGCAGGTCGGTTTAGGCAAAGAGAGATTTGTGATGATAGTCTCATTGACCTCGCTAGTAATGACTATTTGGGTTTGGCTCACAACAAAGAACAATTTCAAAAAGCTGTAAAATTAATAGAGCAATATGATTATTTCGCTCCAAAATCAAGTATGCTAGTCGGTGGATACCACCCCCTTCATCAGATATTTGAAAATGAAATATCTATTCTAAATGGATTTGAGTCTGCTATCACAGTAGGTAGTGGATTTTTGGCAAATATGGCTCTATTGGAGTCACTTGTTCGCAAGGGAGACTTTTTATTAATTGATGAAGAGTATCATGCGAGTGGTATGGTGACACTTCCAAATTTATCGAGCAGATATGAGAAATTTGCTCATAATGATATTGTTGATTTGAGAGCCAAAATTATAGACATCATAGAAAAGCTAAAACCAAAAAGGCTCATCATTGCTATCGAGGGAATATACTCTATGAGTGGGGATATTTGTGCTAAAGAGATTTTTGATATTGCAGATGAGTTTGGTGCTATCTTGATAGTAGACGAAGCACATAGTTGTGGAGTAGTTAGCAAAAAATTTCTGGGCGTATTTGAGCATTATGATATAAAAATAAAGCCAAATCATATAAAGATGGGAACACTAGGTAAGGCATATGGGAGTTACGGAGCATATATCTTAGGCTCAAATCATATCATCTCATTTCTGGAAAATAGAGCAAAACCAATTATATATTCAACAGCCCCATCACTGTTTGATATTGCCCTTGGTCTAGTGAATATGAGATATATTCAAGAAAATAGTGAGTTTCTTAGAGCTGAAATTAATGCACGACAACTACTTGTAAAAGAGATTTTAGGGATTGAATTAGGTGCCTTGATATTGCCAATATGGCAGAAAAATAATGTCGATGCGATAAAAAATAGAGATTTCTTGAAAAAGAGTGGTTTTTTCGTAGGTGCTATCAGACAACCAACCGTAAAAGAACCTATTTTGCGGGTGATTTTAAGGGTAGGCGTATCGCTTGAAAGTATAAAAGATGTTATTTTGAAAATAAAAGATAGTAAATACAAATCAATATAGTATAATATTACAAAATAATTGGGGGCATTTATGTTTTTTAAAATGATAAAGGGTACTTTTGCTATATTTACAATATTTGGAATAGCACTAGTAGCTGCTTTTATTTATGCCTATACTCAGATATCACTAGATGCAAGACAACTTATTGATTATAAGCCAGATGCTTCAACACTAGTACTAGATAAGAATGGTGCAACCATAGGTTATATATTTAAAGATAAACATAGATTATATGCTACTTATGATGAGATGCCAAGATCGCTTATAGAGGCTCTTATTGCTATAGAAGATACTAGATTTTTTGAGCATAACGGAGTTAGCCCTGATGCTATTATTAGGGCGTTGTTCAAAGATATAAAAGCTGGTAGTTTTGTAGAAGGGGGTAGTACTATAACCCAACAATTAATCAAGAATAAACTACTTACAAGTGAGAAAAAAATAGGCAGAAAAGTAAAAGAAGCCGTACTTGCCATGAAGATTGAAGATGAGCTAACAAAAGAGCAGATTTTGGAGAGGTATTTAAATGAGATATTCTTTGGGAATGGATATTATGGTGTCAAGACAGCAGCCAGAGGCTTTTTTCATAAGGAGCTAAAAGAGCTTACCCTAAAAGAAGTAGCGATACTTGTTGGTTTGCCAAATGCACCAAGTTCATTAAACCCAGTTAAGCATTACGATAAGTCATTAAATAGAGCTAACAATGTTCTTTATCGCCTAAAAACTCTAGGCTGGATAAAAGAAGATGTGTATTTGGCGGCTATTAAAGAGACACCAACTGTATATGAATCTACATTAACACAAAATCTAGCACCATATATTACTGATGAGGTCATAAGACAATTTGGTAAAGATATTGAGGATTTAAAAACTGGTGGATATGTAGTTCATACCACTATAGATTTGAAACAGCAAAAAATAGCAGAAGAGAGTATTGAAAAGGCATACAAAAATGCTATGAAAATGAGTCCAAGCAGTTCACTTAATGCTGCTCTTGTATCTATTGAGAGTAGAACTGGAAATATACTTGCAATGGTTGGTGGAGTAGATTATGCAAAGAGTTCATTTAACCGTGCTACACAAGCGAAAAGACAACCAGGCTCATCATTTAAGCCATTTATATATCAAATAGCACTTGATAGAGGACATAATCCAGCTGATTTAATTAGTGATGTACCTATTGAATTTGAATATATAGACTCAAATGGCAAAAGACAGCTATGGAAACCACAAAACTATCATGGAGAAAGCTCTCGTGGTGCCATATCAATTCGTGATGCACTAATCAAATCTAGTAATCTTGCTACTATAAATTTAGTAAATGAAATTGGTCTAAGTACAATTAGGAGCAAACTAGAAACATTAGGTGTGGATAATATCCCAAATGATATGTCAATATCACTTGGTAATATTTCAGTTAGTCCACTTCAGATGGCTAAGATGTATACAATTTTTAGCAATAATGGCAATGTAATGGAGCCAACATTGGTTAGTAAAATAGTAGACAGAGAAGGGAAGACAGTATTTGTATCTAAAAATGAACCAGTAGCTACATTTACAACCCCTGATCAAGCTTACTTAATGACAAGTGTACTAAAAGATGTAGTAAGAAGAGGAACTGGCACAGGAGCTAGTGTAAGTGGCATAGAATTGGCTGGAAAAACTGGAACTACTAATAATAGTGTAGACGCATGGTTCTGTGGATACTCGCCTACTATTGAAACGGTTGTATGGTTAGGTAGAGATGACAACAAACCTATGCGTAGCAATATAACAGGAGGTAGTGTAGCTGCTCCAGCTTTTGCATCTTACTACAAAAAGTTAATCGCACTATATCCTAGAACAAAAAGAAACTTTGATATGCCTTCAGGTGTAGAGACAATTAACGGTGAATTTGGTACGGCAACATCTCCAATCCCAGAATTTATAATTAATCCACCCATGCTAGAATCAGTTGATGGCAATGGAAGTGAATTGGGTACAGATACAAATGCAACAGAAGCTAATCCTGAACAAAACAGGAATCCATTGTCTATACTAGATGAGATTATGCATCAATGATGCAATGGATTAGCAAAAGCTCTATCAAATCAATATTTTAGTATCATTCCATAGCTAATATAGGAGTTTAAAATGAAATTTGTATCGATAATTATGGGAAGTAAAAGTGATTATGAGACTATGAAAGAGTGTGCTTCTACACTAGAAAAATTTGGTGTGCCTTATGAGCTTATTATCTCGTCAGCTCATAGAAGTCCAAAGAGAACCAAGGATTATGTGGAAGCAGCAGAGCTTAAAGGTGCTCAGGTATTTATAGCAGCAGCTGGTATGGCTGCTCATTTAGCTGGTGCATTAGCCGCAACTACTACAAAACCTATTTTAGGTGTGCCTATGGTTAGTGGCGAGCTTAGAGGAGAAGATGCACTCCTTAGTACCGTTATGATGCCTGCTGGTATGCCAGTTGGAACAGTTGCAATTGGTAATGCAGGGGCCATAAATGCCGCGTATCTAGCAGTCCAGATAATGGCGTTACAAGATGATGAATTAAAAGTAAAGCTACAAGAAGATCGTATAAGTAAAGCCAAAAAAGTTGCACTAGATTCTAGTGAAATTGAAGTGATACTTTAATCTCTATGGACAAGAAGCCAGTACCAAAAAAGAACAAAACAGTTACCATTTTTACATCACCGACATGTGTATGGTGTAACAAAGCAAAAAGTTATTTCGCAAAAAAACAGATTCATTTTAAGACTATTGATGTAACAAAAGACAAATTTGCAGCTGAGGATTGTCTTAAGCATGGATGTAAGGGCGTTCCTGTGATTGTAATTGGTGGAACTTATTGGATATGTGGATTTGATGAGAAAAAAATAGAAAATGCGTTAGGAAGATGATGAATAAAGAGCCAATAACATTTAGTAATATACTTCTAAAACTTCAAGAGTTTTGGGCAAATAATGGTTGCACGATAGTACAGCCATATGATATGCCTTCAGGTGCTGGTACATTTCACCCAGCTACACTTCTAAGAAGCCTTGATAGCACACCATGGAGTACAGCATTTGTAGCTCCTTCTCGTCGCCCGACTGATGGCAGATATGGTGAGAATCCAAATCGTTTAGGGGCTTATTATCAATTTCAGGTTCTCATAAAACCAAGTCCTGATAATATCCAAGAGTTATACTTAAAGAGCTTGGAGTTTTTGGGACTAAATCTAAAAGAGCATGATATAAGATTCGTAGAGGACAACTGGGAATCTCCTACGCTAGGTGCATGGGGGCTTGGTTGGGAAGTTTGGCTTGATGGTATGGAAGTGACACAGTTTACATATTTCCAACAAGTTGGTGGTATTGCTTGTGATCCAGTGGCTGTAGAGATTACTTATGGTACTGAAAGACTTGCTATGTATCTGCAAAATGTCACAAGCGTTTATGACATTGTCTGGAATAAAGATGAGGATAAGATTACAACTTACGCAGATGTACACAAAGAGGGCGAATACGAGTTTAGTAAATATCATTTTGAAGTAGCGAGTATAGATAAGCTTTTTGCTAGGTTTGATGATGCAAGTAGTGAGTGTAACTTATGCCTTGAGCATGGTTTGCCTCTCCCCGCATATGATGAATGTATGAGAGCTGCACATGCCTTTAATGTATTAGATGCTAGAAAAGCGATATCACAAGCACAAAGACAAAACTATATCCTCAAAATCAGAGAGCTAAGCAAAGGATGTGCAAAGCTTTATAAAAATCAAGAGAGTGAACGAAATGAGAGAATCAAAGCAAGATAATGAAAATATCCCAAATATATTCATTTCTTGATAATTTAAGTCCATTTTGCTCACAAGAAAAGTGGGACAATAGTGGTCTTAATATTGGCTCACAAAATGATACAGTAGATAGAGTTTATATATCTCTTGATGTAGATATGGATATGGTGCAAAATGCTGAGCCTAATTCACTAATACTCACTCATCATCCTCTTATTTTTGGTGGGATTACAGAGCTAGATTACGCAAAATATCCATCAAATATAATAAAAATAATGATACAAAAAAATATAAGCCTAATAGCCATGCACACAAATTTTGACAAATCACATCTTAATAAATTTGTATTTGAAAATATTTTGGGATTTAAAATGGATAAAAACGATGATTTTGTAGCGACTTGTAATGGAGATTGGAGAAAAGAAGAGCTTGTAGATATTTTAAGAAATAAGCTATTTTTAGAATATATAAAGGTAGTAAATCCAAAAGATAAAATAAGCTCACTAGCGATGATTACAGGCTCTGGAGCATCATTTATGGACAGCATTAGTGCTGATTGTTTTCTAACGGGAGATATAAAATATCACGATGCGATGAAAGCAAAAAGCCAAAATTTAATGATGATTGACATCGGTCATTATGAAAGCGAGAGCTTTTTTGTGGATTGCATGAGCGAGCATTTGAAACTTTTACCAATTTTGGGTATAATATCTAATTCAAAAAATCCATTTTCTTATTTAAAATGAATTTAATCACAAAATAGCATAATACACTATGCCAACATTAACATCCAGAGGAATCAAACAGTGAGTAAAAAACCACAAGAACTAATAGAACTTTCATCAATCGACAAAGACATAGACAGCTATACTCCACAACTTGAGCTTTTAGAGAAAAAAATTGCTAAGTCACAAGGTAAAATAGATGATGCAAAAGAAGAGATAGCTGTAATCAGTCTATCAATTGAAGAAAATGCAACAAAAATATCTTCATTTAACATACAAATCAGTGACCTTAACGAGCAATTAAAAGGTAGCGAAAAAAAGTCAAAAGAGATTAGTACCGAAAAAGAAATGAGAGCATTATCGCTAGAAGATGATATAGCTAGAGAAAAAATAACATTTGCAAATGAAGAGATAAACAGATTAAGCGATGTTAATGAAAAGAAAAATGCAATTTTAGAAGAGTTAAATAGTGAACTAGTAAAACTAGAGGCAAAGCAATTAGATATTAACAGCGAAGCTGTAAATCAAAAAGAGGCAATTGAAAAAAGTAAAGCAGAATTATTTGCAGCTAGAGAAGCAAAATCAATTAGTATTGATCAAAAAATATTGTCATTTTATGAAAAAATCAGAAGATGGGCTGGAAATACAGCAGTAGTTCCAGTACGAAAACAAGCATGTTATGGTTGCTACATCAAAATCAACGATAAAACATATTCTGAAGTTATCAAATCATCAGAAATTGTAACTTGCCCGCATTGTGGTAGAATTCTCTATATTGAGAGCGAAATAGCAGAGGCGTAATTGCATTATATATTTCAAATAATTTACTTCTTTGTAGTAGCTATAGCTTGGCTACTCGCATTACCTTTTTTGTTTCTGCTTTCAAAATTTAAACCAAAATACAAAGAGTCTATTCCAGCAAGATTTTGGTTAAAAAATAACAAGCCTTTATCTCCTGATGGCATATGGATACATGTTTGTTCATTTGGCGAGGCTAGGGCAATAAGCTCTCTAGTTTCTGAAATTCCAAAAGAACTTATAAGGCTCACAGCTTCTACACAAACTGGCTATAAAGAGATAAAAAAATATACCACACAGACGATGCAAAGTAGATATTTACCATTTGAGCCACTGCTTATATTTTGGATAAATAGACAAAAAATGCTGATTGTTATGGAAGCTGAGCTTTGGTATCTATTGTTTTTGGTTGCTCGTAAAAAAGGGGCTAAAACGGTTCTGATTAATGCACGGATGAGTGACAAGTCATTTCCAAAGTACAAAAGATTTAGATGGCTATATAAAAATATTTTTGCTAATATAGATGAAATATATGCACAAACAAGTGCTGATAAAGAGAGATTAGAAATGCTTGGTGCTAAAAATATTACTGTAACTGGTAGTGTTAAATTTGCATCTATTGTTAAAAAAACAAAAGAGTTACCAAAGCCTAGTGGTTTGCTTGTTTGTGCTGCTAGTACACATGACAAAGAAGAATCTATAATTTTAACAGCATTTAGAGCATTAAAAGCAAAACAGCCAACATCAAAAATTGTTGTAGTGCCTAGGCACCCAGAGAGATTTGAGATTGTTGATAGAATGATGAGTGGAGTGGCACAATTGAATAATTTGACTTATCACAAGTGGAGTGATAAGGAGAATTTTGATAGTGATATGATTTTATTTGATGTGATGGGAGAGCTTGTAAATATATATGCTATTTCTGATATTGTAGTACTTGGTGGTGCATTTGAGCCTCATGGTGGTCATAATGCAGCTGAAGCTGCACAGTTTGGCTGTAAAATTATATCTGGTGAGCATTACTTTAACCAAAAAGAGATTTTTGCAAGTATAGCTCATATAATGGTAGTAAAAAATGATGAGTTGACAGAAGCACTTCAATATCCAGCATTATTGAAGCCAGCACGGATAATTAAAATCTCAACAATAGATCCAATAATCAAGCAGATAAAAAATGTTTTATAAAATAAATAATGAAACGGTAATATTTAGAATTAAAGGGCAACCAAAAGCAAGTAAAAGTGAATTTTGTGAGATTTATGGAGAAAATGCAATAAAAATTCGCATAAAAGCTCCAGCGGTTGAGGGTGCAGCTAACGAAGAGCTGTTAAAATTCGTATCAAAGTCTTTTAAAATACCAAAAAGTAGTATAATACTAAAAAGCGGTGATACAAGTAAAATCAAAGTGATAGAGTTTCCTTTGAGTGAAAAATTTAATGAATGGATAAAGATAAATGGCTACTGAAAAAGCGTACAAACTACTGGCACAACAAAAAGATATATCTAACAAAAAAGCAAAAGAACTTATGGACAAAGGACTTGTGTATGTTGGAGATAAAAAAATAAAAATAGCTAGAGCTGACATAGCTGATGACACTAAATTTAGAGTGGAGACACCTGCTGATGTTAGAGTGATATTCGAAGATGATTATATACTAGCAATCAATAAACCAGCTTTCTTGGATAGTTATGACATTGCTGATACTATTTTTAGTGCTAAATTACTTCATAGACTAGATAGAGAGACAAGTGGAGTCCTTTTGTTTGGCAAAGATGATGCATGGAGCGAAAAAGCTATTGAGGCTTTTAGACAACGAAAAGTAACCAAAGAGTATATCGCGTGGGTAGAGGGAATTGTTTATGAAGAGACAGAGATAGAAGCCCCAATAGCAACTCATAAGCATAATGGAAAAGCGTTTTCTAAGGTAGACGAACTAAAAGGTAAGCCAGCTAAAACAACCATAAAGCCAATAGAGATACAAGGCAAAAAGAGCAAGATTGATATAATAATTAGTACAGGACGAACCCATCAAATACGCGTTCACCTAGCACATATTGGAAGACCTGTTGTGGGTGATAGTTTTTATGGAAGTCGTACTGAAGCTAAAAGAATTCTTCTTCATGCCTCAAGAGTTGAGATATTAGGATATGATATCAAGGCACCTGAGCCAAATGATATTTTGAGATACAAATAATATCAATCTTTTATTCTAAAGAAGCTACTACCGCTTCCACTAAAAAGATAATCTTTTGGTGCAATATTTGCTAATGTTGGATATGTGATTAAGGCAGCACGATATAGATCATTCAGCTCTGACGCATCATTATTAGCCTCTTCTATTATCGCTACTGAACTCATTTTTTGCCAGTGAATATATTTATATGGCATAATTGACGATAGTAAATTTTCTTTAAAAATCTTGTATACTAAAGCAGTATCACATCCCATATCTGGGAAAAATAGCTCAATATTTAGTGGCTCTTCATCAAAATGTTCTATAATATCACCATATCCACTTACATTTGCTGATGGATAGTTGTAAACAAAAAATGGAACATCAGCACCAATAGAACTACCAATTTTTGCCAACTTCTCAACGCTGATACCAAGGTTGCACACCTCATTTGCTAGCCTTAGGAATGCACCAGCGTTACTGCTGCCACCACCTAGTCCAGCCATAGTTGGAATTTGTTTATCAACAACAACTTTGTGATTATAAAAAAACTCTAATAATTCAAGATTACCACTATAGTCGCTCAAAGCAACAAAAGCTTTATAGATAGTATTGTTTTTAAGCTCAACACTATCAAACCCTTCAAGAGTGAAAGAGTCACATTTGCTTGGTATGAATGAAATAGTATCATACAAATTCTCAACTCTCATAAATCTAGAATTCAGAGTATGATAACCATCCTTGTGACCTGTTATTTTGAGATAAATATTTACTTTTGCGTTCGCCTTGATACTATACATTCATCTCCTTTATGTAGTGGCATTCTATTTATTTTGTAGGTTATTTCTGAATTTATCACATCAATTATTGAGAAGAAATTTGGCGTTATTACTAGATATTTGCCATCATCTTTGTACTTAAAATTCTCAATAGATAGTTTTTTGCCTAGTTCTACATCATTTATATCACCAAAATATTCATTATGTGTAAGTGATATAAAATCTAGTGGATCTAGTGCTATTTCATTCTCAAATCTAAATTTACCTTCATTTACTCTAGTTAGACTAGATAATATACCATCACAACCTAGTTTGCTTGCGATCTCATATCCTAAAGAGCGAATATATGTACCTTCACTTACTGTTGCTTCGAAATGAACAAATGGGTGGTTATAATTAAGTAGTGAAATATTATAAATAGTCGATGTGATATGTTTCAGCTCTGTCTGTTTACCGTTTCTGGCATTTTTGTATGCAGCTACTCCATCTATTTTTTTTGCACAAAATTGAGGTGGATAGTAGCTAAACATGCCTTTAAAACTTTGTAGAACTTCACTAATATACTCTTGCTTAAATAGTGCAATATTGGTCATCTTTTCTACTTTTTCTATATCCAAAGTGGGTGATGATGCGCCTAGCCAAAGTGTTGCTTTATATGTTTTTGGAGTTTTGTCTAGATAATTAAATAGTTTAGTATATTGACCCGTTGCTACAATCAGACATCCAGTTGCAAATGGGTCTAGAGTGCCAGAAAAACCTACTTTTTTGGTGTTATATTTCCATTTCATGCGACCCATATAGCCATTTGATGAGCGAAATATAGGCTTGTTTACTACAAATAATCTATTCAAATTTTATATCTTCTCTACAAATGAGCTTAGTATCTCTTTTCTATTTCCACCAAAGTTAATTGCCAATTTAAACTCCTTGCCACTACTCACTACACTCTCTAGGCGACCGATACCAAATATTTTGTGTTTGACTAAATCACCTTTTTTAAATGCTGTACTTTTAGTTATTTTTAGAGATGTACTTTTAACTATGCCGGCTTCACCAAGAAACCTACTCTTATCAAGCTGTTTTCTCTTGCCTTTATAAAATCTACTATCCACATAGCACATTGTCAAATCTGATTTTGCCCTCGTTATAGCTACATAGCCAAGCCTTCGCTCCTCTTCCATATTGCACTCATCTCCCAGTAGTGGGAAAAACTCCTCCTCAAGCCCAATAACAAATAAATGCTCAAATTCCAAACCTTTGGAGGCGTGAATGCTCATGATAGTGATACCATTCTCTTCTACTTGGTCTTGTTCACTTTGCAGTGATATATCATTTAGGAATTCATCTATTTGCAATTCGCTATTTCTCTCTACACTTTCGTTGAAATATCCATAAAACTCATCAATATTTTGGATTTTATCTGACCCATCAGGTAAGGAACGGTAATGTTCTTTGAGTTTTATAATGTTTTCAAAAAGCATTATAAATGAGTATAGTCCATTTGTATTTATCTCATCACGAAGTATATTAATATTTTCCATAAGTTCCAAAAGTGCACCATAAGCTTTTTTGCCAATAAGCGAGAGCAAAGTATTGTTTTGACTACTTGCTAATCCATAAATAGAACTTTTTTGCTCAAAGGCAAATTTTTGTATTTTTTCTATAGATGTTTTACCTATGCCCCTTTTTGGTTTATTGATAATTCTAAGTAGTGAAAAGTCATCATTTGGATTGGATAGTACTCTAAAATATGAGATTATGTCTTTTATCTCTGAGCGTTCGTAAAATCTCATTCCACCAATTAGCTTAAAGTTCAAATTTGCTTTAATAAACCCTTCTTCCAATGACCTAGATAAGGCATTTATGCGGTATAAAACAGCAATTTCAGCAGGATTAACACCAGTAGCGAGAAGTTCTTTTATCTCCAGAGCAATAGCACTAGATTCATGCGACTCATCAACTGAGTGTTTTAGTTTGATAGCTATACCATTCCCCTTGTGGCTTATTAGTTTCTTTCCAAGACGGGTCTTGTTATGCTCTATTAGTGTATTGGCTGCTTCAAGTATCTGATTTGTTGATCGGTAATTTGTCTCCAGCTTGACTGTTCTTGTATTGTGAAAAAGCTTTGCAAAGTCTAAAATATTACGAATATTTGCACCCCTCCACCCATAAATACTCTGGTCATCATCTCCTACTACACATAGATTATTATGCTCACTAGCTAGGTGACTAAGTAGTTTGAATTGTAATTCATTTGTATCTTGATACTCATCTACCATTATGTATTGATATCTATGGCTGGTCTCCGTTCTTAGGTCAGGATTTTTATCAAGTATTTCATATGTTAACATTAGTAAATCATCAAAATCCACTAGATTATTTTCAGTTATATTAGCTTGATATGCTGTGTATATGGTAGCTATATTTTTGTACTCATTTGCTCCAGCTTGTGTTGCCACAAACTCAGGAGTTAGTAGTGAATTTTTATATTTAGATATTTCACTAGCTAAAAATCCACTATTTAGTTCAATTTTTAAATCTTTAGCAATTGATTTCAGAAGTTTTTTCTTGTCATCACTATCTATAATGACAAAATTATTTTTTCTACCCAATTTTTCTATGTTGAATTTTAAAAATAACAAACCAAACTTATGGAAAGTACACAAAAGAGGAGGATAAGAGTTGCTATGACCTATTAAATCTAAAGCCCTTTCACGCATAGTAGCGGCAGCTTTATTTGTAAAAGTAAGTGTTAGTGTATTTGCTGGGTCTATACCTACTTCTTTTATGAGATACGCAAGTCTTGCCGTGAGTGTTTTGGTTTTGCCACTACCAGCACCTGCAAGTATAAGTTGAGGCCCATCAATATGTAGTGCAGCTTGTCGTTGCTCATCGTTTAAATCATTTAAAAGTTCATTCATATCACACATTTCCCAACTATTTATACTCTTATTATATCTTTTAAATAGTTAAAATATTAGGTGAAGCAAATATAATAATAGAATATGATAAATTATCAGTTTAAATATGCTATAATATAACATTATATTATATAGTCACAGAAGCATAGGAGAATAAATGCTAAAAGATTTTACAAAAATTGAAACATTTTTAACTACTGTTAGGGAGAGAAGCTTTTCAAAAGCATCAGCTAAAATAGGTATTTCTCAACCAGCAGTAACACAGCAAATAAAATATTTAGAAAAACATTTAGGTGCTACCATTTTAGAGCGTAAAAAAAATGGTATTAGACTAACAGCAGAAGGTGAAGAGTTTTATAAAATAGTATCAAGACTAGAAAAGCATCTTAATGAAGCTGAACTTGATATTATAAGAATTCTAAATAAAAAAACTACATTCAGGCTTGGAGCATCATTCACAATAGGAACATATGTTATACCTGGAGAATGCTTAAATAAACTTAGTGAAATTATAAGCAATGATATTACACTTGATGTTGCATTAAGTCAAGATATAGTATCACGATTGAAAGATAGAAAACTAGATGTTGGCTTGATTGAGTCACAGATTTTAGATAATGATCTTATTTACAGAGAGTGGATAGAAGACGAACTTGTAATTGTAAGCAATGTTCCTATACCGAAAATGTTAAAAACAGAAGACTTATATGATTTTTCATGGATTTGTAGAGAAGAGAGCAGTCATACGCGAAAAATTGTCGCCGAGGTATTTAGCGAACTTGGCGTATCGTGTAAAAGTTTTAAAGTTCTTAGTGAGGTTAGCAATACAACTGCCGTGTTGCAATCTATTAAAAAAAGCAAGAAAGACCCATTAAATCCTGTTGTTTCAGTTATATCCAAATATGCAATCGCAGATGAAGTGGCAGAAGGTACACTATTTGAAGCAAGAATCATGGGATATGAAATGAGTAGAAAATTCTATATTGCATATAATAAAGAAAATAAGCACAACACATATATTGATACAATTGTGAACTATATTCTAGATGGTAAATGCTAGAACATAAAACTAATTTTAGCGTTTTCTCTTTTTTAGAAGATGTTGATTGTTTGGATTACTAAGTAGTGCTTCCATTGAGCTGTCTGATTTCTTCTCTACGATATCAACTTTTTCTATCTCCTCTTCGTCTTGAGGAGTGAAGTTAAGAGCTATTGGTATTTCACCTACAAATATTTGAGCTATTGCAAGAATTGGCACAATGACAGTAGTACCAATATTTTCTGAGCCAAACCCAGCACCGAACTGAAACTCTTCTTCAGTAAGCATAGCACTCTCAAAACTATAATTACTAATATCAAATAGCACCATATCGCCCATAGTATCAGTTATACGACTTGATAATTCAGGTTCAAAAGATACACTCTCTTTGTGACATAATATACGAAACTCTATATTGTTATCAAGCAATGCACTAATCATATTCCACATATGTTCCATCATGATTGAGCCGTATATCGGTAGCTTAAATAATTTACTTTGCATTTATACCCCTTTGATTGTAAAATCTTTTATTTCATGAAACCCTATCATAGCATTCATAATAGCTAAGCGTTTAAATTTTGATATATCATTAGTTTTAATATCTTTTTCCACCAAAAATTTACTTTCCAAAAGCCTAGCTCTTGTCGTTCCTAACAATAAAGGAATTTTTGGTGTTATCCATTGATTACCATCAAAAAATGCTATATTGGCTATAGTAGTATCACATACAAGCCCATTCTTTGAGAGAATAATATCATCAAATTCATTATATTCTTTTAATAAGTTATTAAAATAATCCCTGTTGCTATATTTATAGCTATAGTCAACTTTGGTGTCTATTATAATAAAATCTTTGAACTCTTTTTGCTTGTATGGAAAATATTCTATGGAAATTATATCGTCCCTATATGTAATTTTACATCTAAGCAGTTTATCACTTGGAGCATTTATAACTGAAGCCAAATCAATTTTATTACCTAAGCCAAAAAGCTCACTTCTGCTTTTATCAAATCTGTCTTGATGATACTCAATATTTTGAGCTACACCGTCTATGATTTTGATAGTCTCAAATAGCAATTTTAATCTTTTTGTAGAGGCATAAAAGAGCTATTTTCATCATCATAGCTTGATATAACTCCAGTTGTAATATCATAAAACCAACCATGCAAAAATAATTTACCTTCATCAACTCGTTTTTTGACTATCGGATATGTCATAATATTGTCCAGCTGAAATAGTACTGAAACTTGCTCAGTAAAAGCAATCTGCTCATCTTTTGTAGCTTTTGGCATAACGGATATAGTGTAATCTTTAGCCTCATTGCCAAGTTCAAGCCATTTGATTGTGTGCATTACATCTTGATTCATAGGTATATGTTTGAACAAAGAGTGAATAGCCCCACAATGCGAATGCCCACAAATTATAATATCACTTATTTCCAATACGCCAACAGCATATTCAATGGCAGCAGCTGTGGCATGGAACTCTTCATCTGGCTTAAATGGAGCTACAAAGTTACCAATATTTCTCACTATAAATAGATCCCCTGGGTTACTACCTGTGATAATCTCTGGTCCAACTCTACTGTCGCTACAACCAATAAAAAGTGCTTTTGGAGTTTGACCATTTTCTACAAGAGTTTTAAATCTTTTTTCGTTTTGTTTAAAATTTTGCTCTTGAAACTTATGATGACCACTGGCTAGTGATTTGATATTATTATTCTCTTTATTCATGGCTACTCTTTGTGATATTTTTCACACTCCATGATAGCTCTTCATTTGCAAACATGGGTACAACACCCCCATAATTAGCTGGTACTTTCATCGTGGATTTTTCTAATGTTATTATCTTATTCGGTGGCGTTACACCATATATTTTAATGGCATTATCACTTATGAATTTTTGTAAGTTTTCTAATTTTCCATGTTTCTCAAAAAGCTCAACTAATGCAATTAGTGCAATAGGTGAAGTAAATACCCCAGCAGCACATCCACATGACTCTTTGGCGTGCTGTGGATGTGGAGCAGAGTCGCTTCCAAAGCAGACTTTTGGGTGAGCTTCAAGAGCAACCCTTAGTAGTGCATCTCTATCAACTGGTCTTTTGGCAATTGGTTTACAAAATAGATGAGGCTTGAGCATTCCACCAGCCACATCATCAAGAGTAATAAGCAGATGATGCAAGGTAATAGTTGCATATAGATTCTCAAACCTATCTAATGCACCCACACTTTCTTTCGTGCTTATGTGTTCCATTATTATCTTTAATTTTGGAAATGCAGTGGCTAATTTTTCATATATTGATACAAACTCAGCCTCTCTATCCATCACAAATCCATTAGTCTCGCCATGCACACACAAAGGCAAACCAAGCTCACTCATAGCTTCAAGTGAAGGTCGCATAGTCTCTATATCAAACCCACTCACTCCACCCTCGCTATTGGTGGTAATTCCAGCTGGATATAGTTTTATAGCAGTTAGTTCCGAACCGAAACTTTTTAGGAATTTATAATCGTATGTTGGTTTATAAAAAAGTGTCATATATGGCATAAAACTACTGTCGCCAGTAGCCTCATTTATTCTATTTTTATAAGCTATTAATTCACCAAGTGTAGTTACTGGCGGCACTAAATTTGGCATCACAATAGCACCACTAAATGTATCGCTACTGCATGTCGCAATATTTTTTAGCATATCACCGTCACGCAGATGCAGATGCATATCAAGTGGACTTGTGAGCGTTATAGTCATGGAAATCCTTTATTACGAAGTAGCGGTTTGTGCTTTTTGGGACAAACCAGTATATTATTTCTATTTTGCCATAATTATTATTAATATTTGGCTTGATATATGACGCACGCACTGGCTTATATGTCACAACTGGGTAATCTATACCACCATTAAAAAGCTGGTTGCAACGCAATATTCGTATTGCAGAGTTGAATGTTGCACTAAGTGGATTGGTTGTGTCAAATTGCCACTTTGCATATTCTGAGCAGGTAGGATAATATCTGCAACTAGCTGGAGTTAAACGAGAGAGATATTGATAGGCTTTTATTGGGGTTGTAAAAAACTTTTTAATCATAACGCTATTATAACATCAAACCCCTTGAGCAATCATGGCGTCAGCAACTCTTCTAAAACCAGCGATATTTGCTCCTATTACCAAATCTCCTTCATGTCCAAATTCTTTTGCAGTATCAGATGCAGTGTTAAAAATATTATTCATAATAGCATGAAGTTTGCTATCGACCTCCTCAAAACTCCATCTCATCATGCTTGAGTTTTGAGCCATTTCAAGCTGGCTCGTAGCAACACCACCGGCATTAGCAGCTTTGGCAGGAGAAAATAAAACCCTATTGTTTTGTAAATACTCTATTGCGTCAATAGTTGACGGCATATTCGCACCCTCATTTACCAAAATTGCTCCATTTTTGACTAGGTTCTTCGCATCATCTAAATTCAACTCATTTTGAGTTGCACTTGGGAACGCTAAATCGCACGGAATACTCCATATATGGTGTGTATTTGGTTTATACTCTTCTCTTTGCGTATATATACTATCTTTGTGAATTTTGGCATACTCACTTAGCTCCATATCATTTATCTCTTTTAGCTCTAGGAGTGTGTCAAAGTCAAGCCCACCTTCATGATAAATAGTCCCTTTGCTATCGCTACATGCTACTACAGTTGCACCAAGAGATTGGAGCTTTTCTATAGTATATAGTGCTACATTTCCACTCCCAGAGACACAACATCTCATACCTTTTATCTCTTTGCTAATGCTATGTAAAATATTTTGAGCGAAATATACAGAACCATATCCAGTGGCTTCTTTCCGTGCTAATGAACCACCCCAGCCAATGCCTTTGCCAGTTAGCACTCCATCAAAAGTAGCTGTTAATTTTTTGTACTGACCAAAAAGATATCCAATCTCTCTAGCTCCTACGCCAATATCTCCAGCAGGTACATCACGAGTTGAGCCTATATGACGATAGAGTTCATTCATAAAGGATTGACAAAATCTCAAAATTTCACTATCACTCTTGCCTTTAGGGTCAAAGTCACTTCCACCTTTTGCACCACCCAGATTGAGTCCAGTGAGAGCATTTTTGAACATCTGCTCAAACCCTAAAAATTTAATAATCCCAATATTCACGCTAGGGTGAAATCTAAGCCCACCTTTGTAAATCCCAACAGCAGAATTAAACTGTACACGATAGCCGATATTTGTCTGCATAATATTGTTATCATCACTCCAGCTAACACGAAAGCTTATTGACCGTTCTGGTATCACTATTCGCTCCAAAATACTATTTGCCATATATTTTGGCTCTTTTTCTAGTAGTGGTTTTAATGAATTAAGTGCCTCTGTTACTGCTTGATGAAATTCTAATTCAAAAGGATTTTGAATTTTTATCTTTTCTATGGTTTTGTCTATATAGTCTTGGGCAGTTGTATTCATGAGTATCCTTTTTTAATGCGAATATTATACATCAAAAAAGAAACATTTAGTGTTTATTTCGTATAAAACACCTGTTTGTTGCTAATTACATATGAGGGCGACATATTGATACTATGATATATTGTTGTATCGTATTTGAGGCTATAATATTCTAGTAGTAGCCTTTGAAGTGTTGGTTCGATGGATGGCTGAAACCATCCATTGTTACTTATTACTATCATATCGCTAGGTTCACCCTTGTATAGTTTTTCACTTGTTGCCTCGTAGCAGATAGCATTTCTATATTGTTTGTCCCCAAGTTTGTAATCACCAATCAAATCACTAGCCTTATAGTCAAGCACTCCTTCTTTGAAAAATATTTCATTTACAAGTGTAGCTGCCCACTCAGGCAGTGGATTTTGTTCTCCAAAAGGTACTAGAACTACTTTATTTATCACTTGTGTCTTGCCATTTTGAAAGACATATGTACTATTTCTAGGCATACCATTGTCCCAATAAAGCCCACCAACTACTATGTCAATATTGCGAGATTTATCAACAAGTTTTTGCATTAGATAATCTTCTGTATTTAAAAACAGTGGAAAAACAGACTCAGGAAGTACCACAACTTTTTTTCGTTCACTTATTGCTTGATCGATATTGACATAAATCATATCAAAAACCTCTTGTTGATGCTCTGTTTGCCATTTTGTGTCCATTGTGACATTTGTGGTAACAAGTTTAATCTCTTTATTGATATGATTTATTGTGTTGTGGATTGGATAGTTAAAAGCGAAAACTATGAGCCACAGATACCTCAATTTAGTTGTATATTTTGCAAGTATAATTGAAACCAAAATTATTGCAAATTGGTATTTATGAATTCCCAGATAGCTTTCCACAAAAATAAGTTCTGGCTTGAACCAGTCAAATCCAAGTGGGTGAACTAGACTAAAAATGAGCAGAAATATAGCTTGAAATATATAGACTGTTAGTTTTGTTTTGGAAGATAGAAAGTATGAAATAAAACTAAAAAACCAAAATATCAATCCGTACATTATCGTGATAAGAAGTGTGCCAATAGGAATAGCCCACGCCATATCGTAAAATCTAAAGCTCATTAGTATCCACCAAAACCAAAATAGTGATATGAAAAATCCACTCCAAAACCATGTTCGATTTGAGCTACCAAGGAGTAGATAAATACCTAAAACACCAAGAACTGTATTGATAATTTTAAGGCTAATATCAAAATATGCAAGATATATAAAAAGTGAAAGCAAAATACCTATACTTAAGCCCTTTAGTATATCTCTAATGGTAAAATATTGTGAAATTTTACTATACAAAAGGATACCTCCATGGAAACTGCTCAAAGTAGCTCATTATTGTCATTTTTACCCCTAGTTGCACTATTTGCAATTTTTTATTTTCTTATTATTAGACCTCAACAAGCTCAACAAAAGAAGCACAAAGAGATGCTTGAAACCCTATCTAAAGGTGATATAATCATCACAAATGGCGGTCTTATTGCTGAAGTTGTTAAAACTGAAGTAGATTTTATCAAAATCAAATTAAACGATGATACTATTGTTAAGCTTGATCGTGCTTTTGTAGCTAAGAAAATAGAAAAAACAGATGCCAAAGCTTAATTTTAGAGTAATAATTTTCATTTTAGCTCTAATATTTGGTATTGGATTTTCAATGCCTACACTGCTAAAGATGGACAATGGACCAAAAATTACTCTTGGGCTTGATTTGCAAGGTGGATTGCATATGGTGCTTGGAGTGAAAACTGAAGTAGCGATAGAATCCAAAATAAAATCTCTCGCAGCTGGGCTTGCATATTCTCTTGACAAAGAGGATATTATCTATGATACACCAGTCATAGCTCCAAATGGTATCTCCATAGAGTTACTTGACAACGCAGATATTGTGAAATTCAAAGAGTTAGTAAAAAAAGATTTTATTGGTTCTACTTTGAGTGAAAATGGACTTAAATTTACCATATCATTGACTCCAGAGGAGATAGTAAAAACAAAAAAAAGTGCAGTTGACCAAGCAGTTGAGACTATTAGAGGAAGACTTGACCTATTTGGACTATCAGAGCCTACAGTAGCAAAACAAGGTGAGGATAAGATACTAGTAGAGGTAGCAGGTATCAAAACTGCAGCCGAAGAGCAAAGAATTAGAGAGCTAATAGGTAAATCAGCCAAGCTTGAAATGATGGCAGTTGATGAGGAGTTTGCAGCTAGAGTTTCTAGCATGAGCGAGGCTGAAGTAGCTGGACATGGTGATGTTATTTTAAGTGATATTAAAACACCAGAAAAGTATCTACTAAAAGCTATCCCTATACTTGATGGCTCGATGCTTACTGATGCCACAGTTGGGTACAGTGAGGGAAATCAGCCAACAATAAACTTTACACTAAATAGCCAAGGAGCTAAAATTTTTGGGGATTTTTCAGGTAAAAGTATAGGTAAGAGAATGGCTATCGTGCTTGATGGTAAAGTATATTCAGCTCCATCAATTAATGAACGAATAGGTGGCGGAAGTGGTCAGATAAGTGGAAGTTTTACTCCACAAGAGGCTCATGATGTAGCTATTGCTCTAAGAAGTGGAGCTTTATTGGCACCAGTTGTGATAGAGGAAAAAAGAAGTATTGGTTCAAGCTTGGGTGCTGATAGTATAGCCTCTGCTTCATTTGCATTGATTGCAGGATTCGTGGCGGTATTTATATTTATGCTTGTTTATTACCGTACTGCTGGACTTATTGCAAATATCGCTCTACTAGCCAATCTATTTTTGATTTTAGCAGTAATGGCACTATTCGGTGCTACGCTTACCCTACCTGGTATGGCTGGAATTGTGTTAACCGTAGGTATCGCAGTGGATTCAAATATAATCATTAATGAGCGAATTAGAGAGCTATTACATGACGGCGTGAGTATTCGTAAAGCACTCAAAGAGGGATATGATAAAGCTATGAGAGCGATTTTGGATTCAAATGTAACTCAAGTATTGGTTTGTGTCGTTCTTTATGCATATGGTACTGGAGCAATTAAAGGTTTTGCACTGACCCTTAGCATTGGGATATTAGCTTCAATGCTTACGGCAATTTTGGGTACATATGGTATTTATCAGATGTTGTTACCAAGGCTTGAAAAAGCAAAAGGCTATAGCAATTGGTTTGGCATAGCAAAGGATAAATAATGGAAATATTTAAAGCAAGAAAAAAAGTCTACAATATACTAGACAAAGGTAAAATATTTTTTATTCTTTCTATGGTTGCGTTTATAGCGGCAATTGTTTTGGTATCAACAAAAGGATTAGCATTAGGTATTGATTTTGCTGGTGGTACAGTTGTGCAAGTACAATATGATAAAACACCAAATATTGATACTATTCGTACAAAATTGAACCAAAACGCTTTATTTGCAAAAGCAACGGTAACTCCATATGGAGACAAAGGTGAAATCGTAATCAAGACACCAGCATCCAATCAAAAAATAGATAGAGATGTGAGCGATATCACTAGAGAAGTATTGGCAGGAACTGGTAATTTTGATATTAGAAAAGTAGATATGGTTGGTCCAAAAGTGGGTAGTGAGCTTCGTACAAAAGGATTAACAGCATTTGCCTTAGCACTTGGCGTTATACTATTGTCTGTATCTTTTAGGTATGAATTTCGTTTTGCTATTGCAGGGGTTATTGCACTCTTGCATGATATTGTTATAACGATGGGTGCTATATCGCTATTTAATATAGATGTTAATCTGGAGACCATCGCGGCCATCTTAACCATACTTGGTTACTCTATCCATGATACGATTATAGTTTTTGATAGGGTTAGGGAAAATATTGGTGAGAGTAAAAGTAGCGATTTTAAAGAGATAATAAATGAAGCGGTAAGTAGAACTCTTTCAAGAACAATTTTGACATCATTTACTCTATTTTTGGTTGTATTGATTTTGTATATATTTGGTGGAGAGATGATGCATAGCTTTAGTTTTCCTATGCTTGTCGGTGTGACTGTTGGTACATACAGCTCGGTATTCGTGGCTGCACAACTTGTGATATGGAGTGGATTTAATGTGGATAAATATAGAGCCAAAGAAGCTGAAAAATTAAAGAGAGCAAAAGAGAAAGATAAAATGCGTGCTATGTACGAAAAAGGCACGATATAAAAAAAATATTATTACTACTATCTTTATCGCTGTTTGCAAAAGCACAGCTACCCGCACCAATTGAGGCGATGATAAATACATCTGGAATTCCAACGGAAAGTATTAGTATATCCATAAAAGAGACACAAAAAAATGGTATGCGAATCGCCGCACTAAATGCTTCTCAATATAGAGTACCAGCATCCATAGCTAAGGCAGCCACTACATATGCAGCTTTGCTTGAACTTGGAGAAAATTATAGATGGTCAACAAAGATATATAGAGATGGGGATATATCTAATGGCACGCTCAATGGAAATTTGATTATAAAAGGATTTGGTGACCCATCATTGGATAGTAAAAGTGTATCGCAAATTGTAAGTTACATTAAAGCCAAGGGGATATCGAAAATTTCTGGAAATATAATTATTGACAAGAGTTATTTTGATACTTGTGATGATTGTAGTGCAAAGTTCGATGAAAATCCATCTAGCCCTTACAATGCAATGCCAAGTGCATTAATGTTTAATGAAAACACAACTACTATAAAAATAGTAAAAGGTAACGAAATTATCCAAAATATACAAGATGATAGCTATGATATTATCAATGAGATAATTCCCTCAGACGAACCTTGTCGTGGTAGATATTCATGGCCTAGTGTAAGGATCAAGTATGGTGATAGAGCCAAAGTAACTTTGGGTGGCACAATCTCTAGAAGCTGTCCGAGCATATCACTAACACATTTAATCACAAAATCACATCTCTCATTTTATGGAGCACTAAAAGAACAGCTAAATAGTAATGGCGTAAACTTTACGGGTAGCTTAAAAGTAAAAAAAACACCAAATTTGGTAAAAGAAATTGCAACCATATATTCAGATACGATATTTCCAATATTAGGCGAGACTAATAAAAAAAGCAATAATCTCTATGCTAGACAGATATTTCTAACCATTGGAGCAAAAAGATATGAAGCTCCAGCTACTTTAGAAAAATCAAGAAAAGCATTGGTTTCTATTTTTGAAAAAAATGGCATAAGGCACGCTACATCTTTTAAGCTAGATAACGGAAGTGGACTTTCTAGAATTGCAAAAGTAACTACTGAGGGTTTTGAAAGTATGCTTGACCATGCATACGATAAATATCAACAAAGATGGCTAAATGCACTATCTATTGCAGGAGTTGATGGAACAATCAAAAGAAGATTCCCTCAATCCCTAAGTCGTCGCGTTTGGATGAAAACAGGAACGGTGAATGGCGTAAAAAATATAGTGGGATATGTAAAAGCGAATGATGGAACTATGTATACTGTAGCTATAATTGTAAATCATAGGTTATCAGCATCAAGGGGTGCAACCCTTGAAAATCAAATAATAATATGGTTAGCAAATGGCAATGCATCTCAATTTGCCACTGAAGATACAAAGCGAAAAGAAGAGATAGAAGTTCGAGTGGAAGAGACTCAGCAGTTAAGAAAACTAGAGAACTATGAGTCAAAAGAGCAACCTGAAATTTTTAAGCAAACATCAGAATATAGCAATAGAACTGAAAACTTATTTATTCAAGTGGGCATTTTTGATAAATCAATTAATAGAGAGTTGGAAAGAAAAATAAAATCACACGGATTTGGATACAAAACAATTAACAGTGAACTTGGACATAAAGTTTTGGTTGGACCATTTGACTCAAAAAAAGATGCAATTAATAGTTTGCAGAAAATTCGAGAAGATATAGCCCCTGATGCATTTTTGGTTCAGCCAAAATAACTATATTTCTTAACAGCACTTTGGATATAATTAAAATAAAAATGGAGCAAATATCATAGATGCAATTTGAATTATACCCCTTTGAAAAACTTAGTAATCTACTTGATTGTATAGAGCCAAATAGTGAATATTCACCACTTAGTCTAACTATTGGTGAGCCACAGTTTGATACACCACAATTTATACAAGATGAGCTAAAAAATAGTGTTTCATTGTTAAACAAATATCCAAAAACAGCAGGTGAAGATAGTCTAAAAGATGCACTCATAAACTACAATTTACAAAGATTTGGACTTAATTTAAGCTCATCTCAAATAATACCAACCTTTGGCACTAGGGAAGTGTTATTTAATTTCCCCCAATTTTTGCTTCACGATAAGCCTAGTCCTGTAATGGCATTTCCAAATCCATTTTACCAGATATATGAAGGAGCTGCTGTCGCTAGTAGAGCCAAAATAATACATATGCCTCTTCTTAAAGAGAATGATTTTTTGCCCATAATAAACGAAGATGAATTGGCACAGTGTGACCTTGTGATATTAAATTCTCCTAGTAATCCATGTGCTAGCGTAATGAGCTTGGAGAGTCTAAAAGAGTGGGTTAGGTTAGCTCTAAAATATGATTTTGTACTTCTTAATGATGAGTGTTATATTGATTTATATATTGGCGATAAGATACCATCACTTTTGAATGCAAGTATCGAAGTTGGAAATAGTGAGTTTAAAAATATTCTGGTTTTAAATTCTATTTCAAAACGCTCTTCGGCTCCTGGACTGCGAAGTGGATTTATAGCTGGAGACGCTAGAATATTGAGTGAATACATGAAGTATAGAACTTATGTGGGGTGTGCATCTCCATTACCGCTACAATGTGCAGCAACTGTTGCATGGCAGGATGATTTGCATGTTGAAGTTGCCAGAGAGGCTTACAAGGCAAATTTCATATTAGCAAAAGAGATTTTGGGCATAGAAATGGCAAAAGCTACATTTTATATATGGCTTGAGGTTGATGATGATTTAGAATTTACCAAAAGATTGTATAGCGAGTATAATCTCAAAGTATTAGCTGGTTCATTTTTGGGGAGAAACGGTGAAGGTAGTGGCTTTGTGAGACTAGCACTTGTATACGATGAGAGAAAAACAAAAGATGCACTCAAGAGAGTTAAAGCATTAATGAACAAAATAAAAAAAGGAGAGTAGATGAAGATACATTTCATAGGAATAGGGGGCATTGGACTCTCTGCATTAGCAAAATTTTTGAGTGAAGATGGACATACTATTTCAGGTTCAGATGTGAAACAAAGTGAGATTACAAATGATTTGGCTACTAATTTCCATGCAAAAGTAACTATTCCTCATCATGAAGACGCAGTTATTGGAGTTGAGCGAGTAATATATTCAGCAGCTGTTCGCAAGAATAATCCAGAGTATCAAAAAGCAAATGAACTTGGAATTGAACTACTCTCACGCAAAGAAGCTTTAAAATTTATACTAAATGATAAAGAAGTTTATGCCGTGGGTGGAGCCCATGGTAAGAGTACAACATCAGCCATGTTGTCTTCACTATTGCCTCATTCAAATGCACTAATTGGAGCGATAAGTAAAGAGTTTGGATCAAATGTAAGACATTATGATAATAATAAAGTTGTATTTGAAGCTGATGAGAGTGATGAGAGTTTTCTTAATTCAAATCCATATTTGGCTATTGTCACCAATGTAGAGCCTGAGCATATGGAGTACTATGAATATGACGAGGAAAGATTCTATAACGCTTATAGAAATTTCCTGAGTTTAGCTAAAATAAGAGTTATAAACGCCGAAGATGAGTTTTTGAGTAGTCTTGATATGGATAGTATCAAACTCTATCCATCAAGAGATATATCAAATATTGAGTATGTTTTAGTAGATGGTAAGCCATATACAAAATTTGATTTGCTTGATTACGGTTCTTTTGAGGTATTTGGATTTGGCGAACATATAGCACTTGACGCTGCTTTAGCTATTCTTGGAAGTATCGCTTTGGGTGAAAATGTAGAAGAGTTAAAGGCTAGACTAAGAGCCTATAAAGGTATCAAAAAGAGATTTGATATTATCCAAAATAGTGAAAAATGTGTCGTCATAGATGATTACGGTCATCACCCAACAGAGATAAAAGTAACCATAAAAGCACTTAAGACATATCAAGAGCTAAAAGGTATAAAAACACTAACAGTTATCTGGCAACCGCATAAATATAGCCGAACAATGGATAATTTAACAGCATTTGTAGAGTGTTTTGAGGGTGTGGATAGATTGATTGTGCTACCTATTTGGGCTGCTGGAGAATTACCTGTAGATATTGACCTCAAAGGTGCATTGGCTCACTATGACCCTATTATGGCTGATAGTATTACTAGAGAGGATAACACTGTAAAAATCATCAAAGATGGACATATAATCCATGAGTATAATGATGGAATAATAGCTGGATTTGGAGCTGGAGACATAACTTATCAAATCCGTGGCGAGAGTCATTAAGCTTTTATGAGTGAATATAAAACATCTTTGATTCAAAAGCTTGATCTAGATGGATATATAGAGAGATTTTCAAGTTACCTCGCAAGAGCTAAAACCGTAGCAATGCAAGGCGATGTTAATCAACACTATCGCTATATTGAAGCACTTCAAGCAACCGAACTAAAACCACTTCCTGAGTTGCCACCACTAAAAAATCAACTTGCAAGATTGCAAAAACAAGCCCTTATGTCAATTGATGATATATACTCTTTTGTTAAAATGGTAGATTATTTCTTGTATCTTAAATCATCTTCTTTGCCACTTGTAATATCTAGCTGGATTGAGACTATTGAGATACCAAGTGAAGTGAGTGAGATAAGCAACTCATTTACGAACAAAGGCGAAATAAATAGCCAGACAGATGAAGCTCTAAGAAGTATCGAGCATAGCCTAGCTCAAAATAAACGAGAGATAAAAGAAGCTTTGCAAAAAGCAATGCGTTCATCTAATTTGGCTGATTTTCTAGTAGATACTCAAGTCCATTTCATACATGATGAAGAGACGCTATTGGTTCGTGGTGGATTTATGCAGGTAATTAAGGCAACAGTAGTCGGACGGACGCCAAGCGGACATTTTTATATCTTGCCTGATAGTGTATCAAATCTCAAAGCCAAACAATCAGCCCTGAGAAACGAAAAAGAGCTTATTATATATCGTTATTGCGTGACCTTTTCTGCTATTCTGAGCAAATGGGAGAAATTTTTAAATTTTCTAAATAATCAATACGATAGGTTTGACCACTACTACGCAAGGGTTGTTTTTGCTAGAGCGAATGATTATGAGTTTATCCTGCCAAACAAAAGCAGTAAAGTAATATTAAGTGATTTCGCTCACCCAGCCATAGCCAACCCAATTCCAGTTTCAGTTTCAATAGTCAAAAAAATCATGCTAGTCACTGGTGTAAATGCTGGTGGTAAGACCATGCTATTAAAATCAATCCTAAGTAGCGTCTATATGAGTAAATATCTCTTGCCATTTAGATGCAACAAAGAGACTACTAGCATAGGGCATTTCGGTAGAATTGAAGCTATCATAGATGACCCACAAAGCGTTAGTAATGATATATCTACATTTGCAGGACGAATGGTGGAATTTGCCAAATTATTTGAGCAAAAAAATGCCATAGTCGGAGTTGATGAGATAGAATTAGGAACTGATAGTGACGAGGCTGCAAGTCTATTTCGTGTGATGCTTGATACTTTAAGTAAGCGAAATATTACATTTATAGTCACAACTCATCACAAAAGGCTAGCCGCACTAATGGCTTCTCACGAGGAGGTCGAATTGATGGCTGCTCTGTATGATGAGCATAGGAGATTGCCTACATATAAATTTTTACAAGGTAGTATAGGTAAAAGCTATGCTTTTGAAACGGCTCAGAGATATGGCGTGCCAGTAGCTATCGTAGAAAAAGCGAAAGTGGTGCATGGCGAAGACCATGAGAGGCTAGGGGAGCTTATAGAACGATCGACTGCTTTGGAGCTTGAGATGAGAGCAAAGAGTGAAGCGTTAGATAATGCAAAAGTAAAAATAGAGAAAAAACTCTCACATTTAGAGAGACTCGAAGAAGAGTTGCATACCAAATATGAACAAAAGCTTGGTCAGCTAGAACATGGATATAGCACGGCAACAAATCAAGCCAGAGAAGCGGTAAGTGCCACAGAATCCAGAGAAGGTAGAAGACTACTAAATACAGCACATAAAACAAAAATAAAAACCATGCCAGCAAAAGAGGAAAAATCTGTCGTTTTAGAGATTGGAGATAGTATCAAATATCGTTCACATAGAGGTGAACTATTGGGTATCGCAGGAGATGAAGCAACTATCATAGTGGACGGTATGAAGATGAGAGTACCACTCTCACAACTCAAAAAATTAGCAGTTAATCAGCAGGTTAAAAAAGCAAAACAACCAAAACCAAAAGTAACTGTGGAAAAAGGTGAAGCGTCAATATCTATTAAACTCATAGGTATGTTTGGAGATGAAGCTATTGATGAGCTTGATAGATTTATCTCAAATGCATTGGTTCACAATTTTAATGAAGTACAAGTAATTCACGGAGGTGGAGCAGGGATATTAGCCAAACTTGTGAGTGAGTACCTCACGAGCCACCCAAAAATATCCAAATTTTATCGCATGCAAGGCAACCTTGGCATCACCATCGTGGAGTTGTAACCACAATTTTTATATAGTGAGTGTATAATGTTGTAAATAATAATCAAGGATAGATTTATGAGTATAAAAGACGGTATAGAGTATGCAAAAACTGAACTAACAAGTGATGAAAAGATGCTAGAAGGACTCTTTAAATTCGAGTCATTTTATAATAAATATAAAAAAATCATATGGATACTAGTGGCGTTGATAGCTCTGTTTTTTATAGGCAAGGTGGCTTATAATTATTGGAATGATATGAAAATAGTGAAATCAAATGAAGCCTTGTTGAAGCTATATAAAAATCCAACGGATAAGGCACAATTAGCTATATTAAAAGATAATAATATAGCTCTATATGACTTGTTTTCATATCAATCAGCGATACAAAAAAACGATATAAATGCACTTAAAGCTCTTTCAAATAGTAGCGATGAATTAGTAGCAGATATGAGTAGATATGCAGTGGGAGCAATAGACGGAAAACCAAGCAAAAGTAAAATATATAATGATATGAGCATACTAGAGGAGGCATCAAACGCTATTGCTAAAAACGATATGGCAACAGCTAAAAAGATACTAGACTCCATGCCAAAAGATTCTCCTGCTGCTCAAATAGCTGGGCTATTAAAGCATCAAACCTTATCTATTCCAGTAAAATAAAGACCAATATATGCAAGCTAAAAGCGATTTGCTTGTCGCTTTTGAAGAGTACCTACTGATAGTCAAAGCACTTAGTAGCTCATCAATATCATCATATCTAGGTGATCTTAATCAATTTGAAGAGCAAATAGATAAAGCACTCACGAGCGTAAATAGCGATGATATATTCTCGTATCTAGCCTCATTTCCAAATAAACGAACCTTAAATAGAAAACTTTCCTCAATAAATACATTTTTTCACTTTTGTCATGAGTATCAATTTGATTATAATAAAACCGATATTCCTATGGCAAAAATACCAAAACTATTGCCGAAATATATATCCTATGAAGAGATAATGAGAGGTCTTGAGATGATAGACACAACTACGCTCATAGGCAAGAGAGATTACGCTCTGATACTATTTCTGTATGCGAGTGGTTGTCGAATAAGTGAGGCTTTGAGTAGTGAACGAAAAGATATAGTAGATGGGTGGCTAAAAATCAGATTTGCAAAGGGCGAAAAGGAGAGGGTGGTGCCTCTCGCTTCTGTGGCAATAGAAGCCATTGAGGAACTGCTCAAAGTAAATGATATGAGAAGTAGTAATATTTGGCTCAATTATCGTGGCGAGGCTCTTAGTCGTATCAGTGCATTTAAGATTACCAAAAAATATCTAGGCGTATCACCACATGTATTGCGTCATTCTTTTGCCTCTGCTCTCATTGTGGGTGGTGCTGATTTGAGAGTAGTTCAAGAGCTTTTGGGGCATAGTTCACTTGTAACCACACAGATATATACTCATATCCAAAAGCAAAATCTAAGCGATACTATCAATTCATATCATCCTCTAAGGAGCTTTTAGTGAGAGAAATAGTAGAGTTTTTCGGTGCAAAAAAGATAATATTCAAGAGTCTAAAGCAGATTCCAGTCTCTACTCTGAATTCACGAAAAAAAGTAAATATATATTTAGGAGTCAATCTAAAAGGCTTTTATTGTACTGTATTTCATATATCTAAAAGTAGCCGTGTACTAAAAAAAGAGGTATTAGAGTTTGAGGAACTTCACGCTAGGCTAGAAGCACTTAATGATAGCAAGATTAAAATAAAATATATCATCATAAACGCACCACTTTGCTCAAAAGCCAAAGCTTTATTTGAAGAGCTTGGGTGGGAAGTCTGGCAGGTGCAAGGAAATGTATATTAATTGTTCATAGTCTTATGACTTCAAAATAGATTAAAAAACCAGCCAGTATGAGTAATAGTGAAGCAAATATTTCTATCTCTTTTTTAAATTTTGAAAGTTCCATGGTTATAGTGGATGTAATTTTGAAAATCAAAAAGTAGAAAACCAAAAATGGGACAACTGTTACACCTAAACCAAAAATAACTCCATATATTAATGATACTAAAAATGAGCTACTTAATGCACTAGTGGTAATAAGAGAAGCAATTGGTAAGCAAAAACTAAAAGAGCTGAAAAAACCAATTCCGAAAAAACCAATTTTAGATGAAGTGGTGCATTTGGAACCACAAGTTCTATTATAAAATATAGCATTATATAACAAATATAAGCCCACAATTATTATAATTCCAGCACCAAATTTTGTCAATAATAAGTCATCTTTTAGATATTTTTTGACTATATTAGCACCAAAAAAAGCAATAGATGAAATCACAACATAAGCTAGAATTTTTCCACTAAAGTATTGTATTAAAATGTCCATACCGTCTTTTTTATTTTTTGCACTTCCAAGAAGTATAGGTGTCATTATTGGCATACAGCTAACTGCACATGCAGTAGCTCCTAACTGTAAGCCCATAAAAAAAATAGCAAAAAAAACAAGCATTAACTATTTTCGTAATTATATGAATCTACTGCCATAATCGCTGCACCGAATGATGTGGTAATCTGTGGATTGCTTGGTACAAATATTCTTTGCCCTATTTCATTTTCTATGGCATGGACTAGTCCCATATTTAGAGCAGGTCCTCCATCGAAATATATACCTTCTTTGACGCCAACTCGTTTGACAAGCTTTACGATGCGTTTTGCGATAGAATAGTGTACACCACATATGATATCTTCTATGCTATGATTGTTGCCAAGCAATCCTATTATTTCTGATTCTGCAAAAACAGCACAAGTACTACTAACAGAAAGTGGAGTCCCAGTTGATTTAAAATGAGACTCACCAAGAGTCTCCACATCAATTTCAAGTTTTAGTGCAACAACATCCAAAAATTTACCAGTACCAGCCGCACATCTATCGTTCATTGCAAAATTAACTACATTGCCATCGCTGTCAAGCGAAATTGCTTTACTGTCTTGACCGCCAATATTTATTATGGTTTTAATCTCGCCAAATTCACTAGCCGCTGCTCTAGCTCCTATCGCATTAGCTGTGATTTCACTGATATTTTCATTTGCCTCTTTGTATAATTTTCTTCCATATCCAGTGGCTACTATATATAATATATCATTTTTATTAAGATTTAATTCACCAATTAGAGCATCTAGTGTCTCTTGAGCGTATTTATAAAACATACTCCCACTTGCACTGATTCTTGAGCCTAATAAGTTCTTCTTTCCATCCACAATAGATATTTTAATAGCAGTAGAGCCAATATCTATTCCTGCAAAATATTTCATTTTTTATTCCTTCTTCTTGTTTTTAGTGACTCTATAAAAGCCTCAACTCTTGTGCTAAGTTGCCCACCTTGCGATGGACTATAATCACTTTCAAGATAAAGAATTGGAATTCCAGCTTTCTCCATTGCTTCAAGCACGCTTCTTTGCTCCATCTCATATACAGTACAACCTGCAAAAGCTTGATATACAACGCCATCAGCCTTGTATGTTTTGACGAGCTGGATGATTCTTCTAATTCGGTCATCATTTTTTGTAAAAATAGGACATGTGCATCCTTTGAGATATTTATCAGAAATAGAATCCATCATGTCATATATATTCCACTCATCAACAGCAACCATATCGTTGAACATTCTATTTGAACTACAAGTCTCATCAGCAACTATAATAGCATCAGATTCTTCTATTATTTGTGGAATTTTATAGTTGGGAAATATAGGTGGTGAGCCTGTATAAACTATTCTAGGACTGACTTTTCCTGATACAGATATTTTATTTCTTACTCGCTGTTCAAGCTCGTTCACTAATTTTTCTGTGGCTTCAATCCAATTGTTAATTTTATCGAAGAAAAAAGCATTAGTTATCAAAAATACATCAAGTCCTAATATAGGAACAAATTCATGTTTTCTAAATTCTGATATTTTATGATAAAGAGATTGTGCGTAACCAATCTTTTTTATAGCCTGTTCCAGATTCGTTTTTGTAAGTTTTTTACCTTGAAATTTAGAGAGTTCTACGGCAAATTGCTTTACACTTCTCCTCCAATATTCACGACTAGCTTCACTCTCTTTTGTTCTTGGAAAATCTACATCATAGATTTTATATCCAAAACTTTCAATGGTTGCTCCAGCTTTTGTTTTTTGATCACAAGTGGTTGGAGAAAAAACAATATCAGGTTTGTCTGTGAAATTTCCACTTGCAAATTGTCCAACAGTTGCTTTTACTAATGGGCAAGCTTTTTGTGGCATAAAATCACTGCCTATTTCATCGTCCGTATAAAATCCATTACAAAGGCGTATAGGAACGCCATCAAGTGCATAAATAATCTCTGAAGGTATTTGTATGCACATTGTCCCTATTTTGGTCTTTCCTTCATGTAGTGATTCGTGTTTGCAATAAACTCGCTCGAATAGATCATAGAAATATTCCATGCTCAAAATAGGCGATTTGAAATCTTCCCTTAAAGTATTCAGTAGCTTAACCGCTTCCATCGCCTTATGTCTATTTTGCTTCTCGTTTGGTGACTCTATTTCATGGCTTGTATTACTCATGTGATTCCTTTTGATTGTTCATTGCCATTCTTAGTATAAATCCTTCTTTAGTTGATTCAAATATTGTTTTTCCTGCAAAATTTGCTTCCAAACATCCATCTTCTGGACAAGCTGCTATGCACTTAAGACAAAGCGTACAATCTTCTGTTACTAGATTTTTGCTAGTTACATCATCTGCAATCTCTAAAATATCCATATCGCATGCCCTGTAGCAATCACCACATTTCGTACATTTACTACCATCTTTATAGAGCTTCAAGAGAGCAGGTTTTGAAAATATATATTGTAATGCAGCCATAGGGCAAAAATAACAAAAAAATCGTTTTTTTACAAATGCACCAACCAGAAATATACCTAAAATCATCATGCCAAGTAGCGTCATAACCAAATCTGTTTTTGATGTAAAATCGATATAGAATTGATTGAAATTACCTGTAAAAGCAGGAATAAGCATTCTGCCTGGACATATGTCACAAAATGGCATAGACAAACCATTTGGTAATTTCGGAAGCCCTAAAACAGAGTTACTTATCATCACTGGAATTATCAAGAGAAGTATTAGCAGAATGTATTTAATGCTTTTTATTTTACCTCTAGATGCCCATGAGTATTCCGAAAATCTTATTTTTAGTTTTTCTCTTAATGTAGTAAGCCAATCTTGCATAGTGCCAAGTGGACAAACAAAACCACACCAGGCTTTATTTAATACCCAAAACCATACGGCAAACATTGCTAGTGAAATCAAAAAAGCAAAACCACCATATCCTATAAATGTTTCAAATGGATGTTTCAAATCATGTTGTAACATACCAACATAACATTTTCCACCAGTGCCTTCGCCATTAAATACACATGCAAAGGTAGGTAGCTTATCTCCCAAATCTAGTCCAATATAGCCACCATAGACTATAAGTGCAAATGCAACTATTTGGAACCAAAAACGGAATCGTATAAGATTCATATTATTGATTTTCTTTTTAATATTTAACATAATTTCTCCTAAAATAAATAATTTAGACCAAATAAATATGTTCGTCCAGCAGCAGGATAGCCTATGTGCACATCATAATCTTTGTCTAGTAGATTTTCAACTTCAACATAAAATTTAATTTTCTTATAGTTGTATTCAACTTTTGAATTTGTCGTAAAATAGCCTTTTAATATTTGAATATTTTTGCTATCATTAAAACTGCTACTAAGATAGTATCCGCCAAGATTGGCTTTGAAATCTTTATATATCATGTAAATATCTGATTGTATTTTATGCTTTGGTTTAGCGGGTAGATATAGCCCAGTATCATCGTTTTTAAACACCAAATAGAGATACGAGGTATCAATGTTAAGCATGTTGTTAATTTTCCAGTCGAAACCAGCTTCATAACCTTTTCTTGTGCTTGATGCAACATTCTCGTATGTATATATGCCATTGATGTCGTAGGAGCCACTAATTCCATTTTCTATTTTGCTATAAAAAATATTTAAATTTACATTTAGGTTGTCTGTTATTTTTTTTGAGTTGCTCAGTTGAAAATTTGTAGCTGATTCCATTTCTAAATTAGGATTTCCATGCAAAGTGCTACTTTCGTAATATCTTTGCTTAAAAGTTGGTGTTTTTGAGGATTGACTTATCTTTAAGTCAGATTTTATATCATCATTTTTATAGGATAGTCCAATCTCAGGATTAATTGAATTGCCAAACTCAGTATGTGAGTTATATCTAAGACCAAGGTTAACACCATATTTGCCAAAATTTAAATTTTTGATACCATATATGCCATACAAATTCTCATTATGGCTACCACTACTCGTAGCTTCAGCACTCCTGCTTTCAAGGTTTATCCCGATAGTCGATTTGCCAATTAATGATAAATCACTATTGTATTTTATATCAGTACCTAATGTTTTTGTTTTTAAAAATGAATCTATATTGTAATCAGGATCTTTGTTAAAATCATCATTTGCATTCCAATATCCACGACCCTCAAAGCTTCTGTTCTTTAGCTGGATTGAAGTACCAGAAGACTCTTTTTCATACCTTGCATTTGGAGTGGGTTTTGTAATTTGACCTGTTGTACCACCCTTGTCTGTATTATAATTTAGAGTCAAACTTGTATCTATATCTTTTGAGAGAATCGTATTAATGTCTGCTTTTATTGAATTGACTTTACTATCTCCATTTAGTCTATGCCCATCACTATTTTCATGATTTACACCAAGAGATACACCAATACTATCAAATGATTTTCCGACATTTAATCTATACTTTTGGGTATTCAATGTACCTTTGGCAATATCAATTTTATTTACAAATGTTTTGTCTGTTTTTTTTGAAGTTATTATGACAACTCCACCACTTGTATTGTCTCCATATTGAGCCGCACCAGCACCTTTGATTATCTCTATTTTGTCCAAATTCTCAGTTGAAATCCCACCTAGATTTGCAGTTCCAGTCAGTGAGTCAGTAAGCGGCCTTCCATCAAGAAGTACTAAAACCTCATTTGTTGTAGATCCTTGTATGCTTATGAAGCTATCACTTGCTTTTATGCCAGGCAATTTATTTAGTAAATCTGAGAGCATTTGAACATTCATTGTTCTTATCTCTGTAGACTGGATAATCAAAGAGCCGTTTGTTTGTTCTGTCTCGTTTGAATAGAGCATATTGCAAATTAACAAAGATATGATAATAGTTTTATTTTTCATCAAACCAAATCTCTTTTGTTGTTTTTTGTTTTCTTCTTCGATTATAATATAACCCCAAAGATATAATAAGTGCAACTCCTAAAGTTGTTGCAAATCCTAAAACTTTTGATTCATATTCAAGCGGTGAGTTGCCAAATGTAAGTACCATGCTGCTTGAATAAATAATTTTATTATAGTGCTGTTCACCAAATTGACCAGATTCATCCACTTGATAGGTCGCCTCCATAATCATTTTTTCAGAACTTCGTTTATCTTTTTTGCCATCTTCATATGTAGTTTTTGGTATTTCAAATGATGCAACCCCATCGTTCGATGGTTTAATTATATTACTCCAGCCGGTTTGTGTAGTTACTTTGAGTGGTATATTCTTTTGAAGCTTCCCTTTGTAGTAAACTCTAAATGGAGCAATATCACCAGAATATAAACAGCAATTAATATGATGCTTTCTAATAGGTCTATCCATAATAATCTCAAATGGTAATTGTGGAAATGGTTCTTTTATCTGCTTTGAATCAATAGTTTTTCCTCTTACCTCTTTAGATATTGACTTGCTAATATTTCCTTCTTTATTGTATGATCTTAGTGAAGAGGTCTCAATATATAGTACGCCATCTTTGATGGATTTTTTCTCAAAAAATAGATAGTAGCTACCTTTGTACTGCGGGGTAAATGAGATTTTACCACTAGTTAGATTTTGTTCAGTGATTTGATTATTCATGTCCCTTATGTACAATGTTACATTACTCAAATCATCAACACTATCATCGTTTTGTAGATCACCTTTTTTAATACTAAACTCTTTAATATTTGATTTTTTAGTAGCTGTAGTGCAGCACGATTTCGCCTTAACTTCATCAAGCCATACAGAAGCATTAACTTGAATACTACAATATGCCAAAAGGAGAATAACTAGTAATATATTTTTCATAGACTAGAACTTTAAAACAAGTTCTGCTGTCACATTTCTGCTCGGCAATAAATAGTATTTATATGCTTCTGTATTTAACAGATTATTAATAGCCAAACTGCCTTTGATGTTTTTTGTAAAATCATAGCTAGTTTTCGCATTTACCACGGTATAAGAGTCATAACTACCATACACTCCCTCTACGGTTTCAACATTACTCTCTGTTCCATAAACTTTATCGGTATATTTTGCTTCAATTAGCCCAGAAAGATTACCTTGTTTGCCTGACAATGCCAAAGTCCACATATTTTTAGGAGTCTGTGCTATTTGGTTGCCTACCATACTAGGATCAGCAATGTTTTCCGTGATTTTAGAGTTTGTTAAGCTATATGATGCATCTAGGTTTAACCATGAATTGATTGCAATTCCACCAAAAATTTCCAATCCTTTTACGCTCGCTTCTCCAGCATTCATTTTTATTACTTCTGTAGCAGATAATGTTTTTGAATATATCATATTTTTTAAGTTTGTTTGATATATGGAAAAGCCAGTTCTAATATTTTGAGTTGGTCTCCATTCAGCCCCAAATTCATATGTAGTAGCTAATTCTGGCTCTAGGTCAGGATTACTAAGATAGTATTTGCTACAACAATAAAGCGTACCATACAACTCATAATTATCAGGTGCCCTAAAAGATTTACCAGCAGAAGCTCTAAGCGTTATATCCTTGTTAGGCAGATAAACAATAGAAGCTTTTGGACTAAAAGCACTATCGGTTCTCTCATCAAATGTATTATTGTAAGCACCAGTTCCAATCTTGTAATTACTACCTTTTGTTGACCAGTAGTCATATCTACCACCAAGATATGCTTTTAAATTATCAAGTATAGTTATCTCATCTTGTATAAACATAGAAGACATATTTGATGAACCATCTACACCTTCACTGAGTGTTGTTTTTGTATCTTCATCCCTCCAGTTAGATAAATTATAAACCTCTCTATTTAATTCAGTATTCCTCTGATTTAGACCAGCAACTACATAGTTTTTACTACCAATAGGAAAACTTATTTGTGCTAGACCATCTATTGCAGTACTAGGTGATGAGTCATTGACACCAAGACCATCATAAAATGTACCAGTTGTACGAAGATTATACCAGTTGTGCGTGTCTTTTTTGCCAACTTCAAATTTGACTTTATAGTCATCAGCTATAAGACCTTCATATCCAATATTTAATCTCAAGTCACCTTGTTTTTGTGGATTTGATGCAGCAAAGTCAGTTTCTAGTAGACTAATTTTATTGCTACCATCAATACTCAAACTAGCATTGCTAATAATTGGATCACCAGCCGCATCAACTAGATAGCTATTGTAGCCATTTTGTTTTGTTGTATAGGTATTATATGCGACTCCACCATATATTTTTGAATTATCTGAAATATCATAGCTAAGCTTCAGATTCGCATTATCTTGCTTCCAAGATGTTAGCCCTTTATCTCCAACAATATATGTTGGTATACCAGCACTTGTTGTGGTTAGGATCCCACCTGTGGCTGGAGTTGTACCCACAAGTGTTGCTGATGGTATTTTGGTAACAAATTCATTTACATACCCATCTCTATCTTGGTGGCCATACCCTATTACTATACCTAATCCATTTTTACTTTTACTACTATGACGAAGATATATATCTTTTCCACTAGCATCGCCAAACCCTTGCTTGTACCTGATAGTAGTCTCTGGTTCTCCTGGCTCTTTGGTTATAAAATTGATAACCCCACCGATTGCATTGCTACCATACAGTGATGAAAATGCACCAGGAACAACTTCAACTTGTTGAATATCATCGGTCATTATTGTTCTAAAGTCAACTTTGCTAGAAAAGCCATCAGTCATTGGCATACCATCAATAAGAACTGCTGTCCGTGATGAATTCATACCTCTAAGTGTAAAATTACCAGAACCTGTTCCTTGACTCATCTGCCCATCTTGGGCACTACTTAAGCTTAGGCTTGGAACAAGTGCCAAGGCATCTGTTGCTCTAGAAACATTTCTTTGTTCAATTTTCTTTTTCGATATAACAGTAACAGCCGCAGGTGAATCAGTGATGGCTTGCTCTATTTTGGTTGCCGTTACACTCATGTCTCCTAGGTTTACATTTTCTGCAAAGCCATAACTTATAGTTATGGCTAGTATAGCAATTGATGATAATGCAATAGTTTTCATTTTTTCTTCCCTTAAATAAATATTAATTTTGAAAGTATATATAATAATTGTTAATTGAGTGTTAAGTTTAACATTCAATTAACAAATTTATATTATTATTCTAATTGTGATAACATTTATAAACAAAAGGAATATAGTAATGAATATGGAACAATTGAGCGATATAGTCGACTATGGTGTTATTGGAGTGCTTGGAGTTATGAGCTTTTTAGTACTATTTTTTTGGGTCGAAAGACTTCTATTTTATAAAAAACTTAATATTTCAAGTTATTCTACACAAGAAGCTTTAGAGCTTGATATAACAAATAATATTTCTATCATTTCAAGTTTTGGGGCAAATGCACCATATATTGGACTGCTTGGAACGGTACTTGGTATCATAGTTACATTTTATACATTAGGACAGAGTGGTAATATGGATGTGAAAACTATTATGACATCACTAGCTCTAGCACTCAAGGCTACTGCGATGGGACTAGTGGTTGCAATCCCTGCAATATTTTTTTATAATCATGTAACTAGAAAAGCTGAAGTCATTATGACTAAATGGCTGATTTTGCAAAAGGAAAACAATGCAAATCAAAAAGTTTGACTCTATTAATGTAGTTCCGTTTATCGATATCATGCTTGTGCTGTTAGTAATCGTGCTTACAACCGCATCATTTATCCAAACAGGGCTTATCAAGGTTGACTTACCAAGTGCTACATCTCAAAGCAAGCCAAATGAAAAGAAAGAGATAAAAATCGCAATCAAACAAGATGGCAAAATATATTTTGATGACATAGAAATAAAACAAGATAATTTACAAGTCAAACTTTTAACATATTCAAAAGATACGCCAGTGAATGTATCATGCGATAAAAATGCAAAGTTCGATAACTTTATCTTTGTTGTTGATATACTAAAAACAAATGGCTATGAAAATTTGGGCATAGTCACAAAAAAATGAACAGATATACCCACTCTTTTGTTGTAACATTTTTGATTTATACTATTTTTGTATTCTCTGCACTATATATGCTAAGAGATATTCAGAAGCAAAAATTAGCCAATGAAGTTGTGGTTAAAATGATGATTATAGAGTCACAACAAGAGCAAAAAAAGATAGAAAAAATAGAACCGATTCATGAGCCACTAAAACAGCCACCAAAAGAGTCAATAGAAAAACCGATAGATAAACTAACAGAAGAAGTAGAGAAAAAAGCTCCATCTATATCTCCAGTAAAGTCTATACAGACAAAAGAGACTACTGCCTTGAAAGCTGAACCAAATATAAAACAGGAACAAGCACCGCAGAAACCACAACCAAATACAGCTGCAATAAAAGATAAATTTATAGCAGAACTAAAAGATAAAATAAGAGGAAATAAATATTATCCTATGGCAGCAAGAAGAAGAGAGCAGGAGGGCAGTATTGCTGTAAAATTTTGTGTTCATCATGATGGTAGCGTTAGTGATATCATCTGTAATGGACCTCATTCCGTGCTAAGAGAGGCTGCAAAAGATGCTATTGCTAAAACATTTCCAGTCAATGTACCACAAAATATAACAACTGTGTTTCCGCTAGATATCACCCTAGCTTTAGACTATAAACTAGAATGATGATTACAGATTTTAATGCTGATATTTTTTCAAGCATATCTATGGTAAACTAATCGCAATAAAATAGACAAGGATTTTAATGCTACTAGCAGATATAGGAAATAGTAGAGTTCATCTATTTGATGGGGCAGGGGTAACTCATTTAAGCTTTGAAGCATTTATAAAAAGCTATGCAGGTAAAAAACTCTCGTATATATGCGTAAATAGTAGTGTATCTAAACAAATAAAGAGTAACAAATTATGGCAAGACCTATCATCTTCTTTGGCTCTAGAAAACTCATACGAAACAATGGGCACTGATAGAAAAGCACTCTGTTTGAGCCATGATAATGGCATATTTGTGGATGCTGGTAGTGCAATTACAGTTGATATAGTTAGGAATGGGATATATCAAGGTGGGTTTATACTTCTTGGTATAAATGCTCAAATGAGAGCTTATAAGTCTATATCTACTGCTTTAGATATAGAATTTAATCGTGAATGTTCGCTTGATTTTTTGCCACTCACAACCAAAGATAGTGTAAGCTATGGTATAATTTCATCAATAAAATCAGCCATAGATAACTATTCTAGTGATTTGCCTCTATATTTTACAGGTGGAGACGGAGAGTGGCTATCTGGCTTTTTTCCACAAAGCAATTTTGATGAATTACTGGTATTTAGAGGATTGCAAAAAGCATTAAAGGGTAATATATGATAACAATAGCACTACCAAAAGGTCGTATCGCAGAAGAGACACTGGAGATATTTTCTAGTATTTTTGGTGAAGAGTTTGCTTTTGATAGCAGAAAGCTTGTATTAGAGGCTCATGGATTTAGATTTCTAAATGTACGAAATCAAGATGTACCGACATATGTTGCTCATGGTGCTGCTGATTTGGGAGTGGTTGGTCTTGATGTGATTACAGAGCAAGAGATTGGTGTGATTGATCTTCTTGATATGCATCTTGGTAAATGCAAAGTGGCTATTGGTATTAAAAATGAAGATGAGCTAGATTGGAATAGACCAGATATAAAAGTAGCCACAAAAATGGTAAATATTACAAAAAACTACTTTGCACAAAAAGCAGTAGGTGTGCAGATTATAAAACTATATGGCTCTATAGAGCTTGCTCCTCTTGTCGGACTAGTGGATGCTATTGTGGATATTGTAGATACTGGTGCTACAATGCGTGAAAATGGTCTAAAAGTGGCAGAAGAGATTATGGATAGTTCAGCTCACTTAATTGCAAACCAGAATAGTTTTTATAGTAAAAAAAGTGAAATATTAGCTCTATACGATAAGATTAAAACTGTTATAGATAATAAGTAAGTAAATAAAAGTAAAGTTTGATTTTAAAATGCTTTGCCAAAGAGGCAAAAGCTTTGGAGATTATCTGTAGCTAGTGATAGTTTCGAATGGAATCTCAACTACATTTTTAGTATCTACAACATATGGGATAAGTGCAGTATGTCTAGCTCTTTTGATAGCTACATTTACAAGCTCTTGATGTTTTTTACAGTTACCTGTAAGTCTTCTTGGCATGATTTTATATCTTTCGCTTAGTGAATATTTAAGTATGTTTGTATCTTTGTAATCGATAGCATCAACTTTTAATTCACAATATTTACAATGTCTTTTTTTGAACTTTCTTTCTCTCATCATCGGTTATCCTTCTAAAATGGTATCTCTTCATCATCTATATCAATCTCTGGAACACTGCTTGGCGATTGCGTTTGCTGTGCTGTTGGAGCTTGGGGCGAAGAGTTGGTTGATGGGTTGTTATCGTACCCACTTGACTGTGCTGGAGCATTATTGGCACTATCTTTGCCACCTAGCATTTGAAGTGTTTCAACTGCTACTTGGTGTTTGCTTCTTTTGCTTCCATCATTTGCCGTCCACTGTTGCAATTCGAGTCTACCCTCAACTAGGACTTGAGAGCCTTTACGGAGATACTGATTTGCTATCTCTGCTGTACGCCCCCAAAATGTAATGTCTATAAACATAGTCTCGTCCTTTTGAACACCATCGCTACCTTTATACTTGCGATTAACTGCGATTGCCGTTGAGGCTACTGCTGTACCACTTTGTAAATATCTGATTTCGATGTCTCTTGCTAGATTCCCAGCTAAAATAACTTTGTTAAACATTACAATTCCTTTATTTTGGTTTAGGCTTCAGTTGCCTCAACAGCTGGAGCAACTTCCGCAACTGCAACTTCCGCAACTGGAGCTTCTGCAACTGGTGCTTCTGCAACGATTGGAGTTTTTTTAGCACCTTTGCCTATTGACGCAATTTGTTTATCAAATTGAGTAAGCTCTTTTTTAGTAGCATATTTGATTGTAAGGAACTTGATAATATCTTCATTAATTTTCAAATTTCTTTCAATTTCAGCGATAGATGCACCATTTACTTTGTAATAAAGTACTGTATAGTAGCCTCTAAGTTGCTTTTCAACAGGGTAAGCTAATTTCATCATACCCATATCATTAGTAGCGATTAGTTCACCACCCTCTTTAGCTAGCACATCTTTAATTTTTGTAATTTGTGCAGCAATCTCTTGTTCAGTTAATGTCGCTTTTACAACAAAAAGTGTTTCATAAGAAGTCATTTCTTTCCTTTGGTTTTATAGCCAAAATCCCCTAGTCGTATACGACTCCAAGGAGATTAGAGCAAGAATTTTGGAACAATTATTATATCATATATATGCTTAAAGAAGTGATTGTATCTTTATCATGGTAGCAAATAGAAGAGTCTCTTTTTGTGGATTTGATGTTGTTCTTATCTCCATTCCTAACTCTAAAATGATCTCAAAAATCTTTAAAAGTGTAGAAGACTTGATTGCATTTGCCATACTTGATTTTGCATTCAATATTTGTGGCGGAGGAGAGTAGCCCAGAATTTCTAGTGCGTTTACAGAGCCGTTTAATTTTATATAGGCTTGAAACATCAGCAGCTCATTTACAAACTTCTCTAATACTCTCATGATGTCACCAATCTCGTTACCAAGTTCTAGCAAGGTGAACAGTCTATCCATAAAAGGTTTTTTGTTAAAGAGATCAATTATCATACTGTCCACAGACAACGGAGCATTTGAATGCACTAGATAATCTATATCTTTTTCACTAACCACTCTATCTAGTATAGATAATTTCTCTAATTCACTAACGCATAGAGCTACATTGTTATTGAGAAGTATTAGCAGATGAGAGATGGCGTGTTGTTCTATTTGTGTTCCTAAACTTTGGGCTTTTTGAGTCAATATTTTTATAGCTTCATTAAGGCTAGGCTCAAAGAAACGAACTTTTATAGAGCCATTTTTGTCATTAAATAGTGGCTCAATGGATTTCGCATCTTTAAAATCCTCATAATATCCACAGTATAAAATATATGAATTATCGCTAGTTTGTGTATATTTTATAAGCTCTTCCAGTTCTTTTTTAGGCACCGATTTATTATGTTTGATGATTAATAGATTAGTGCCACCAAAAAGTGAACTTTGTGATAAATAAGCTTTAGCCACACTAAAATCCCACTCATCAAAATAGAGCTTTAGAGCATCACTTTTAGCATCAAGTTTTTCAATATAATACTCTATGTAAAAATCCAACATATATGGACTGCTACCATACAAAAAAAGTGCTTTTGGTAACTCCTTTTTTATCTGTTGTTCTAGTACATTAGCATACATTAAAGCTCCATTGGATCAAAAGAGAGTTTACGAATAAATGATGACATAATAGTCGCCTGAGCTATATTCACATCACTAATCTCTAGTTCTA
>DHVW01000006.1 GCA_002412865.1 Sulfurovum sp. UBA5198
AGCTAAATATAATCATAGTTAAAATATTGTAAAATTCCATTATGATAAATATTATAAAACTAACATTACTTCTGACTATTCTTTTGCTTATAGGGTGTGGTGAAGCAAACAATCCAGAGCCTACTACTCCTCTTAAGCCATTATTTCAAACTCATATTGATTTACCTGATGAGAATTGGCCACCCAAAGAAAGCAATATTACACAATCAGTTGATCTCTCTGATTTTAACCTTCCTTCTATAAATAATATCTCACAGACTGTCATTGGCAAAGCAAATATAGTAGGAACAATATCGCTAATTGCATCAAATGGAAAACGGATTAATGGTGCATATTCAAATATATATATCAAAAATATTATAGATCCACAAGGAAAAGTTTTCGGGAACTTTTTAGAATCTGCTATTAGCGATAGCAATGGTAAATTTGAATTTCGTAAGATTCCAAATGGAAGATACAAAGTATCTGGTTCACTTGATTGTGGGGTCGAATGTGGATATGATACGAATAAAACTATAACGCTAAGTAAAATAGTAATGCTTGATAGAAATAGCACATATAGCGTAAACATATCAAATGCGATACAAAGAGTAGAACAATGAAATTAATACTCATAGCATTTATGTTTTTAAATATTGCAAATGCAAATCAAGAGTTATTTAGTGAAGTCAAACGAGCAATTGCCAAAATGGAATCAAGCGATAGATATAATATTGTAAATCGTAATGGTTTTATGGGTAAATATCAGTTTGGTGCAATGAGTTTGGTCGATTTAGGTATCATCAATAAGGAAAAATATAAATCCCTTACATACACTATGCCTACTGCTACTAGAAAAGCGAAAGTGATGTGGAGAAATGGGCTAACTCTCAATAGTTTTGTGAATAATCCATCAAACTGGAATATAAATGGTGGCAAAGAAGGGTTTCTGAATAGCCCACAGATACAAGAAGATGCTATGGATAGAGTATTAACCAAAAATTTCACAATATTATCAAACAAGGGCTTTGATATGTCAAATCGCTCACTTGCCAAATCGCTATTGATGGCATCACATTTTGGTGGTATCACAAGTGCTATTAATTATGCCAATAATGGTACAGAATATAAAGATGCCTTTGGTACTAATATCTCCAAATACTATGGGGATAACAATAATGCTAGTGCCAATAAAAAATCGATTATTAAATTTGAAAACTAAAAGTTATTCTCTTTGGAAAAATTTAGTGCTTTTGAGAATTTCAATATAACAGTACCTAGCCCGTAAGCTTTTACTTGTAACTCTATTTCAGTACTAATTATATATGGTGGGAATGTAACTTCGTAATATCTACTCCATCTATTTTTGAGTGGAATATTATTCAATATCTCTTCATTTAGCCCTACTTTGCGAATGGATATTGGTTTTACCCCAAAGAGAGTTATGGTTGGTACTGGTATATTATCAATTCTGTCGTCATTATAAATGCCAACTATAAATCTCTCATTTTCGCCTCTATTGGTAGTGACTTTACCACTTTTGTCATATAGATATATAGCGGTTACAAAGCCATCTACTTCACCATCTTTGTTTAAAACTGTCATTTTTTGTGTTTGTTGGGTTTGACTTAGTTCTTGGCTTTGATTTGCAAAATCGTCCAATAATACTCTGTTCTCTTTGGTAGTACAACCTGATATTAGTAATGCTAGTAAAGCCAGTGGGAGTAATTTCATACCGTATATTAACATAGTTTCAATGAATATTTGAGTATAATCATCGTCATAATAAAAGATATAAAGGTCTTAATTGAGAAAAGCGATTGCATTCACAGGATTATCAAATAGTGGCAAAACAACTTTGATAGAAAAAGTGGCTACTAAATTGTTAGAAAACTACAAAGTAGCAATAGTAAAACATGACCCAAAAGACAAAGCAGTATTTGACACAGTAGGCAAAGATAGCCATAAATTTAGCTCCACAGGTGCAGAAGTAGCTGTCGTGTCCCCTACTCGCACTACATATTTTTCACAAAAAACAAGCACTATTGATGAGCTAATAGAGATGTTTGGAGATTTTGATTTTTTACTTGTAGAAGGACTTAAAACTTTGCCATTGCCTAGAATATGTGTAGCTAGAGATGAGATTGATGATAACTATATAGATTGTTGTGGTGCAATAGCCACTGATGGAAGCGTAGATGTGAGTGAATATGATACGACAATCCTACCGCTCAATGATATATCTGTGATTACAGAGTGGATAATAAATAACGCAAAAGAGGTATAAAATGAATGAGATAATAGAGAGTATAAAGAGTATTGCAATAGAGATAGATAACACTATTAAAAATGCTGATTTGGGATATAGCGAAAGCGAAAACTCATCAGGCGAAGAACAACTAAAATTAGATGTACAAAGTGATTTGATAATAGAAAAAGAACTATCTAAATTAAGAAGCGTAAAATCAATAGTGAGCGAAGAAAAAGAAGATGCAATGAACTTTCATAATGATGGTCAATATACTGTATGTTATGACCCGCTTGATGGTTCTAGCTTGGTTGATGTCAATCTCTCAGTGGGTTCTATTTTTGGCATATATGAAAATACGCTTGATGGGAACGGATTGGTGGCATCTGTATATGTAGTTTATGGACCTCGTATTGAAATGGTAATAACTATCCGTGGTAGTAAACCTATATTGTACAGATATAGTGGTGGTTCGTTTGTAGAGATTAGCGAGATTATTCTAAACGAAAAAGGTAAATTATGTGCTCCAGGTGGCACACAACAAAATTGGGAACCTAAACACAAGGTGTTTATTGATAGTCTTTTTGCATCTGGATATAGATTGCGTTATTCTGGTGGCATGGTGCCTGATTTGCATCAAATACTACTCAAAGGTGGTGGTTTATTTAGCTACCCAGCTACTAGCGATAAACCTAACGGTAAACTTAGACAACTTTTTGAAGTATTGCCGTTTGCTCTAGTTTACGAACAAGCAGGTGGTGAAGCTATAAATGGTATAGGTGAGAGGCTCATGGAACTTAAACCAGCATTTTTGCACGATACAAGCCCGTGCTTCTTTGGTTCAAAAAGTGAGATTGCACAGCTAAGAACTGCATACGGTATTTGATGAACGAAATAGTAGATGAAAAGTGGCAACTAGATTTAGAGAAGAAAAAACAGCTACTAGAAGAGTGTCAAAAATCTAAAAATCTAAAAAGTTGTTTTGCGTGTGAAAAACTCCTCGATTGCATCATTAGAGATGAATATATCCAAGCCGTATATGACAGTATGAGCAGGGGTGAGACTGGTGGATTTGAGTTTTAGTATTTAGTAACTCAACAACTCTTAAATAATTCTGCCACTAGCTTTTCCACTACCGTATAAATCCAAATCAAAATCTAAAACTTTGGAATCAGTGCTGTTTTTGTAAGCTTTGATGATTTTTGCTTTATTAGCTCCTACAAGCATATTCGCTCCACACTCCACTATAAAAAAATTTAATATTAGATTAATGTTTAAAGTAATATACTAACATTATGGATGGGTTTTTATTTAAATTTGATTCTAAATCATTCAGTAATATTAGCTAAATAAAAGGGGTTTGAAATGGCTGAATTTAAAATAATATTTACAACAATCATAATGCTTGTAATTGTAGGATGTAGTGGAACACAAGGAGTGTCAAATGAAGTTGTTCTTTTTGAAAAAATACAAAAGAATGACCTAAAAAGTGGAGATGTTAATGTAATTTTTTATAGAGCAGAAGGCAATAAAAATAATGTTGCAGTTGCCAAGATAGGGGAAAGAGTCGCAGGCTCTATACTGCCAAATAGCTATGCACATTCAAAAGTCTGCATGGATACAATACATCCTGGTGTTGCACAAAGAGGTGGCAAAATAGCAGTAACAAAATATTTGCAGCCAATAGATGTAAATGACACGGAGTGTATGTTTTTCAAAGTTAACGAAGCAAACGATGGAAGTTTTTCGCTTTCAAGAGTTAGCTGTGATGCTGGGAAAAAAGAGATAGATACAATCAACAGAAAATCAAATATAATAAACCGCAATCTACCTGACTGCAAGGTTTCTATAGGCGAAAAAAAATAATCATAACAGGAGAATAGATCATGGAAAAAATTATTAAAATACTAGCTAAAACAAAAGATGGTGTTATTTCTGAATATAGCGTCTCTTCTGAAGCGGGAAAAACAGGTAATCATCTCATCATCAAAGATGCTGGGAATGTCAGATATGAATTAAAAGATTTTAATATCAAAAAAGCACCCGATCAATTACTGGCGAAACGAAAAGGGAAAAATCTGGAAATAAATCTAGATGTTGATGGTTACAAAGGGGAAGATATACAGCCTGATGTCATCATAGAAAACTACTACGATAGTGCAACATCCGACATCATAGGCATGGCAGAAGATGGAAAATATTATTCTTATGTTCCTCAAGAGTATAACCCAGCCCTTTTGGTTGAAAACATTCCTGAAGGAAGCTTTAGTTACCAAAGTTTAGGCTTAACTACATGGTCTCCTATATGGTTACTAGCCCTCACCCCATTAGCTCTTTTGGGTGGAGGTGGAGGTGAGGAAGAGAATCTAGCTCCAGTTGCAACTGACAACACCAATATGATTTATGAAGATGGGGCGTTTATATTTGGAAATGTGTTAACTGATGATGACGGCATGGGGGTTGATAGTGATCCAGATGGGGATGCCCTTAGTATTACATCCATTGTGGGTGGAGATACATATGGAACATTGACATTTAATCCAGATGGTAGCTACAATTATGGCATTGACAATTTAAATCCTACTGTTCAGGCTCTTGCAGTAGGTGAAACCATAACAGAAGTATATATTTATACAGTAAGTGATGGCAATGGTGGCACAGACACAGCTACACTCACTATCACAATTACAGGTACCAATGATGTACCTATAGTTTCAGCAACAGATGTTACGGGAGCGGTAACTGAAATGGTAACTCCTTTAGGCAATATTACTGATACAGGCAGTATCACATTTACAGATGTAGATTTGACAGATACTCACACCATAAGCGTCACTGCAACTTCAATAACTCCACTAGGCACACTAACCCCGACAGTTTCAACAGATACTACAGGCTCAGGTCTAGGAGGAGTAATCGACTGGACATATAGCGTTCCTGCATCTTCTTTAGAATATCTTGCTGCAGACGAAACAAAAGTCGAAACATTCACTGTAACTCTTGATGACGGCAATGGTGGTACTGTTGATCGTATGGTTACAGTTACAATTACAGGTACTAATGATGT
>DHVW01000003.1 GCA_002412865.1 Sulfurovum sp. UBA5198
TTCATGTGACACAATATAGTGTCATTCTGAAGTTGTTTCAGTATCTGGGGATACATTTTATAATACTATTTTATATTGCTATGGTATAATTATTTCATAATGATATGATAAGGGGGTAATATAGTGATATTTTTAAAATATTTTTTGTTTGTATCCGTATCTTTTGCAATGTTAAATGCTATGAGCTTGACGCAGGTAAATAAGGCTACAAAATATGAACTTATGATGATAAAAGGTATAGGCGATGCTAAAGCTGATGCCATAATTAGCTCCAGACCTTTTAAAAGTATGCAACAACTTGATGATGTTAATGGTATAGGCGAGGTAATGTTAGGTAATATACAAAACAGTATATATAAGAAATCAGCTACAAAAAGTAATAATACTACTCAAAATAATAGTGTGGTCGTTACAAGCGAAGCATGTGAAGATGAGCCAAAAAGAAAAAAAGTTAATGTTATTCACTTTGAGAAGTGATTGCTAATGTTTTTATTTTATAATATCCAAGGCAATCATAATTAAAAACATAAAACCTAGATAGCCATTCACTGTAAAAAATGCTTTATCTATTTTTGTAAAGTCTTTGTGGACTAAATAGTGTTCATAGGAGAGCATTATAGCACTAAAAAGCACGCCTATCCATGCAAATATACCCAAGTTGGCAATGTAAACAAAAATACCAAAAAACAGTATTGTTAATATATGAAATATTGCAGCAATTATCATGGTTTTTGAGCTACCAAATTTTGATGGGATTGAATGCAGATTATTTTTCTTGTCAAATTCCATATCTTGCAGTGAATATAGCAAATCAAATCCTGCAACCCAAAATGTAACTCCAGTAGCCAAATAAATAGACCATATAGGTATATACCCAGCCACAGCCACAGCTCCAGCGATAGGCGCTAGACCCAGGCTGATGCCTAGCACAATATGGGCTAAAGCACTAAACCGCTTAAATAGTGTATATGCTCCTATGATAATCAAAAATGGAATTGATAGTTTTAGTGCCAAAGGATTTATTAGGTAGCATACTGAAATAAATAGTAAAGCGTTTAATATAATAAACATTATCATTGAATTATTGCTTACTCTGCCATCAACTGATGGTCTATCTTTTGTGCGGGGATTGAGTACATCTATATCTCTATCTAAATATCTATTTACACCCATGGCAAAATTTCTAGCACTAATGGCTGCGAAAATACCAAGGATAAATAGCATCCATCCAAACCAACCTTTCGATGCTACAAGCATAGCTATAAATATAAATGGCAATGAAAATATGGAATGTTTGAATGCTACAAGTTCGCTAAAGTCATTTATGTATTTTGATATTCTATTCAATTTAAACCTTTATTTGTGGGCAACCACAAGGGTAGCCCCTACGATTATATGTTTTTTGTAGGGGTGCCCCCTCGTGGGTACCTAATTTGTTTTCTACAGATGTGGAATTTTGATTTTGCTATTTAGCGATAGAGATACTGCTAGTATTAAGAATCCAATAATCACTATATTTGTAATAGCCTCATAACTGTATAGTAGATACAAAACCCACAATAGTATAGCTCCAAGTGGTGTAGGAACGCCTGTAAAGTATTTTGTTACCTCTCCCGCATCACTTGCGAGATTAAAGCTTACAAGTCTGCGTAAACCACTGATAACATACCAAATCATCAAAATACCTATTGTTAATTTTTCAAAATCATTATCAAAACTATTGCCAAAATCAAGTGCATAAAATAGAAAGAATGTAGGCATCACTACAAAAGAAAGAAAATCTGCAAAGCTATCTAGTTGAACACCAAATTCTGTGGATAGATTGTATTTACGAGCTACTTTACCATCGGCTATATCAAAAAGTCCTGCAAGCCATGCAAATATGGTTGCGATTGCAAACTCTTTGTTTGTAACTAGATATATTGCTATCATGCCACTAGCTATATTTGCAAATGTTATTAGATTGGCAATATTAAAATGGTTATTTGGATTTAAAAGTCTCATATGTAATGATAACAAAAAATAGTTAAGAGTGTAATAAAATGATGGAGATTAGTAAAAAAATGTCATAAAAAAAGCTCAAGGCTAGAGCCTTGGGCTTAAATAGAAAGTAACTCTAAGAAAAATAATTCTTAGAAGTTGTATCTAGCAACAGCTCTGATAGCACTACCATTACCAATAGCGTCAAAATCACCATAAACATATGAAAGAGCTACATTTAAGTCATTGATAACTTTTGTTGAATATGTAAGATCAAACTCATTTCCATTATCCATTGTACCCCAAGCATTTCCAAAATCAGTATAAGCATAAGCACCGCTTATGTTACCACCAAGTACATCAGCATCAGCTCTAAGCACATATTTGTTACTATCGTTATCAAGTGAAATTGGAGCCATTTGATTCGCAATAGTATCAGTGTAAAGTGCTGAAGTGTTACCAGCTACTTGGAACATACCCAAAGTACTATTATTTACATGAGAGTAAGCTACAGAAGCATTAACGATATCAAATTTACTGCTTACTTTAGCACCAAATGCTTTTGTATCAGTAGGAAGAGCGTTACACATTACTGCTCCACCTTGAAGACCTATGTTAGCAACACCAGCGTTGTATTGTGCATCAGCCCAAAGGATATGAAGATTTTCATTAGCTGCAAAATTATCACCAAAATAATATGAACCAGTCAATGTTAAATTAGGAACAGATTTGTTTTGAGCAGTTAGCATCCAAACACCATCATTGCTATTTAATTTGTTAAAGTCATTCATGCCAGAACCTCCTGCAATAATATTAAATATATTATCCCAGCCGTTAGGATTAAAGTTTGCACTTCTTACCCATGCACCAACAAGAGTAGTATCTGGAAGGTCTGTATTTACTACAAGAGCTGCATCAAATGTGTTTGTGAACACATTCCAATCCTCAGAATATGCAAATGGAGATAAAGCTTTTGGAAGCTCTTGTCTACCAACTTTCATACTTGTATTACCAATGCCATATGTCAAATAAAGTTGTGAAACATATGCACCATTAAGATTACTTGCATCAGCACTGCCATCCAAAGTTGGAGTTGAAGCAAATTGCATTACATTTGACACTAAACTGTTCTCTAGACCAAGAGTACCTAGACCATTAAGTTGAGCACCAAAACCGATACCACCTATTAGGTTACTGTTAGTAGCTGTCAATTGAAGACCAACATTAGCTGCTGAAGAATCTCTCTCGAATAGACCAAACTTATTTCCACCAGCCCAATTTCCAGTTAGTGTAGTAGAACCACCACCATTTAGATTTACATCATCAGTTTGGTAGTAAACTACACCTTGACCGCTAAATTTCCAAGTAGAAGCTACTACTGGAGCTACTACTGGAGCTGGTACTACTACCGCTGGTTCTACTGGAGCGATATCGCCACCTGCCATAATCATTGTTGACGCTACTACTGAAAGCAATAATGTTTTTTTCATTTAAAACTCCTTAATTTTGTTTAAATACAGCCGTAGTATAACATACTATATTTATAAATGTCAAGTAAATTAACAATTAATTAACAAAATTATAAGAAAAGCTCGGGCATGTTCGATGAATAGGTAGTTTGCATAAAGTTTGATTTTCTGAAAAATAGAGTGATTTTGGTCTAAAAGTGGTGGCTCGAGGCGGAATCGAACCGTCGACACGCAGATTTTCAATCTGCTGCTCTACCGACTGAGCTATCGAGCCACTTTAAAGAGGATAGAATTATAGCGAATAAAGTTTAATGTATTCTTAAATATACTTTTTCTCAAAAGTCATATAATTTTCTCTCCAATACTTTTTTATAAAAGTATTGCAAAAATCGACACACTCACGAACCGCTACAACAAATTTCTTCGAAGTATCTCGAAATTTGTTGGCTTTTCGAGCGTTCGCGTGACATTATATTTTCGTCACTCCTGCGAAGGAAGGAGTCTAGAGAAGCTGGATACCCGTGTCAAGCGCGAGTATGATGGTGTGTATGTATACTGGTTTTTTTTGATTATTCTAATTACGCCTGAATAGATTTGTCGTGCTGAATTTATTTCAGCATCTGCTTTTTAGATCCTGAAACATACCCAAGGGGCATAGCAAAGTTCAGGATGACGGGCTTGTTGGTTTGGGATGACAAGGTAGCATAAGACATTATAGTGCTTTTACACTTTCTATAAACACATCGCCTCTATGTTTATATGATGTGAACTGATCAAGGCTAGCAGCAGCAGGGGAGAGAAGGGCGACTGAGAAGTCATTGTGGAATTTGTTTATCTCGGTTACGGCATTTTCTATTGTGCCACACTCAATTGCTTTGAGATTAAACTCATTAGCAAGACTTAGGAGTTTTTGCTCATTTGCTCCGACTGTATATATGGTTGGATTATATTGTTTGATAGCTACAAAAAGTTCTTTTAGCTCTACACCTTTATCATCTCCACCTAATATGAGATGAAGTGGCTTATCTCCATATACTTTTACTGCTTGAATTGTAGCATCTAAATTTGTGGCCTTGGAGTCGTTTATCCAAAGTCTGTCTTTTGCGTCTTTAAACTCCTCTTGACGGTGACCCTCTACTATAAAGCTATTCATTAGCTTATAGTCTATCTCGTCATATAGAACCTTTGTAACGGCAAGTGCTAGCATGGCGTCTTGTAAAAATGCACCTTTGAAACGCAATTTTGAGCTATCTATATCGAAATACTCACTTAAAAATTCATTTGTATCGTACTCTACTACAAAAGCTGAAGTTTTTGGCAATGGCAGACCTGCTGGAACTAGTGCCATTTCTCCCTCTCTCATCGTGAGAAGTGGAGCTAATTTATCAGCCATATATTGTTCACTTGTACCGTGCCAATCTAGATGATCTGGGGTGATGGGAAGAAGTAGATATATATTTGGTGAAGCAATGTGTGTATAATGCAAAGTAAATGAGCTGGTTTCTAGTATCCAAATAGGAGCTTTTTGGTTAAGCTGTGCTAGTGGAGTACCTATATTTCCTCCATTAATTGCACCACGACTAGCTAATAGATGTGTGAGCATTTGAGTGGTTGTGGTTTTGCCGTTTGTGCCACTTATCCATATATTGTATGGTTTCTTCTCTAAAGTACCTAATATATAGTCATATTCGCTCAGTAGATTTTTGGCACTGAGCACAAGTGGGTGCGAAGGTTTAAAGCTTGGAGTCATTACTTCTAATGAACTCTCCTCTGGGTCAAACTCGCTTGAAGGAAATATTTCGTTATTCTCATTATCTATATATGGCTCTTTTGTGTTGTCGTCATAAAATTTACAACCACCACCATGAAGCGTAGCGATAGCTTTTGTAGTTTTACCATATCCAAAAAGTGTGGGTTTTTTACTATACATTATATTATCTTAGTTTGAATGAGATAATAGCTAGGATATTTGCAATAAGTGAAATCATCCAAAATCGTACTATTATTTTATTTTCAGCCCATTTCTTGAGCTCAAAGTGGTGATGGATAGGTGCCATAAGAAATATCCGCTGACCTCGTAGCTTGTAACTACCAACTTGAAGTATTACAGATACTGTTTCGATAACAAATATGAGTCCAATAAGAAGTAATAAAACTTCACTTTTTGCAACAATTCCTAAATATGCTATTAGTCCACCAAGTGCAAGAGACCCCGTATCGCCCATAAATAGCTCAGCTGGATAGCAGTTATACCATAAAAATCCAAACAATGCACCCATAAATGCAGCTATCAGGATAGTTAACTCACCCAAGCCTTTGATATTTGGTACAAGAAGATATTGACTAAAGATAGCATGACCCATCATGTAGAGTATAAATCCAAGAGTGCCAAGTGCAATTATAGACGGTACGGTAGCCAAGCCATCAAGACCATCAGTTAGATTAACAGCGTTTGTGGTAGCAAGAAATACAATTACCCAAAAAGGAATAGCAAAGTAGCCCATATCGAAAACTGGATTTTTGAGAAATGGTAGATAAAATGTAGTAGGAAATCCAGCGTAAAATAGCAGAGCCACAACAAATAGTGCTACTACGATTTGTAGTGCAAATTTACCTCTAGGAGTAAGACCTTCTAGATTATTGCCTGAAAGTACCTTTCCAAGATCATCTTTAAACCCCACTAGAGCAAAGCCAACCACAGTAATGATGGCTCCAATTAGGTATATATTTGTCAAATGACCACTAATAAGTGTAGCGAAAACCGCGATAAGTACAAATATCGCTCCACCCATGGTAGGAGTGTGCCTTTTCCCTTCATGTGCTGGGACATATTTATTGATTGGTTGATTTGCTTTTCTAGCAACTGCCCACCTTATATACTTTGGAATTAATATCATTACAAGCAATAAAGATAGGAAAAATGCGATACCCGCACGAACTGTAATATATGTAAAGAATTGTGATTGAAATAAAGATGAAAGATAATAAATCATTTGCATACTACTTTAGTGTGGATTTAAAAGTATTTTACAATGATTTTGATAAAAAAGAGAAGAAATTAGTTTGGATTTGACAAATTAACTTCTGTACTCCGCATTTATTTTTACATATTCGTAGCTCAAATCACAACCATAGCTAGTATGGCTTCCATTCCCTAGTCCGATATTACATATAATTTTAAAACTATCTTGCTTCATGATTTTATAGGCTTTCTCTTCCCAGTTTTCATCTATATAAGCGTTTTCGTTCCTAGAATAAATAAGCAAGTCATCATAATGAATTGTGAGCTTATCTTCGTCGCACTCTATCCCACTAGCTCCTACTGTAGAGGCTATTCGTCCCCAGTTTGGGTCTTCGCCAAATAGGGCGGTTTTTACCAGAAGAGAGTTGCTTAGACACATACTTGCTTTTTTGGCATCCGCCTCACTAGCTGCTCCATTTACTTCAAATGCTACTACTTTTGTAGCACCTTCACCATCACGCAAAATCATCATTGCTAATTCAAATGTTATCTTATTTAGAGCTTCTCTAAACGCTTCTTTATTGTAGCTACCACTAGCTCCATTTGCCATTAAAAAAACACTATCATTAGTGGATGTGTCACCATCAACGCTCACACGATTAAATGACTGCTCAGTTGCTACGCCTAAAAGCTCGTCCATATCATCCCTTGGAATTAGAGCGTCAGTGGCAATAAAACATAACATTGTCGCCATTGCTGGATTTATCATTCCTGCACCTTTGGCAATAGCAGCTATATGAAACGAGCCACCATCATCTAGAGTGATTTTGAAACAAATCTCTTTCTTGAAACTATCTGTTGTCATTATGGCTCTTGCAGTTTGTTCGCTATGCTGTGCATTGAAATCAAATTTGTCAAACGCTGAGCTTATTTTATCAAGCGGTAATCTATATCCGATAACTCCCGTGGAACTCATAATTGGATTTGTGATAGATATTTTCTCTTTTAGTGAGCCAAAGAGAGTATTTATATCCTCAATTCCTTTTTGACCTGTCATTGCATTTGCATTTTTGGCATTTATGAGAATAAAATCTGTTTTAAAATTTGCTGGATATTTTAAAAAGTGCTTGATTGGTGCTGCTTGAAAATGATTTGTAGTAAATCGTGCCACAATATCGCATGGAACTCCACTGCGTATAAATGCCACATCGCCGTCCGCCACGCCGTCATCATTTTCTTTTGTTCGTAAACCTACATTTGTAGAGCCACTAAAAAATCCATTAACATTATCTAAGCCGTTTTTGAGTGAAAGTATTTGAAACATTTGGAATATCTCCAATTATATTTTGTAGTGTTTGACTTCTAAAAGATTAGAAAGCCAAAAGAGTGACTAGTCACGAGGGCAGTCTGCCGAACACCTAATCTTGGGCTTCGCTCAAGATTAGGTGTTTAAGTAATAGTTACGCCTCAGTAGTTGCCGCTGCTGCTCTTTTTTTCATAGTTCTAAGAGTTGATGCTGCTACTCTGATTTTTCTAGTAGTGCCATCTTCTAAAGATATTCTAAGAGTTCTTAGGTTTGGAAGTTGTCTTCTTTTTGTTTTGTTGTTCGCATGTGAAACATTGTTTCCTGTAAGTGGGCCCTTGCCTGTAATCGCACATCTGTTTGCCATAATATCGCCTTTTAAAGTATAAGTTTATAAATTGTTTATTTCGCCAAAGTTTAGGCAAAAGTCACATTTTTGTGTGGGATTATACCCTAAAAATCATAAGAATTTCTTAAATACATGGGTATATTGTGATATAATATTATCAATAACTAAAAAAGGAACTGTATGCAAGTGGCACCAAGTATTTTATCAGCAGATTTTGGAAATTTGGCTCATGATGTAAAGGCTATCTGTGATGGTGGTTGTGACTATGTGCATGTTGATGTAATGGATGGTCACTTTGTGCCGAATTTAACTATTGGTCCAGTCGTTGTAGAGGCAGTAAGTAGAGCTTCATCTAAACCTCTTGATATTCACCTCATGGTTGAGAATAACTCCTTTTTTGTAGATTTATTTGCACCATTGAAACCAAAATATATCTCATTTCACATAGAAGAGGAGAAACACCCTCATAGATTGATACAAAAGATTCGCTCCATGGGTATTTCTCCAGCACTCGTGCTAAATCCTCATACTCCACCAGAGGCGATAGAGTTTTTACTATGCGATGTAGATATGGTTTTGCTAATGAGTGTTAATCCTGGGTTTGGTGGACAGTCTTTTATAGAATCAGTAGTAGAGAAAGCAAAAAGACTAAAAGCTCTAATAGAAATTAAAAATCCAAACTGCCTTATAGAAGTAGATGGTGGTGTGAGCGATAAGAATATCGATTTGCTAAAAGATGCAGGAGTAGATATAGTAGTGGCTGGTTCATTCGTATATAAACATCCAAGCGGTGTAGCTAAAGCGATTGAATTGTTAAAATGAAAGTAAAAATATGTGGAATAACTAATCTAGAAGATGGATTGGTTGCATGTGAAGCTGGAGCTGATGCATTGGGGTTTGTATTTTATAATAAAAGTCCTAGGTGTATCACTCCACAAGATGCACAAATAATTATCGATAAACTACCGCCATTTGTAAAGACAGTTGGACTTTTTGTTAATGAAACTACAGATGCTATTAATGAAATATGTCGATTTAGCAAAATAGATATAGCACAAATTCATTTTGATGTTAGTGATGATTTTTTGAGTCAACTCACAATACCATACATTAGAGTGATAAGAGCTACGAGCAAAGAAGATATACTTAGATATATTGGTAATTATATTTTGGTTGATGCCTTTGTGGAGAGTTATGGTGGAGAGGGCAAGAGAGTTGCTTTGGAGTGGTTCGATGATATTGATTGCTCAAAAATCATACTTGCTGGTGGGCTAAGAAGTGAAAATCTAAGTGAACTAAAAAATTATAACTTTTATGGCGTGGATGTAAGCAGTGGTGTAGAGAGAGTCAAAGGCAAAAAAGATAAAATAAAAATAAAAGAGTTTATAGAAAATGCAAAAAGTCTTTGAGCAGCTTACAAAATCATTTCGTCACAATAAGGGTATAATCAATAAAGAGACATTTGACTCAATCGTATACAAACACTCTACACTATTCGAAGAGAGTGATACGATATATTATCTGCTTCAAGCCTCTGGTTATCCTATTGAAAATGAAAATGACAATTATATATATAAGCCATTTTTTACATCATACAAAGATGAGGTGTTTTGTGTGGTGGATATCGAGACTAATGGTAGCAAACCTAGCTCATCACAAGTGATAGAATTGGGTGCGGTGATGGTAAAGAATGGAGAGATAATAGATCATTTTGAAACATTTGTTGAGTGTGCATTTTTGCCTGATTATATCACCAAGGTGACGGGCATAGAGACCATTGACTTAGCAAATGCACCTAGTGCAAAAGAAGCATTGACTAATTTACGAATTTTTATGAAAGATACTATTTTTGTAGCACATAATGCAAGTTTTGATGCTTCATTTTTATCAGCATCACTTCATAGGCACGGTTTGGGCGAGCTTGGCAATCCTGTGATGTGTAGTATCGATTTGGCAAAAAGAACTTTTGAGAGTGAGCGATATGGCTTGGCATATTTAATAGAGTCATTGAGCATACCTATTAAGGTTCATCATAGGGCGTATAGTGACGCCTTGTCTGCTAGCTTTGTAATGAAAAAGAGTTTTGAGACGCTTCCAAAATATGTAAATAGTAGTGATGATTTGCTAAAATTCGCTGAGTCTAGCAAAAAAGAGAGAAGTGCAAAGAAAAGAAAAATAATAACTAGGAGCTAGTAGTTATTTTATTAACTTACAGAGCAAAATATTGAAAGCATAATCTTTAGATACTTTTTTATAAAAGTATCGCAAAAAGCGTCATCACTCACGAACCGTTACGCTAGATTTTTGCGACATATGCTCAAAATCTATCTACTTTTCGAGCGTTTGGATGACAACACTATTTTATTGATACTGATTTTTGAACTTCACATATCTAGATGCACTCGCATAAAGTTCAGCCACTTCGTCATCATTTAATTCACGCACAACTTTAGCAGGACTTCCCATAATGAGGCTTCTTGGTGGAAAAACTTTGTTTTTGGTCACTAAAGCTCCAGCCCCTACGATAGATTCTTTGCCTATAACTGCACCATCAAGTATTGTGGCACTCATACCAATTAGACAAGCATTTTCTATGGTACAACCATGTAGCATCACACGATGACCTACTGTGACATCATCACCAATAATTGTAGGATAGCCATCACTCATATCATCAAGCTTATGATGCGTGACATGAACCATGCTAAGGTCTTGAATATTTGATCTAGCACCAATCTTTATATAATGTACATCACCACGAACCACACAGCCAAACCAAACTGCACTATCTTCACCCATTTCTACTCTGCCAATAATATCTGCACTACTTGCAATCCAACAATTTTTACCAATCTTCGGAGAGTGGTTTTGAAAATCCATTATCATCTATTTACCTATTTTTTTATTATTATACTATAATCTTTACAAGTATGAACGCTAAATTAAGCAATATTAGGCTAAAATTCCAACCTACAAAATGCGCTCATAGCTCAGCTGGATAGAGCATCGGTTTGCGGTACCGAAGGTCGTAGGTTCGAATCCTACTGGGCGTACCACTTCTTAATCAATATTAATATATAATATATCATTAAAATATCTTGGAGATGGAATGAATATAGCAATTGTAAATGACAACCTTTTAATTGCCAAACTTATTGAAATGTCATTAAAAGATAAATCACATAGTATTGTAAATATAGATATGGCAACTTACTTGGATGGTAAATTTGATGTTGTTATAGTTGATGATAGTTTGTATCATGATGAAATATTATCAAAATTTCTAAGTACACGAATAGTAATTATATCGAGCCCAGATAAGGTAGAAGATTTTAAAAAAATAAATGGCATATGGCAAGTAATAAAAAAACCTTTTATGCCTTCTCAATTAAGTGAGATTATCGAAAAATTAGAAATAAAAATTAAAGAGAAAAAAGTTGAACCAATAGTAAACAAAGTGCCATTTACACAAATTTTGGACAAAGATACTATTGAAGAGATACAAGTCCTGCTTGACAATGAGACAATAGAGTGCGATGAGAATGACGATAGTGATGAAGCTGATGAAATAAAAGAAGATATCATGGTGCATGAAATAGTTCAAGATATAGAAAAAGTAAATGAAAAACGAAAAAAGAGACTCTTAAAAGAGATTTTTAATAAAAATAGTACTCAAAACAATAAAAGCGATGGAATTCTAAATGCACTACTAAATATGAAGTATAAAAAACTAAAAAAACTTCTTAAAAATGCAGAGGTGAATATTCAAATAAAATTTCCAAAAGATAAAAAATGAATATAGCCAAATCTGATTACGGTGCTATTTTGGTGCTTTCAGGTCCAAGTGGGGCAGGGAAAAGTACTATTATCAACCAAGCATCAACGGCCATAGGAGATTATTATTTTTCTATATCAACTACTACTAGAAAACCACGGATGGGTGAGACGCATGGTGTGGAGTATTATTTTGTAAGCAAAGAAGAGTTTGAGAGTGATATAAAATCTGGTAATTTTTTGGAATATGCTAAGGTGCATGATAACTACTATGGTACTTCAATGAAACCAGTTAATGATGCACTAAGTGATGGAAAACTTGTAATCTTCGATATAGATGTGCAAGGTCATAGGCTTGTAAGAGCCAAAATGGGAGATATTACCACTTCGGTATTTATTACACCACCATCATTAAAAGAGCTAGAAGATAGGCTTAGGGCTAGGTCAAGCGATTCGACTGATACAATAAACAGAAGAATTAATAATGCAAAAAAAGAGATAGAGGCAATAGGCGAATACGATTTTGTAATAATAAATGATGAGGTGGAAATGGCTTCCTTGCAATTTGTATCCGTAGCTAAAGCAAGTAGACTCAAAATGAATAAAGAAAAATTGCAAAATCTTATCTCATTATGGCAAAATTAGATAAAATTGTGTATAATATCTTAATTAACACAACAAAGGATTAATATGGGCGGATTTAGCAGTATGTCACATTGGCTAATTGTACTTGCAATAATTGTTTTGCTTTTCGGTGCTAAGAAAATACCTGAACTTGCAAAAGGTATGGGTAAGGGCATCAAAAACTTCAAAGAGGCACTCAATGAAGAAGACGAAAAAAGCGACAAAAAAGAGCTAGCAAGCGACATCGATACAGATAAAACTACAAAAACAAATACAAAAACAGACGCTTAGTAGATTTTCTACTTCGCTTGACTACTAAATAAATTCTACAAAACGGTTCATAATGAAAATAAAATCACAAATTAACACAGTAATAAATCAAGCCCTATTAGAGATGGGAATAGTAGACTATGACGCAGTCATATCTGAGGCTACCAGAATAGAGTTTGGAGATTTCCAATTTAATGGTGCGATGAGTTTGGCTAAAAAAATAGGCAAAAAACCACAAGAGATAGCTAGCCAAATTGTAGAGCTTATATCACAAAATAGTATTATTGCTAAAGCCCAAATAGCAGGACCAGGGTTTGTAAATATTTGGCTAAATGATGAATTTGTTTCGAATAATTTAGAGATAATGACCAAAAGTATAAACTTAGATATTGCTATTTCTTGTACCCCTCAAACAATAGTAGTGGATTATAGTGGACCAAATATGGCAAAAGAGATGCATGTGGGACACCTTCGCTCAACAATTATTGGTGATACTTTGGCAAATCTATTTGAGCTTATGGGGGATATTGTAATTCGTCAAAATCACATTGGAGATTGGGGTACTGGTTTTGGTATGCTTATAGCTTACCTTGAAGACAAGGGAGATGAGTCGCATGATGAGCTAAAGGATTTGGAGAATTTTTATAAATTAGCTAAAGCCAAATTTGATAGTGATGCCTTGTTCGCAGATAAAGCTAGAGAGTATGTGGTGAAAATCCAAAGTGGAGATGAGCATTGTTTGGCTTTATGGGATAAGTTTATTGGTACTTCTCTCTCGCATTGTGAAGAAGTTTACGAAAAGCTTGGTGTGAAACTTACCAAAGAAGATGTTAGGGCGGAAAGTGCATACAATGATGATTTACCAGTAGTGATAGAAGAGTTGACAAGCAAAAATCTAATTACTATTAGTGATGGTGCAAAATGTATATTTATGCCCGATGTTGAAACCCCGATAATTGTCCAAAAACGAGATGGTGGCTATCTCTATGCTACTACTGATTTGGCTGCGTTACGATATAGAACAAAATCATTGGATTCAACTAGAATGTGTTATGTTGTGGATGCAAGACAAGGTGAGCATTTTAAACAGATGTTTTGGGCTTCAAAAGAGGCTGGTTTTGTGCAAAGCGATACAAAATTAGAACATATAGCTTTTGGCACGATGATGGATGCCAGCGGTAAGCCATTTAAGACTAGAGATGGTGGCACGGTCAAGCTGTCAGCCTTGCTTGATGAAGCAATAGAGAGAGCTAAAGAGACAATTAAAGCAAAAGATGGATATGATCCAGCTACACTTGAGCATTTAGCACGAGTGATTGGCATTGGTGCAGTTAAGTATGCGGATTTATCAGTTAGCCGTGAGTCAAATTATATATTTAGCTGGGATAAAATGCTTAGTTTTGATGGAAATACAGCACTTTATATCCAGTATGCTTATGCTAGAATACAGAGTATCATTAGTAGATTTGGTGATGAGATTAGTGGTGATATTATTATTGCTTCTCCTATAGAGCATAGACTCGGTGTAACTCTTCTTGGTTTTGACGACACGCTAACTAGAGCAAATCTGGACGCCATGCCACACTATATCACTAGCTATCTTTATGATTTGACAACTCTATTTATGCAGTTTTATGAGCTAAGTCCAATACTTAAAGATGATGTTGATGTGGCTACTAAAATGAGTAGACTGCAACTAGCGAATTTGACTGCCAAAGTCATTAAGCAAGGATTAGCGATTTTGGGTATTGAAGTTGTGAATAAAATCTAATCTCTATCAGGAAAAATCTAGAGCGTCCATATCTATCTCAATCGCTCTACTATTTACGCCATGAAGGGCATTCACAAGAGCTTTTTTGGTATGTGAACGCAACAAGATATGATACCTATACTTATTAGCCACCCTTTCGATAGGGGCTTTGCCATGACCTATTATTTCTATATCTGCGTATGATTTTAGCTTCGAGAGTGTATCTCGCATAGTATCATTTGCATTAGCTTCTTTTTGGTGCTGGATTATAATCCTAGCCATTGAGCAAAATGGCGGATAGTTGGATAACTTTCTAAATTCGATTTCATCATTCAAAAATAGCTCATAATCACTCAAATACTCACTAAATATATCCTCGTAGTTTGTCTGTATAAGCACAATTGCATCTTTGGCTCTACCGCTACGACCTGCTATCTGAAAAAGCATACTCATAGCCCGCTCTTTGGCTCTAAAATCAGCCATACCTATCATATAATCAAGACCCATAATGATGCCCAAAGTAATATCTGGATAATCATGCCCCTTACTAAGCATCTGCGTGCCTACTAATATGTCTGTTTCTTTGGTGCTTAGAGCAAATAGTGCCTTGTGTAGCTTGGTGGGTGTCGTGATACTGTCTTTGTCAAACTGAGCTATATTTGCATCGGGCATTGCCTCTTGGATGATTTCAATAGCCTCTTTCGTGCCAATTCGTTCGCTACTTAGGGGTGAATGTCCACACTGTATGCAACTCTCTGTGATAACCTCGCTGTAACCACAATAATGACATCTGAGATGACGATTATCCCTGTGAAGTGTCATTCCTACTGAGCAAAACGGGCATTTGTGTGTTGCACCACATGAGTTGCAATGAAGATATTTGAAATTCCCACGAGTAGGTAAAAAGACTATTGCTTGATTTTGACTTTGTACTGTTTGCCTCAGGAGATTGATAGACTGAGTATCTATGCTATCGCCATGAGTAAATCTGTATTGTTTATTGGTCTTTATATATGGGGTTTTTAATCTCACTACTGGATACTTATAAAATGATGATAATGATGGAGTCGCTGATGCTAAAAGCACTTTAGCATTTAGTTTATCGCCCATATATATTGCCATATCTTTGGCATTATAGCGTGGACGCATCATGGATTTGTAGCTATCATCATGTTCTTCATCCACTATGATTAGCCCAATATTAGCTAGTGGAACAAATAGTGCTGACCTTGCCCCTGCTATTATCTGTATTTCGCCACTGTTTAGCCCATCTAGAATCTTTTCTTTTTGTTTTTTGGTGAGTTTTGAGTGCCAAAGTGCGATACTGTCACCAAAATAATTACTAAGTCGTTTATGCATTTGAGGTGTTAGGGCAATCTCAGGCATGAGCATAATTACGGTTTTATTGTCACTTAGAGCTTGTGCCATTAGGTGTATAAAGATTTCTGTTTTACCAGCTCCCGTGACACCAAATAGCAAGCTTCTTTTATGCTCCAAAATCTCTGTAAGTGCGTTTTGTTGGTCTGTGGTTAGCATTGGTAGTTTTGATATCGCAATAGATGAGTTATGGATATTTTCTCCCTGCTCAAACGGCACAAAAAGTGCAAGTGCCTCGGAGAGTGAGGAGAAGTAATAACTGGATATAAACCGTGCTGTTTCCATCTGAAAATCAGTGTAATATTTGTTCGTAATTTCCGTGATGGCATTGGTCTCAAATTCTGGTTTTGTGGTGTATGATATTATAATTGCATCTTTGGTGGTGCTTTTAACTGGCACTTTTACCAAGCTACCAATAGCTATTTGGTAATCAAAATGATAAGTAAGTATAGGTGCTGATGAGCTTTGAAGTGCTATGTTGTAGTAGTATATGTATTTCTCCTGTAAATCAACAATCTACACACGAAAATATTTCAATTATAGTAATTTTAAGCTTTGGAATATGCTCTCGTATTATATCTTCTATAATAGCTTTATTGATGCCTTCATAGTCGTGAGCTATAAAATTTCTCACATCATATGTGCCTTTTATTGGTAATTTATCTTTGAATTGACTTTCTCTTAATTTATGTAATGTTTCTCCGATTTGAAGTAAACACATGAGCGTAGCATCAAATGCCATTTTATTATCAAGCATATCTTTTATGGTTATGAATGAATCTTTGTACGACAAAAGGTCATCCAGTTTTTCATCTATAAAATATAGTTTTTCAACTCCATTAGACATATATGACATCTTTAAGTGCATATGTTTTAAAGGTGTTGCTGTGATTATCGATTGTTGCCAAATCAACATCATGATCGAGATATGTTTTTAGTTCTTTTTTAATCTCATTCAATCTAGCGAATGCTTGAAAGCCCCCATATTTTTTTAGAAATATAGGATTGATATTATAAAGCAAATCTATATCACTATCTGCATTTTCGTTGCCTTTGGCAAATGACCCAAACACTCCAACTATTTCAAATCCATCAAGGAGTAGTATCTGTTTTTTGTCTTTTATTTTGGAAAGTAATACATTATCCACAGATACTCCTTTTTATAACATTATATCACAAAAAGAGTGTTAAGATTTGGATTATTGTGTGAGTTGTCTACAAGGATCATCTGTTGCGGTAGAAGCGGGTGTACAATCAAAACGACCGCCAGTTGACAATGTAAAGTCCACAGCTGTGCCACTTCCTGGCATAAGATATTGAGTGCCACTTGCCCAGCAGCCAGTTTGACCTGCTGCACATGTTGGGATTGTTCCTTCGAGTACATATATTGGATTGTCATCGGCATCCTTTAATTCTACACCTGCAACGCCAAATGTTGAAAATGCACCACCACCTACATTTAGAGAGTCAATAGGGTCAAATTCTCCTCTAAGTGTTCTCATTTGTCTTTGTGTGGCGATAGATGCACGAACAGCAGCAACAGTAGACTTGGCAGCAGTAATCACGGCATCATTTCTGGTGGCTGCAAATCTAGGTACTGCAACTGCTGCCAAAATACCTATAACTACAATCACAAATACTAACTCTATCATGGTAAATGCTTTTTTCATGATAAACTCCTTGTTATTATATTATATCAAATTTTTACTAATTTAGATACCAGTTTATCTTACAATTGATATACCGCTAAATCTATATAGTTTCTCACTACCATCTGCATTTGTAATACCAACTTTATAAGCATCTTTTTTGAGCATATCAATATAATCTTGTGGACATTGATCTGATGCAATTGTATTTACAGATACCATTGCTCCATCGGCAGAATTACTTTCTATGATGAAGCACTTTACTGCTACTTGTGCATCTGCTATGGTGTAGTCTACTAAAGCATTTTTGGATGTATATTCGGAGCCCAAATTCAGTAGAGCTTGTTTTACTGCTTTTAATTCAGCGGTTACCTTCGCATCATTTCTAATTGCAAACATCCTGACCATTGCCACACTAGCTAATATGCCTACTATAACAATCACAAATACTAACTCTATCATGGTAAATGCTTTTCTCACCCTAACTCCTAGTGATAGTATTTCTTTAGAAAATATTAAAATATCTATTAAAGGTTATTATAGCAAAAATAAAATAAAAATGGAGAAAAAATTACAAAGAGGCAAAACCTCTCTGTATGAAGAATATGTAGCTTATCTTACAACTGAAGTTGCAGAAAAATCATAAGTTTTTGCAGTACCAGCCGTATCAAGTATACCAGCTTTTACTGCTTCTACGCTAACAGCTGCCAATACTGTAGCTGGGCATCTAGCAGCACTTTTAGCTGCATCTACAACAGTAAAAATACCTTCACTTGCACCTGCTGTAATAGTGAAACAATCCATAGCAGTATTTGCTGCTGTTGTTCTAGCTGCTGGAAGTGCACCAGAAGCAGTATATTCTCCACCTAGATTATCTATCGTTTGTCTAATTGATGCCATTTGAGAAGATACTTTCGCATCATCTCTAGTAGCCATCATTCTTGGTATTGCAACTGCTGCTAGTATTCCTATGATTACAATAACAAAGATCAATTCGATCATTGTAAATCCTCTTCTCATGTTGTTCATGTGTAACTCCTGTATTTGTATTTTAGTAGTTTGCTAATTAGTATTTAAAAATACCAATAGTAGCTACTTAGTCGAATTATATCATACTAAATTAAACAATTTCAATTTTTTTTAATAAATTAGTTACTCTTGTGTTATACTCACTAGTTTGCTTTGCCATTTTGAGGTATGCTTGGAGTAACTTGTCAGCCTTGTTGTCTTGATCTAGGTGTATATCACAAAGAGCCAGATCTTCTTCTATAAACAATGCCAAATCTTCCTCAAGTGACATCTCATATCTGTTGCCACATATAGTGATTGAGATTGCTTGCATATTTGCTACCTTTGTTATACTTGGGAGAGTAGTGCTTCTACTTTTTGTATCACAGCTTCCATTTGCTCCTCTTTTTGCAGGAGTTCAAGCTCTGCATTTTCTAAATCAACTTTTAATTTTGTATTTTCTTCTTTTAATGCATCATAACTGTTTTTGAATTGTCCTATTTTTTCTTCTAGTTTGTCTAGTGCGTTCATAAACTGCCTTGTGATATTTATTTCTTTTGATATAATAGCACAAATATTTAAAAAATTGCTCGTCACACTAGTGCTTGACAAATCCAGTCGCCCTGAACTTGTTTCAGAATGACGAGCAAGTTCAGCATGACGATGTGGTTCAGCAATTAAACTGCTTCATAGATAAAAGCTACAAAAGAAAACAGAGAGAGGAATATTTTGGATCAACCACTAAAAGCACATAGCCCATATGAACCAGCGGGAGATCAGCCCACTGCCATTAAGGCGTTAAGCGACTCTATAAATAGCGGTAACAGGTATCAGACGCTACTGGGCGTGACGGGTAGTGGCAAGACATATACGATGGCAAAGGTTATCGAGGCTACAAAAAAACCTACTCTGATTATGACACACAATAAAACCTTAGCAGCTCAACTATATAGTGAATTTAGGAGTTTTTTCCCAAATAATCGTGTGGAGTATTTCATAAGCTATTATGACTACTATCAGCCTGAAGCTTATATACCCCGTCAAGATCTCTTTATAGAAAAAGATAGCTCTATCAATGAGGAGCTTGAACGCTTGCGTCTAAGTACCACCGCTAGCCTTCTTAGCCATAATGATGTGATAGTGATAGCCTCTGTATCTGCTAACTATGGGTTAGGTTCGCCTGAGGATTATCGCTCTGTGGTACAAACTCTAGAAGTCGGCTCAGAGTATCCACAAAAAGCACTTTTATTGCGTCTTGTTGAAATGGGATACAAGCGAAATGATATGACATTTGATAGAGGTGATTTTAGGGTCAATGGCGATATACTAGATATATTTCCAGCGTATAGTGAAAGCGAGGCTTTAAGAGTAGAGTTTTTTGCAAATGAGATTGAGGCTATATATTACTTCGATGGTTTGACTGGTGAAAAGGGTGAGAGCGTAAAAGAGATTACAATATATGCTGCAAATCAGTTTATAGTAGGGCAAGAGAAACTAGCACTTGCTATGAAAAATATAGAAGATGAGCTTGGTGAACGGTTGGCCTTTTATGAAAAAGAGGGACGAGTCGTTGAGCATCAAAGGCTAAAGCAAAGAGTAGAGTTTGACCTAGAGATGTTAGAAGCCACTGGAATGTGCAAGGGGATAGAGAATTATGCAAGGCAACTTGTGGGAAAAGCAGCAGGTGAGACACCATACTCTTTGCAAGATTATTTCGCTGCGATGGGCGAGGATTATCTAGTGATAGTCGATGAATCGCATGTGAGCTTGTCTCAGTTTAGAGGAATGTACGCAGGAGATAGAAGCAGGAAAGAGGTGCTTGTAGAGCATGGCTTTAGGTTACCTTCCGCACTTGATAATAGACCTCTTATGTTTGATGAATTTATAGAAAAAGCTCCACATTATCTGTTTGTATCAGCTACTCCAGCACCTCTGGAACTCGAACTTTCCTCTGTGGTAGCTCATCAAGTTGTCCGTCCCACAGGACTTTTGGACCCACTAATTGAAGTAGTCCCTAGCACAAACCAAGTAGAACATTTGTATGATGAGATGAAGAGAGTAATAGAGCAGGGTGATAAAGTGCTTGTAACGGTGCTAACCAAAAAGATGGCAAGTGAATTGGCGAAATATTACAGCGATTTGGGGCTAAAGGCTCGTCATATGCACTCTGATATGGATGCTATCGAGAGAAATCAGACTATTCGTTCCTTGCGGCTTGGGGAGTTTGATATACTTATCGGCATAAATTTACTAAGAGAAGGGCTTGACCTGCCAGAAGTAAGCCTTGTAGCGATACTAGACGCTGACAAAGAGGGGTTTTTGCGTTCTCAAACTGCACTTATCCAAACAGCAGGAAGAGCAGCTAGGAATGCAAAAGGTAGAGTAATCATGTATGCTAATCGTGTTACAAATGCTATGAAATTTACAATTGATACTACGACGGATCGCCGTGCCAAACAAGAGGCTCACAACAAAGAGCACGGAATAACGCCAACAACAACTATCCGTGAACTTGATGCAAATCTAAAACAAGAAGAGCATGGAGAGCTATACAGTAAAGCAGAAAAACTAGATAAAATGCCAAAAGCTGAGAGGCAAAAGATAGTAGCCGAACTAAAAGCCAAAATGCTAGCTGCTGCCAAAAACTTAGAGTTCGAAGAGGCCGCACGGCTAAGAGATCAAATAAGCAAAATAAAGAATATATAGTCTAATAAGAGATTTTCAAATTAATGACATTAATTTCTTTTCTCCATACCACCACAAAAATAGTGCTGAAGAAAAAATAATCATATCCAAACCTATCCATAATGACAAGATACCAAAACCAAACCATGCCAGAATTGCGAAAACCACTATCGGTGCAATGATTTGTCTGTAGATGCTTATAGACATTATGACCGTTGGTTTACCTATCCCCTGTAACATCGCAATGTAGACGAAGATGACTACAAAACCATATGAGGCAAGTCCAGAAATACGCAAGTATAATGTAGCTTGTTCTATAACTACAGGATCAGAGGTCAGAAGTGCAGCAAAGTAATGTGCAAAAAGTAAAAAAGAGCCCACCCCAATGGTGCTCATAGCCCACCCGTAGCGTATAGCTAGATGAACTGTAGGAACGATGCGATCATAAGCTTTGGCGCCATTGTTTTGTGAGACTATGGCTAGTGTGGCAATATTGAGTCCTATGACCGGCATAAGAAAGATCTGTTCTATACGCACACCTATGCCAAAAGCAGCTACCGCTTCTTTACCAAAAGGTGCTACAAAGTATGTAATGATGTATACTCCAAATGCCATCATAAACATATTGACGCTTGGAGGTAAACCTTGTTTGAGTAACTCTTTGACGACCTTGGCATCAAATTTAAAATCACTAAACTTACACCATAACCTTGTTTGTCGTACTTTATAAATGAGGTAAGACATGGTAATAACTTCAGCAATTATAGTTGCCATAGCTATGCCACTTACTCCCATCTTGAAATATGTTATGAATATGTAATCCAAAATTATATTAAGAAATGTAGTGACAATAAGCACATTCCTAAATGACTTCGTGTCACCCACGGAGTTGAGTAGTGCGTTAAAAAAGAATGAACCCACAAAAAAGACTGATCCATATAAGATGAGGTTAATATAATCAAGTGTCTCCTTTACATATGAAGGGTCACTGAGTGCTTCGATGAGATATGGAACGGATAATATGCCAAGTATAGACAGCACTATAGACAACAGTAGAGCAAAGGCTATGGAATTAAGTGTAATATGTTGTGCTTTAAGTATATCTTTCTCTCCTAGCGCATTACCTACCAAAGAAGTCACTGCCTCACTCATGCCAATGCCTATGGCAAGAACCATAAAAAATACTGAAGCGGACAATGACAGAGCTGCAAGTGCTTGAGTAGAAATAAGCCCCGCAAAAAAGGTATCAGTGATATTAAACATCGTATGAAAAAAATAGCCAACCACGGCAGGCGTAGCCAGTTTGATAATGTGCTGCTTTATAACGCCTTGAGTCAGGTCTATGTGCATTTTTGCTCTTAGTGTTGAATTGTTTAATATTACTTGATGAGGGCTTTAGTTTGGCTAAAGAGTATGATAGCAGAAAAAGCAGTCAATAGAATACTACACTATAATTACTCAATACTATAAAAATATAGCTTGGAGAATCGTTTAGATTTGCTTAGCTAATTTATTGTATATTAGTATTATATAACGCTTTGTTGTGTCATTGTTGAGACAAGTCCATCATTGTAGATCCAGTCTGAAACGATTGTATCACTAAAATTATTATTACTATAAGTAATGCTACCAAGCACTCCATCTACCACTGTCTGAGTAGCATCTGTATCAAATGTTATACTAAGCATACCACCAACTTCTGTAAAATCACCTACATCTACGCCACTATATAGTACATTTGTTCCGTCAAAAACCAAAAGACCACTTCCATCAAAATTCTCATCAAGCACGCCGTCAGTATTATATCTAGCAAGTAAAAAATCATAATTGCTACCATTGGATGCATATCCTGCTACTAAGATATTGTCATCACTATCTATGGTAATACTATTTCCATAATCATTATTATATTATGCCTTTTATTCCGATGTATACCATCTTTCTAAAGATAATTTAAACCATTACTGTAACATTAATCATACTCAATATTTTATTGCTTTTTCTTGCTTAAGAAATAATAAAAGCATATAAAAGAAGCACTTTTTCATTATCAACTTAACTGAACATTATATTTCCTTAGGATAAATTTATAATAATAAGTACGACTAGTTAAATACGATGCACCTATCTTTGTGGGTTATTAGTATCTCTTTGACTCTGCTTTGCCATTGATTTTTAAATAGTTCGCTCTCTTGTGAGGTTGCCTGAGATGTCATTGATTTTTGCATCAAAGCATTATCCAAAAAAGGCAAAGGAAGTTTTGATATATCGTAGCTCATTTCTATACTTTTTGCATTATCTATCCTAGTAAATCTAACCTCTCCTGTCATAGATACACCAAAAAATAGTAAATTATTTCTAGCAAACTTTCCGCCAAGTCCTTTAAAGCCATCACTCTGTTTTGCTCCAGTGATAAATGATATGACATTTGCTATTACTCCTGTAACACCATCATCTTTTGCATTTCGAAACTCTACTTTTATATCCCCTCTATTTGGCGTATCTCCTTCGTATAAAGCTTTAAGCCCATATAAACTCATAAGATAAGCTCCGCTGACAGTTGGACACGAATGACCACTTAGCTTGACCACATCCGCATAAGAGACAATATGCTCCCCGTTGCTTCCTAGAAATTCACCTAATGGCTCATTTAGAACTATTTTTTCCACTTCATCAAAAAACTCAATTCTTTGCATTTTAAATCCTTTTTATTTATAATTTTTTATTCTAATTCCCTAAAATTATTTTGCCATATCTAACTAGCCAGATGATAAACAATGCAACCCACATCACAAATGAGATATATAACAATATGGATACTAGAGGCAAGTTCATAACTTGGAATATAGAAGCTAAAAGTCTAAAGATAACTATAGCCTGTGTAGATATAAACAAAAATAATGTAAGTTTATCTGCCTCTATAGATTGTCCTGAGTGTCCCAATATTACTCTAGTGCCGAAGCCTATTAATAAAGTAAAAACAAATCCAACCATAAATATATGAAAGCTCATTTTGAGAGTATAAAGATCAAATGCTGACTCAATAAATAGTGCCAAAAATCCAATTGGCAACCATAAAAAACCTACTCCTAATATCCACACTACAGGTGGTGCTTTACGATATATATCAAGCTTGGCAAAATAATACAAAAGATATAAAAATGTCAAACCACTAAATATAGCCACCATTGTAGAATTATCCTTGCTAAGCCCAACAAACCATAACAATATAACTATTGAAGCTGTAAATAATTTAGAGTTTGAAGCAAGAGGTGATTGAAAATATACACTATAAAATGATGGTATCATCCGAGTGGAAACTATAATTACGATAGGCAACATCAGAAACCACATTGTATACCATGCTAAATCTATATCCCATGCAAAGTGTGCAATAAAAACCAACACTCCAGCAAAGAAAGATAAACTTAACCACACACTTTCATGTTGTGAGCCGAGTTTGGCATTGTGTAATGTTAATAAAAAAATTATTCCACTCATTAAAATAGCTATCATCAAGAGAAGCTTACCTATAAATGGATTTATAAATATAGCTATAAATACAGCAATCTGATAGACAAACCAAAGTGGTATATATTGTTTTTTAGCGATGGCAGTACCTTGAGTGTATCTAGGGATAACAGTAATAAGAAACCCCAAGAATGCATTTAAAAATACTCCATGCATTAATCCTATCCCATGCAAGAAAAGAAAGTCGCCATTTTGTATACCAGCATATGTCAATGCCGAATAGTGCATAATAATTATAGACCATACTATGGATGCCAAAAAAAACATTTGGTGTGGCTGTTTTGTAAACTTTTGCCATTTTGTTTCTTTTGGTGACATCCATTTAATATTTGACATTAGCATTTATTTTGCTCCTTTGTTATTTCAATTTTAACATTTACAGTATGACTTATTGAACACTACTTATTTATCATATAAAAACTAAATAAATGTATTTGTTGATAAAATGACACAATTCTGCCCATCTCCACCAACGGCGGTTTCAAGATTATTTAGGAGTGTAACATCTTCGTTGTGAATTAAATTCATCTCTTCGTATGCAACTTGAGGTATGGAACTTAAGTCTATCATAATATGACCTTTTGTAGTAATTATATAGTGTATTTGAAACTAATTTATTGATTAAGGTTAAGATATGATGGTTTTTAATAATAAATATAAAAATTGATGTAAGTCAATGAACTATTTTTTTTTACATGTTATATTATGGAGAAATTATTTTAAAGGAAGAATAAATGGTAGATTCAGTAGATGTACTAAGTACATTAAAACTAGTTTATACGATCTATGCTTTAGCCGCTATATCGCTTATAGCTTGGTATGCTTACCGTATTACACAAGAGGGGGAAGTTAAAACTGCAAGAGCAACAGTTTTTTGGACTTATATAGTAACTTTAATAATTGTTGGAACAGGTTTACACTTTTTAACATTTAATCTTGTACCATGGGTACCGATGGATTTAGATAGAGCAAATATAAAAGCTGAAAAAACTTTTAAAATCATGTATAAAGATCATGTTATTACAGTTGATAAAACTCCAATGATGGTTCCATGTGATAAATATGTTATTTTTGATGCTTACAGTGAGGATTTAACTTATGGGTTTGGAATTATTAGAAAAGATCATACACTCGTTGCACAAATGCAAGTTGTTCCAAACAATAGGAATGATTTAATGTGGATATTTCACAAAAATGGAACATACGATATCAGATCTACAGAGTATTCTGGACCTAAGGGTGCACATATGGTTATAGAAAATGCAATAGTTGTAAGTGGTTGTCAAGCTGACGACATACACTCTATAAAGTAAGGGAAGGAGAATTATATGAGTTTTATAAATACACTTATAGATGGAAACGAAGGTGGTCTAAAACATGAAAGCATGACACCTATGCAAAAGATAGCAATGAGGTTTGTTGTTATTGGATTACTTTATTATGGTTTGGCTGCTGTGGAGGGAATGATTATGAGGATGTATCAAATCACACCCCTGCCTTTTATTGATGAAACACACTTCTTCTCAATTATGACAGTGCACCCAATGGTTGGAATTTTTGGTTCTTCTTATATGATAGTATTTGGAGCATTTTTATTTCTTACTCCATTTTTAATGAAAAAACCAATATATAGTTTAAAAATGGCTAATCTATCTTGGATTACTATTGGTGGTGGCACATTTATTATGTGGCTTGCAGGATTTGTTTTCTCTTACGCTCCACTTTACACTCTTTACTGGCCACTTCCTGCTGATACTGCACAGTTTGCTGCTATTGGTGGTATAGTTTACATTGTTGGTGTTGTTGGGATTATGATTGGAACTTTTCTTTACACTTACAATATATTTAAGACTATTGTATATACGCCAAAAGGTTGGGATAAACAACCATCAGGAGAGTTGTTAAAATCTGCACTTGGTATTACAGGTCTTTTAAACTTCTTTAGAAAAAAAGATACTGAACATTTAGTTCCACTCCCTATTGCTGCAATTGCCAGGGGTACTATTGATGTTGGTCTTAATGCTGTTGTTATAAGTAGCGCAGGTATTTTAATCTTAATATACTTAATAGGTAATGGTCTTTTTGGTATGGATTTACAAGGAAGCTTAGTTGATGCTCTTTTATATAAAAATATTTTTTGGTGGGGTCTTGACTTAGTTGCGGATGGACTGGTACTTGTTTTTGTTGCTGGTACTTGGTATTTATTAGCAATGATGATTTCAGGAAAAGATTTATATATGCAAAACATCGCTCGTGCTGCTCTTTTCGTAGAGATGGTTGTTTCGTGGACTGTTTGGTCTCATCACCTTATGAGTGATCAAGGGCAATCAAACTTTTTAAAAGTTTTATCTGGTGAAGTTGTAACTGCATTTGAATTAGTGACTCAAGGTATTGCTGTATTTATTGTATTAACTACACTTTACAAAGCTAAACCTATAAAAGTTACTAATGAACTTAAGTTTTTACTTGGTGGTATTTTAGGCTTTATGCTTGCTGTTCCAGCTGGAATAATCCAAGCTGACCTTGGTATGAATAGGGTTTTGCATAATACACAGTGGATTATCGGTAATCATGTTCATGTTGCTATTTTAATAGGTCTTACGATGACGCTTTACAGTGCTATTTATGTGCTTTTCCCAATTTTAACAAATGGGGTAAAACTTTACTCTCAAAAACTAGCAAATGCTCACTTCTGGCTTCACCTTATCGGTGGAATAGGTATGGGTGCATTTATGGGTATGGCAGGAATAGACGGTATGTTAAGACGCACTATTTATTATAATGGCGAGTATAATACTTATATGATATTAGCTGGTCTTTGTGGAGCTATGATACTCTTGGCATTTGTACTTTTTCTTTATAATATCATAATGAGTATAGGTCTTAAAGGACTATTTGGTATTTATGCTCCATCAAAAATTGATACACATGATTGTGTTGTAAAAGCAAAGGATTGATTATGAGATATATGGCTATTGTACTTTTACTAATACTGGCTGGAGTTGGTGCACTATTTCTCATCAAGAAGAATGATGTGCTTCTATTAGCAACAATTGCTATCGTCATTACTGGCTTTTGGATTGGTGTTATGCAAATTTCAAAAGAGTCAGATTCTTAATAGATATTTTTGAATTTTTACAGCACTATGATTATAATCAAGTTACAACGATTTTCTGTCTAGTAAATTATTTGTTAAATAGTTGGTTTGTGTATTGCTTATGGAAAAATTTTACTTTTAAACTCTTTTATTTTTCGGGGGTGATTACCTTTCATTGAGAAGAATGACCGCATAATTTACATCTATTTGCTATAGTAATGGGATTTGTTTTTTCAAGTATTCCATCTTTTTTGAATTTTTTTAGAACCCTAGAAAGTGTCTCTTGAGTTGTGTTAAGTTCAAAGGCTATATCTTTATGTTTAATGTTTACAAGGTTGTCTTCGTGCGAAAGTATATATTTACTTATTTTTACCTCTACACTATTTGAAGTTTCTCTTTCAAATGAGAGCATCAGCCTTACAATTTTTTTGCTAAGAGATCCAACCATTGCCAAAAGTGTGGCATTGTCACTTAGAAACTCATTCTTGAATCTAGCCAAATCTATCTCAATAGTTTCAATATCGGTTTCTGCTTCTATGGTAGCAGGATAGCATATATCTTCCAGCATGGTAGTTTCAGCAATAAATATACCACTATTAAATGATGTTACGAATACTTGTTTTAAATTTCCTTGTTGTTTCAAGACTTTTACAGAGCCAGATATGAGGTAGTATAGACAATTAGGCTCATCCCCTTCATAAAAAAGTATATCTTTTGAGTTAAATTTTCTTACTTTTGATATGAGTGATAGAGCATTTAGTTTCTCTTCGCTTAAGTTATCGAAGTATTTTATTTTTTGAAACATCTCTTTCATATTTTTATACCTTTATATTGTGGTAAATAGATTTTTAACTTTTATTCATTGCTATAAATTGAGCAGTTATTGTATCCATTGTTTGTATATGCATCTTTAACCACTCAGTCATTGAACCCAAAAAATATTCTTTTAGCAGTTCATTATCTTTTACACTAAGCCAATTTGAAAATACCATTTGCATTTCATTAAAAACTTTTATATGTTCTCCTTCGTGCATATGGAGTGCTGGGAAGCCAACTTCTTTCATGAGTCTAACTTCATTTGCGAAATGTCCCCTAGTATGCTCGATTAGTTCGTGTAAGATATTAGCTATTTTTTCAACATTCTGCCCATCTTCATCAATGGTGGTTTCAAGATTGTTTAGAAGTGTTGCCTCTTCGTTGTGAACCAAATTCATCTCTTCATATGCAACTTGAGGTATGGAGTTTAAATCTATCATAATATGACCTTTTGTAGTAATTATATAGTGTATTTGAAAAATTTTTATTGATTAAGGTTAAGGTGCTATGATTTTTGATGAGTTTGAAATTTCTTAAATGTCGCTCTGTTGGGACTTGTTTGATTGTTGTGTGATTTGTGGCCGGGAGAGGGGGATTTATAAAATAAGGTTTTATTAAGTTTCTTAAAGTCCCCCGAAATAGCCTAAAGTCCCCTGTACACCGTGCTTTGCTTAAGTTATGTGTTATGTTAAGTTATGTATACTTTTGCTAAGAAATTCAAAAGATGGGTAGCAATAGGGTAGCAAAATGGCAAGATTAAAATCAAAAAAATACACAGGTCTGTACCTCAATCATCTAGATGATGGAGATGTAAGTTACTCTATTAACTACAAAGATGACAACCGTAAAAAAGTTTGGTATACCGTAGGCAAAAAATCCCAAGGTATCACAGAACCATTTGCAAACAATAAACGAAATGAACTCCTAAATCAAATTAGATTAGGGATTGACCCCTTGGCTCATAAAAAACAAAAGCAGATTGTGACATTTGATAGTATCGCAATGAAGTATTTTGATGATAAATATCTCAACAAAACAAACAATCAACAAATGGGGCGATATAATCTACACATGAAGCCAATATTTGGTAATAAATCAATCAATGATATTAAGCATGAAGATATAGACAAGTTGCGACGCTCATTGATAAAAGCACAAAAAGCAGCAAAAACTATTAACGGTATTATTCAGCTATTAAGCGTGATATTTAATAACGCCAAAGCGACAAATCCATGCAAAGATATCAAAAAGCTAAAAGAAGATGATAGGCGTGAAAGATACTTAACGAAAGATGAAGTAAGCCTCTTGTTTGAAAATATCCAAGACAATCCACAGATGAGTCTATTTGCCCATTTGGCTCTAAATACGGGAGGGAGATTGGAGACGATTTTGCATATACAGAAAAAAGATATTAATATATCCAACAGCAGTCTAGTGTTGCATGACCTAAAAAGTAGTAGCACATATACTGGTTTTATCGGGGAAAACCTAAAAGCTATATTGTCGCCCATACTTAGAGAAATGCAACCAAATGATTATATCGTAGGTGGCAAGGATACAAAGGCGGCATCAAGAACAGTACGGAGACACTTCAAGGAGATATTCGATAGGCTATTTAATGAGGGATTGGATAGTAAGGATGCAAAAAATAGAGTGGTTATACATACTCTTAGGCATACATTCGCCAGTCAACTTGCCATTAATGGCACATCGCTCTTCATCATACAAAAGTTACTTAATCATAAAGACATCACACACACCCAAAGATACGCCAAACTAGCCCCTGACAGCGGACAAGAAGCCGTAAGGAATTTGTTCGGGTGAGGTGTTGTTGTCCGCAAATATATATGAAATGCTTGTGAATCATATAACAACACATGGTACATTTAAAATCAATCGTCAAGTATATATTGGTGAATTATGTTTTTTGATTCTGTAAATAATTTTTGATATCTATCTTCTGAATATAATTATCTTTTTGCAAACAATAAACGGAATGAACTTTTGAATGAAACCAGATTAGGGATTGACCCTTTAGCTCATAAAAAACAAAAACAAATTGTGACTTTTGATAGTATCGCAATGAAGTATTTTGATGATAAATATCTCAATAAAACAAATAATCAACAAATGGGGCGTTATAATCTACACATGAAGCCAATATTTGACAATAAATCAATCAATGATATTAAGCATAAAGATATAGACAAGCTACAACGATCATTGATAAAAGCAGCAAAAACGATTAACGGCATTATTCAGCTATTAAGCGTGATATTTAATAACGCCAAAGTGACAAATTCATCGAAGCCATTAAAGCTCACAAGTAGAAAATAACTTATCTAACCTAGAATGTTATGTTCTTGTCAAATATGCAGCGGATGTGTTGAAGCGATAAAATTAAAGGAATAAAATAACTATTATATAGGATCATATTTTTTTCTCAAAAGCCTTTAGTTGCTCTTCTTTATTCCGATAATCACCCATAAATTTTTTAATCAAAGCCCAGAATTCTTTCGAGTGATTTTTGTAAGCAATATGCGCAAGTTCATGAATAACTGTATACTCAATCAGTGAAGATGATAATTTCATGAGTTCAGGATTAAAGGTGAGACGATTCCTAGGCGAACAGCTTCCCCATTTAGTATCAGATAGACGAAATCCGATATACTCAGGGAAAAGCTTCATGATATTGCTCCACTTCTTTACCAGCTTTGTGATCTTCTCCTGAGCCTTCTGCTTGTAAAACTGATCAATAGCTTCATTAAGGTCGAGTTGATTGACCTTAAAAGGTGTTTTAATCTTGAACTTTGAATGAATAAAGTCCACTTCAATATAGTCACGCTCTTCTTTAATCAATTCCACATAATAGCTTTTTCCAAGATAGAAAAAACGTGAACCAGTCATAATTTCTCCATAGTCTATCGACTCGCCCAGTGCTTCGAGCTTTTTAGCGATCCATGAAGCTTTACATTTTACAAGTTTATTGATCTCTTCATTGCTCACTGAATCAGGAGCTTTGACTAGTATGCCTTTATCCCTTTCAGCGGTGATATAAGTATGCTTCAAGCTATTATTGCGTTGTACTTCGAACAATATAGTTCTAGTGCCGTATTCGACGTTTATCATTGATTTTCCAAAATCTCCAGAATATCAATCGGCAGTGTCTTCAAAAGCTCTTGATCTATTCCAGAGGTGCGAAGCAGCGACTTAATCTCTTTTCTCATAGTCTTTTTGATATCATCATGATCTTTCCAGTCAGCTTTTTGCAGATAAATCCCAATCTTGTCAAAAATGGCTGTTGTAAATCCTTTTGGATCAGAGAGCACTTTTTCTAATTTTTTGTAAACTGGAAATTGTTCTGTTGAAGCAAGACCCAACCGTCGCCACTCGTCTTTTGAGTTTATAATCTCTTCTTGGATTTTATGGAATTCAAAAAGCAGTTGAGCTTGATCTATCCGATCCTCTTCACGATCTCTAATCAACCGCTCAAGTCGTTTTGCTAAATCGTCATAGAACTCGGGGTTCTCTTTTTTATTAGCTTGGATCGTGTGTTTGATCCTATTTGCAATCGTCAACTCTTTGGTTTTACCGCCCTTGCGTGCCAACTCTTCTTCAAACCGTTTTGAGTCTGTGATATCTACCGCTTCGGAGAGCAGATAATGCACTCCTGTTGCCCTTAAGTGTTCATCGATAATCATTTGAATCTTTTTACTCTCTTCTTTCGTGATAAAGAGCTTTTCAGGGGTATATGTATTGACCGCTTCAAGTTTAATATCGTTAAAGAGTTTTAAATCATACTCATATGCCACGGCAAATGGATCAGGCAGCACAATATCCATAGACTTGTTAAAGAGCTTCACCAGCTCAATGTATTTATCTCTCAAGTCGTCAGGTTCGAGATACAATACACATGCGTCCACAAACTTGTCTCGCTCTTTATGACGATCTATTTTAATGGTGTTAAAATACGCCATTATCTTAGAATGACGGTTTTCAAGTATGGTTTTTTCATTCTCAATGTTTGTCATAACATCGTTGGCTTCTAGATCACCACTGAATATTTTTAATGCGTCAGTGAGATAGTTGGTAATCCCTGCATAATCGACGACAAGCCCATACTCTTTTCCGCTGCTTGTACGATTTACTCGTGCTATAGCTTGAAGAAGGTTATGCTCTTTGAGAAGCTTATCGATATACATGCATTGAACGATAGGAGCGTCATAACCAGTGAGCAACATGTCCGACACGATCAAGATCGCTGTATTGTCAAACTGCTTTTTGCCACCTCTACTCAAATCAGTTTCGCTTCCAAAAGGGAGCTTAAAATTCTCGATTGCCGTTTTTACCTGATCTTCTGGTGTTGCCAAATCTCTAAACTCAGCAGGGTCTTTTTTGGTGTTTAAACTCATAATCACCTTAGTCTCAAAGGTATTTAGCCCATGCTGCTTCAGCATTAAAAATGCTTTTTGATATGCAATAGCTTGATAACGATTGTGACACACTAGCATGGCTTTAAAGCCATCCGGATAAATCTTTTCTTTATAGTGATTTATGATATGTTTAGCTATCTCTTCGACTCTTCGTTTTGCGACTAAAAAGCTATCTAAACTTGCTGCTTTGCTTTTGAGCTTAGCCTGTTTTTCTTCGCTCTCATTTCCGAATGTCGCACTAAATACTTCATTCATAAGTTCTTTTTCTATGAAAAAATCTGGCATTCCTGTCTGATAATGGATCGCCAATGTATTGCCGTCTTCGACCGATTGTTTAATGGTGTACTTATCAATATAATCTCCGCCGTAAAACTCTCGCAGCGTTGATTTAGATTCTTTGTCTATTGGTGTCCCCGTAAAGGCAATGAACTTAGCTTTAGGCAATGCGCTTCGCATATATGCCGCCGTCATGCCATATTGGCTTCTATGTGCCTCATCTATCAGGACAAATATATTCTCTTTATCAGATAGCACTTCCACATTATCTCTTTGCTCTTCGGCACGTTCTTGGAACTTATGAATCGTCGTCATAAGTGTTTTCCCATAAGTATCTTTGAGTAGCTCCTTGAGATTGGCGATACTTGTCGTTTGAATCGGATTGTCAAATCCAACGCGTCTAAACGTGGAACTGATTTGATTATCGAGATCGATTCTATCTGTCACCACTAAAATAGTGGGATTATCAAACCCAGCCTCTTCCCGGCGTAGTTTTGTCGCCAAATAGATCATGGTGATCGATTTACCTGATCCTTGGGTATGCCATACGACACCGCCCTTGTTCGTTGTCTGTAATCGATCAAGAATTTTATTGACCGCTCGAAGCTGTTGATAGCGTGGGAGCTTTTTGATTGTTCGCCCCTGATCCACTTCGAAGATCGTGAAGTTTCGAACTATGTCCAAGAATACATCTTTTTGAAACAAAGCATGGATCAAGATATCCTGAGCCGTTGGCTCCCGATCCACTAATTCATGTACTGCTGTAACGTCGTCGGCTCTATATTTAGCATAGTGAGGAAAACTTCCGCCGATAGTTCCATAGAGGGCTTTTCCCTTATTGATCCCCACACAAATTTGATTGTAGTGAAAGAGCTTCGGGGAATTGGTTTGATAATACTCCAAATCACTGATAGCGTCGGTGATACTCACCTTGGGGGATTTAGCTTCGATTACAGCCAAAGGTAAGCCATTGACATAAACGATCAGGTCAGGGATTGAATTATTCCCATGACCGTGGTGTTTCATTTGATTGACGATGAGAAAATCGTTGTTCATAATATTTTGATAATCGATCAGAAAAACAGGTTGAGGCTTAAAATCAGGAGTCGGTTTTTCGGTGATAGCGTCACTTTTAGTGATTAGCTCAAAAGCTCTTTGATTCGCTTCCATAAGAGAACTCGTTGGGATCGTAGTAATATTACGAATCACTTTTTCGAGAACATTCCCACTGAGCCACGGGTTGATATGCACCAGAGCCGATCTGAGCCGATCCAGCAGCACTACCTCATTGATGGAGATTCTTGAGTCTTCCAATGAAGCGTCGATATAGTTGTATCCTAGCTTTTGAAAGAGTTCGATTGCTGGAAGTTCACTTTGGATATATTCTGGTGTATATTGGCTCATGAGTTCTCTCTTTAATTAGTTTAGTTTTTAACATAATCCTAAGGAATATATGTTATCATATTGGTTGAATTCACTACCCATGGTAGTTAAATCTATCGAGGTTTTGGTCGCTAAATCAGTGGCTAAAGCACGTTTTGTATCTTGCAAAAAGGCATTTTTATGAAAAAAACTATCGCAAACACCAATAAATTCTTCTCTACCACTAAAAAGCGGGAGACTATGATCGTCAATTCTGTTTATACATCTGCCAAAGCGGAAGGTTCTAAAACCACTAAAAAAGAGTTGAAAGAGCATTATAGACTTATCCATTCCTAATCTCTTCTTCGATTTTATCGATTAATAATTGCTGCAACGGTTCATAGTTGCAGTTATATCCTTCATGTACTTTCTGAATATAATTATCACCGCTTTTTAGATTTAATCCGATCATTGGCAATCCGTTTTTCGCCAAAACAATATCACCTAAAAGTCTGCTGATCCGTCCGTTTCCTTCCCGAAATGGGTGGATAAATAAAAACTCGCTCAACAATCGAGATAAATCCGCCGTAATTGATTCTATATCCTCATATCGTTTTTTAGAAACTTCTTTGATTAGAGTATTCAAATCAGGGAGTCCATTTAGAAACTCAAGTCTCCACGTCCATGCTTCGAGTTTATCGCCTTTGCTCATTTCAACTGTTCTGAGTTCTCCCGCAAACGGATAGATAGATTCAAAAACACTCTTATGCCAATTCTTGACGGTATTAAAACCAAATGATCTTGAAATATCAAAATTGACAACCAAATCACTGTAACGTTCGAGAAGTTTTAAATCTTCATGCTTTTGAATCAAATCGCTATCGGTTGATTTGAGATAGTTAATACATACGCCGTTGGCATTCATGATCTTTTGAATGTCATTACTATCCCAGTGATTCCAAGGGTTCGTAATGATTTGTTCAGGGCTTAATCCGTCACATTCCACATTCGTTTTATCAAGAATATTTTTTGGTGGCTTCGTTGATTTGAAGTATCGTGAATCCGTTTCATACCAATATTGGATAGGTGTGTTATGGGTAGTTTTACACGCATAAAGAAGATACTTCGATTTAATCATTTAAACTCTATTCCCGTTTTGGTTTGATATACTTTCATTCATAAGCCTCGATTTCACCTGAAGACATAAGTAGGGATTGCCTCTCATTGTGACGCTGGTTGAGGTATCGATTCTTTTCATGTTTACGACACACCCTTCCGAATCTGCTCTATTCGTTTTGTAATTTCATTTTTTGGTAGCCATTCATTACGCAACAAAAGCTCAAGCGCCGTGATTAAAACTGTTTTGTCTTTTGTAGATGTGTGTATGATTGCGTCCAGTATATAGAATAATCCTTTGGCTTCCACTGATCTATTCTTTGCAAATTTTCTCAATGCGCCGTCATTTGTCAATACCGCTCCATTCAACTGCTGAGCAAAATGAAATACAGAATAATCTTGATAGGATATTTTTAACTGCCCTAAAGAACCGAATGTACTAAAGAAATCGGTAAGCTCTTGAGGTTCAAGCGAATGCACCATAATATTCATTGATTTAACGATCTTTTGCTGTGCAGGATTTAATTCATTGAAAACAAAATCTGTCGTTCGTATATCGAGGTTTAGTTGATCGAATTCGTCCAACAGTCCACAATTATACAAATCAATAAAAATATTTGCATCGCTGATAAATAACATTAAACCACTTTACCATACTTTTTCAAGGCTGCATCGACATTTAATCCTGAAAGCTCTGCCAATTTAGATAACGAAATAAGCTCTTCGCTGTAAGCATGTCCAAGCAAATTTTCGAATCGTGCGGTTTTCATCTTCTTACTATAAGGAAACTTTTCATCGAACTTCTCAGTTCTGTTTTTGATCCAAAATCGATTAAACATAGCTTCATTAATAATATTTAAGTTGTAAAGCCTAAACACGATACCTGCGATAGAGATACCATATTTTTGTTTTACATGGTTAAGCTCTTCAAGAGAAATCTTAGTTCTCTTTTCGCCAAACTCACTGAATACGCTATCTCTTGGAAATAAAAACGCTCCTGAAAATCTATCGCTGACTTTTTCAGCATTCAATCCATGTTGAGGTAATACAAGATGTGCCAGCTCGTGAATAGCGGTAAATCTTTTCCGATCAGCGGTTAATTCATCCGAATTATTCAAAACGACAAAAGGGTGATTCTTATCTTCATTCGCTTCACCACTAAGTCCATTAAAATGTTTTTCATCTTCAATTAAAATCACTTTTATATTTTGTAACTCAAGCATCTCAATAATATTATCAATCGAATCAATCCCTAAATTCCAACCATTTCTAAGCTTTAAAGCCAATCCCTCTAAGTCATTAAAGTCATTAACTATCTCATTGGCTATTGGGTTATCGAATTTGGCATCTATCTCTAAAATAGTTTCGATTTGTAGGTATCGTTCAAGATACTCTTGCACTTTTTCTTTTATGCTTTCTTGCTTTTTGATACCAAATGACGAGTGTTTTCGAAAGTCTACTTTATTGATTTTAACTTCGACAGTTCTAAAAAAATATTCCACTCCAACACCAAGAGCACTAGCGAGCGCAATTAATACAGTTGAAGACGGGCTTTTCTGATCTTTTTCATATTGAGATATTGCTTGTTTACTTACGATATTTTGGGCATTATCAACTAAATCTTGCATGGAAAATCCCGCTTTGATTCTAGCTCTTTTTAATCTTTCACCAAACATAGTAAACTCCTTTTATTGGTTTATTATAATTCGTTTCTACTAAATTATAGCTTATATAGTTGACAAATTAAATACAAAGTGTTATTCTGTCAACTGTAAATGTCGCTTTGTGGTATAGCATCCCTTTTCAGACGTTAAACGAAATGAAGCTAAATTATCTTCCAAAGGGTCAAAAATGCTCGATTCACACAGAGTTATGCCTCATTCCGATGGCTGGCAAGTAAAAAGAGATGGTGGTCAAAAAGCCTCTCATGTTGTTGATACCAAAAAAGAAGCAATAGAAATTGCTCGAAAAATATCAACCAATCAAAGCACTGAGCTACAAATCCATAACAAAGATGGTAGGATTGGATCAAGAGACTCACACGGTAGAGATCCATATCCGCCTAAGGGATAAAAAGAAGTTGAACGTATTCACTCCTAATTGTCGCTCTTTTCCGACATATTGAAAATATATGTCGGTTTTTTACGATTTTTACGACATATCAATAAAATATGGGTAATTTACTGATTTTCAGTTGGTGTAGGTGCTGGTGTAGCTGGCGTTTGACTTGAAGCGTTGTTATTTCCGCTATTAGCACTTACTACTCCACTAAAACCTTTTTCTAAAATATTGCTTTGCGAAGCCATATTATTGTTGGTTGCTTTAGCTATACCGCTAAACCCGTCTTGTGCATAAGTTCCATTGAGCTTTGTGGTTTTTTCACTCACTTTATTCTCCTTTTGATTGATATTGGAATACGTTAAAGCAAGCATAAAAACAATACTCGCAATGATTGCTACAATAAACGGTAAATATTTCCATTTATCTAACAGACTTAAATGGGGGTTTTCTTCTGCTCTTCCGTCATTGGTAATGATAGCCAATAACTGTTTTTTGTTTTGAGAAAAAATCGCCAAAACCATTGCGGCTGTAATACCATACAGGATTACGGACACTATCATTGAAATCAACATGACGTTTGATAGTGTAAAATTTTTACCCATAAGAATAGCCGAGTAAAATCCTATGGCACCAATAGAAAGTGTTAAGATATTTTTATCAGTCTCAATTTCATTGGTAAAAAAAGCGGGTAAAGAAGCTTTGTATAGTTCCTCATCTTTGTTTAGTGCCATTAAACTTTCACTTCCCCAGCAAGTAGTTTTTGATTAATACGTGAAAGGAGCCCTCTCATTTGTTTTTGTTCTTCTAGTGAAAATTGGATAACTTTACTCATTCTACACTTCACTTTCTTTAGTTTTATTCTCAATAAATTGAGCATAGTAATGTTGTATATTCGCTTTAATTTTTTGAATTTTATATGTATTTTCTTCAAGCTTTAAGGTTTTAACTAAGATTACGTAAGTGAAATATTTAAGAATTTCTTTCAAATATATAAGTTGTTCAAAGTTTATGTCATTAGCTTGTGTTGGGTGTGTTAATTTATTTCTATTCTTGGAAATATAAAAAATTAGACTATCTGATTTACTACTATTTATATTAACAATCTCTTTGAGAGCAAAATCATTAAATAGCCTCTTAAGCTGTTTGTTTAAAGGTGCTTCGTAGCTGTATTGAGTAATATCATTAATAAATTGTTTGTCTTCATTATCAGATATTTGACTTACAATATTTGCAATTTTAGAGTCAAAAGCTACAATTTCCTCATGACTTGTGGGATATTTAATTCTGCAAAATCCTTCATACCATTGGATTATATTTAAAAAACCATGTTCAAGGTACATAAAAGGTTTTTCGTCTAAAATTGGTGTCAAAAGATCAAATATTCTTCCATAATCATTTTGCAAATTAAACCAATTTAGTAAAATATCTTGTATCGTGTCCTCATTATATAGGTATAAAAAATCTATCAAAGATACATTATTTACTTCAGAACTATAGTGTTTATTTGAGCTGTAAATTTCCACTTCTTTTTCTGAAACAGTAATATATCGCTCTTCAATAAAAATATCTTTGTTTGGAAGGATTGTGCGGAAAAAGTTTTGTAATTTAAAATTTAGTTTATTGTATTCTTGAAACGATATAGCATTGTTAAATTCATAAGATAAATACTGTTGAACATTGAAAATAAGTGTTTTATTAAGCTCAACTTTTTGTTGCCAACTTCTTGAAGTTTTTAGTATTGTATTGTTGTCTATTTCTACATTTAAATTAGTATTAAATTGATCTAAGTCAACAGAAAATTTTTCCTTTCCTTTTTCTGTATAATTTTCATTGATTTTAAATGAGCCTAACCAAAGTTCAAAATATGAAAATCTAACTCTTCCTTCATTGATCTGAATGTCATCGATATCATTTAACCACTCTCCTAAAAACAAAGTACCTATTGATACCTCTCCTCTTTGGGTTGATAAACTACCTTGTGTAAAATTAATATTACCATTATTCATATAGCATTGATTAGCTGTAAATCTTTTACCGTCTGAAGTTTGTCCATATACTGTAAAAGGCTTTGGCTTTTGGTTTGAGAAAGCACTCAATATTTCTAATGGATTGGCAAGGTTAATAAATTTTATCTGTATATTGTTTGAGTTTGAAACATATAACTTTCCGCTTAATCTTTTATCACTATCAAATAAGTTTTCTTGACTATAAAAGCTAAAAAATATGTCACTTTCAAACTCTTTCATTTTTCAAACCCTCACTTCCCCGCTCAACAATTTCTGCATAAGCCCTTTTTTGAGGGTTTCGAATGCCTCTTTTTTGGCTCGAAGTGTGTCAAGCTTTTCGTCCATAGCAAACATAATTTCAGAGATTTTTTCTTGCTCTTTATGAGAAGGAATGGGTATTTTAATGATTGAAAGAGATTTGAAATTCACTGCTGGCATTGCTCCAGCTGCACGTAATTTTTTCAAGTATTCATACATACTCGGTTGTTTAAAAAAATGATAAAGATATTGTTTGGATAATAATTCTAATTTAGGAGTCATTGTAAACAAGTTATTTGCTAACACTCCAGCGAATCCCATTCCGATATGTCCAGCGGTTTCACCGTAACGAACCATTACAATATCTTCTGAAGTAATAAAGTTATTCATATAAGACTTTGGAACAAATCTAATATCTGAAGTATTTTGTGTGTAATCTGAAATTCTTAAAAAGCGTACAAGTTCTTCTTGAAATGTTGTATGCTGCTCTTCAATAGGAATTTGTACGCCTTGAGTAAATTTGCACACTTCACCTATTTTTACAACCTCCCACCCCGCAGGAATCCGTCCAATCTCAGACTCTTCAAACTCACTATGCCCGATCCCCAACTCTCGCAAATATCCGCCCAGCTTCTTGTCAATCTCCCGCTCTTTCTCCTCGATCTCGCTGATTTTCCCCAGCGTCTCTTCTATGTCTATGATTACTTCTTCCGCACTCATATCGATATAACGGGCGATATTGAGGTTGTAATCGTTTTCGGCGATTTCGGACATATCGACGACTCGCATATACTGTTCGACTTCACACCCAGCGTCATAGGAACTGACTACTTTTTCGATATTTTCGGGTGTTAGAGAGTTTTGGTTTTTACCGTCTTTGTACTCTTTGGAAGCGTCGATAAAGATCACTTTGTTCTTCAATGCGTCGGGTTTGGATTTGTTGATTATGATAATGCTCGCAGGGATACCCGTGTTGTAAAAGAGCTTTTCAGGCAATCCCACCACCGCTTCGATCAGATCGTCACGCAGTAGTCCCTCACGGATTTTCCCCTCTGTGCCGCTACGAAAGAGGACACCGTGAGGGAGAACAATCCCCATTTTACCGTTGTGTTTGAGGACACTGATCATGTGCTGTAAAAACGCCATATCACCATACCCACGGGGAGGAATACCGTAACGAAACCGTCCGAATTCGTCACTCACTACGTCGTTGTATTTCGGAGCTATCGACTGACCTTTTGCGTCGGTTTTTACGTCCACTTCGGCGGCTTCCCACCAGTTGGAGAGACTAAACGGTGGATTAGCGATAACACGGTCGAATGTTTCGAGTTCGCCGTTTACGGTGTGCTTCGGACTTCCGAGAGTGTCACCTTTCCGAATATCGGAGTCTTTAAAGTTATGGACGATCATGTTGATCTTACAAATCGCCCACGTCCCTAAGTTTTTCTCCTGACCTTTGAGAGTACAGTTGACATACTCCCCGATCATGCCGCCGTGACTCGCCACATAATGCGCCGACTGGATCAGCATACCGCCGCTTCCACAAGTGGGATCGTAGATCGTGTTTCCCGCTTCGGGTTTGATCAGTTGGACGAGGAGCTGCACCACCTCTTTGGGGGTATAAAATTCTCCCCCTTTTTTACCCGCATCGTCGGCGAATACACGGATCAGGTATTCATAGGCGTTTCCGAGAATATCGGGATTTTCCAAAGCGGAATTGGCGAGAGAGTATTTGTTGAAATGCTGTAAAAGACGGGAGAGGAGTTTATCGGGAAGTTTTTCGCTGTCGCCGAAATGCACCGCCGTCATTACCCCCTCTAATGAGCTGTTATGCTCTTCGATTGCACTAAACGCTTGATCTATGGCTTGACCGATATTCTCCGTCTTTTTGGTGATCTCTTTCCACCATGCGGCTTGGGGGATATAAAAGCGGTGGAAGTCTTCGTCCTCAATCGCTTCTTCGAGCGTGATTCCTTCTTTATGAGCGGCGATTTCCGCCTCTTCGAAAAACTGATCACTAGCACGCTTGAGAAAGAGTAATCCAAAAATATAGTTTTTAAAATCAGAGCTGTCGATATGCCCACGCAAGAGGTTTGCCGAATCCCATAACCACGATTCGAGCGTCGCTAAATCCAATTTGTTTGTCATAAGCAACCATCTCCCCATTTAAAGTCATACATTTTAGCCTAAATTGATTTAGAGTTAACCATTTCTTGTGTTAAATCAAACTTTTTATCTACACCTTCGTATTTTTTTAATGCCCTCAGTTTCTTTGGTAATAAATACAATTCTTGCGGGATTGTAACTGTATCGACTAAGCATCCCTCCTCCGCCGCTTTTAGCATCATTTCGTCCATTAGATTCATCTAATAACATCTCAAGTACTTCAATATAGTGCAAATCACACAATATATTTTGTTCTTGCATTTCGCTAACTATAAAATCTCTTATCTTGCCAAATTCCTTGCATACAGCACATAAATCACTCATTTTAATTCCTTTGTTTGTTTTGTTTTTTGTATTTCGTTTTATCAAAATACACCTCTTTGTACTTATTGAATATCTTAATTTTTCTTATTTCATGGATAACTCCTTCAATTGATTTTGCAACATTTGAAACCCATTGCTCATATTTATCTCTAAATTTTCCAATTCTGTTTGATAGTGGCTCTGCATGTCCAGCAAAAATGTTTTGAATTCCAATTCTCTGTTCTTCAAGTTCTCGTATAGTTCTTTGCCGAGCCTCTCGCTCTGCTCTAATTCTTTCAATAATCGTAATTCCAGTTTTGTCATTTGTGCTATCTCCTTGTTCTAAAATGAATCTTTGTTCTATTTGATTGTTTGCATGTACCTGATATGGATATTTTTTGATATTTTTCATTGCTTTATCTTGTGTATACTTATGGAGTCGTAAAGTCAATTGATCTATCTCTTTTTCAACATTCATATTGTTAAAATTTTTAATTTCATTATTATTTTCTTGCTTGAATATCTCAAAACTATCTAAACTTGTAAATTTAGACGAATAGATGTCGTGCTTGAATCTTCTCGCTTTTTTTGAATTTGGTAGCTTTAGCGAAATATACTCATCAGCAACTCTTGTAATCTCAAAATCATTATGCTTGAGAACATCCAAGAGATGAATTCTTGAATTTATCTCTCCTTTTTCTACAAGTTTTTGAAGTTCTGCATCTATCAACTCATAGTTTTTTGTCAGTCTAATTTCTGTTTTTGAAGTATTGACATGCCGGTTTTTGCTAGGATCTTTTGGGTTTGTAAAGTTATATTTTAAATTTACTAAATCTTGCCAAGTTTCAACTCTTGGTAAATCTGCTCGATGAAAATATGGCTGTAATGCTTTTTTGCTCATTAATTCTAGCTTCGGAATAACAAAATTAAGCTCGAGTCGATTTTTATCCGTATGTTCTATCCACAAAATATTGTATTGATCTTTATTCAGACCCGCCAAAAGTATCTCTTCAAAATCATTCATCAATTTGAACTTTAACTCTTCATGAATATCTTCTTCCTCAAACGACAAACAACCAACTGTGAGTTTCTGCCTATTTTCAATCAAATGTATCAACCTTCTCGTCAAAACTTCATTGCCTTCAAGAACTCTTGCTGTGCCATTTTTAACTCGATTATTTAGTAGATAATCAATTGCGGCAACACTTCCACCCTTCTTGTTTGCAAAAAATTTAACAACCATTTACAATACTTCATTTAATTTTTGTTCAATCTCAACAAGCAAATACAAGATTTGCATATCTATAACTTTTGATGAATTTACATAGTGTGCAATTTGATTTAAATTGATTCCAATCTTATTGATTTGGAAAATCAAATCAAGATCAACTTTTGATTTAATCTTTTTTTGCATAATCGAATTTCTTGCAAAAACTGCAAAAGTTAAATTGTGCATCAAGAGCAAATTTTCTATGTGTGTGTATTCGTCAAAATTAAAACGAATCGTTTTTCTTACTGTACGCATGTGCTACCTCCTGTGTGTGTCAAAAAGGGTCTTAGGGAATCCCCCTAACAAGGTCTCATGTCGGCAGACAATGAGTAACCTTGCCTTTAAAAGTCAAAAAACTAAAATATGGCTTTATTGCTTTTTAAATTTTATTTATTTTTATCATTTCTTTAATTTTTGGATTAATGTATTCATTATCTTTATCTTTTGAATAACCATATTTGTGATTATTTGCTTCGATGATTTCATTTTGATTTTTATAGATATAGTTCCAAATTTTCAAAGCTTCTTTTTTGTCAAGTCCTTCATTTTGATATTTTGCATATAGAAAACCATTTTCATTTAATGCAATTTCTAGTTCTCCATACCAGAATAGTGTTGGGTAAAAATTTTTATCTCCATTGCCACTATAAATTTTCTTAATTTTATCTCTAAACTTTCTAAATTTCTGAGTTTCATCTTCGGTTTCTATTTCGTAGTTTTTTTCTAAGTCTAAGTCTAAGTCTAAGTCTAAGTCTTTTTTTACCTCTTTTTTTAAGTCTAAGCTCTTCTCTGTGTTACATGTTCTTACATTGGTGTTACATTGTAACAATTTTGTTTGTTCTCGCTCACGATGCTTTCGTACTCGCTCAGCACTATCACCCTCGCTGCCGATTAGCCCAAGCACCTGCGGTAGCAGAAAAGAACTATTGTCTATTTTTTCAATTAATTTCATTTTTTCCATAAAAATCAATGTTGCTTGAATGTTTTCAGTATCTTCATCGATGGATAAACTCAATTCATCAGCTAGATTATCTTCAATTGCCTCATAGAGCAAAACACCATCATGCCTGATAGACAAAAGCATGATTTTCAGCATAATAATCGTATAGGTGTCTCCGCCGGCTAGTTTTCTTATTTTTTTTATTTTTGGGTCAATAAAAAAATCATTTTTCAATTTGAACCAATAGTATTTTCCAGCCATTACATTGTCTCAATTATATTTTGTGTTAAAAATTCTGCAACATCTGCTATATTAAATACAACTTTTGAATTTTTTGATTTTCCGAGCTTGCGGTAGCGCGGCACCCCAATCCCCTTCGAGATATACAAATCCACCGTAGAAGCCGAAACCCCCAGCTCATGGGCAATCTCTTTTTTCCCAATTGTGACTCTTTTATACTTTTGTTTTAAGTATTCATATATTGTTTCTCTATTAGTATCCACAACTTATTCCTTTTTTATGTTAAGATACGAAAGTATAAAACAGAATCAGTTAGTTAGCTCCGAGAAATTTTAATAAAATATCTCGACCTTAAACCATTTTATTTGGATAATAAAAGTGAAAAAAATAATAGAAATAGAAATAGATATACAAGAAGAATCTAATTTGTATCAGCAACTTTATAAAATGCTAATAGATACTTTGAAGAATTTTCATTATACATTTGGGAATTTTGATTATGTAAATAAAAATTTTGATTCAATATTTAATACATCACTTAAACAAGCTATTTGTGAATCCAAAGATGATAAATACTATAGTATTTACAAGGAAATAGAAGGAAATTGTCTTAACAATGATTACAAAATAATAATAGCTGAGAAATTAAAAAAACAATTAATCGACAAACTTCAAGTGTGTATTAATGTTTATTTGAGTAAAGATAAAGATACAAGTTTATTAAATAATGAACAAAAAATAAATGCTATGCTCTATACAATTAATGAGCTAGAGCTTCGTCTAGAAGAGATGTTTTCCACAGCAATATTCTATAAAAAAAATATAAATTGTGTTTTGGTATATAAAAAACACAAAGAATTAATTGAAGCCTCTAGACAACGAATAAAAAAAGGAAGTCCTCAAAAAGTTAATTCTTTATTTACATCCATAGTTAAAGCGAATATGAACTATGTTTTTTTATATGAAGATGAATATTGCTACCCTTTTGTTTATGATTTAATTTTTAACAGATTTGTACTCTTACTAAAGTTTGCGCTCTATAATGATGAAATTATAGATCTACGCAGTTATGTAAATTTTGATACAAAACTTCAGTACTTTCAAAAATTTTATCATGATAACATTAAATATCATAAGCTTGAAGTTGACTTCTTAATAAAAACTTTTAGAGACGATGGGTTTGAAAGTTATATTGATAAAAATAATTTTAACATAACTTATGAACAGTTAACAAAATTTATACTATTGCACTATTCTAATGTTCTAAATGTGCCATATGCTACAATTATGAGTGTTATTAAACAACTTGAGAGTTGTACTGCAGGTTGTGAGTCAAAGTATAAACTAACTAAACAAGAAAAAAAAATAACACTTACAATTAAACATGACTATCTAAGGGATTTGTCTATTTGTGTACTATAAATTTTATTTAGACAGAAATTTTATACTAATAAATACAAAAATTATATTAGGCAAAAAATAGAATATGGCATTTTGTCTATTATATTTTGGGTAGCAATAGGGTAGCAAAGCAATTTTTTTATAATCTTAAAATCTTCGCAAAGTTCGTGTTTTAGGGGGTTGTTTGATTGTATAAATTTTGTGGCCGGGAGAGGGGGATTCGAACCCCCGGAGGTATGACCCTCGCCGGTTTTCAAGACCGGTGTATTCAACCGCTCTACCATCTCCCGAAAAAATAAGTATCACTAGATAACAGTGGAGGGGCCATCCAGACTCGAACTGGAGAATAGCAGATTTGCAATCTACGGCCTTACCAACTTGGCGATGGCCCCATACTAAGTGTGGTGCCCGAAGCCGGACTTGAACCGGCACGACGCAATTGCCGGGGGATTTTAAGTCCCCTGTGTCTACCATTTCACCATTCGGGCGTTGGATAATTATCTATTTTTACTTTTGTGTCAATTTATATGGAGCGGGCGAAGAGATTCGAACTCTCGACCCTAACCTTGGCAAGGTTATGCTCTACCCCTGAGCTACGCCCGCATCCGCACCATATTTATTGGGAACGCAATTATAGCGAAAAATATTTTAAATGTAAAGGGTTGTTTGAAAATTTGCTCATATGAACTTTTTTACCAATAATTGAGCTAAAATTGGTATAATAAAAAAAATATTTAAAGGTCTATTTATGAGAAGTGATGAAGTAAAAAAGGGACATCAAAGAGCCCCACATAGAAGTTTATTTAGAGCAACTGGGCTTAAAGATGATGATTTCGCAAAGCCATTTATTGGTGTAGCAAACTCATTTATAGAGATAATTCCTGGACATTTCTTTTTGAATAAAGTTAGTGAGATTATCAAAGAAGAGATACGAGCAAATGGTTGTGTGCCGTTTGAATTTAATACTATTGGCGTTGATGATGGCATAGCTATGGGGCATGATGGCATGCTTTATTCTTTGCCTAGCCGTGAGCTAATTGCAAGCTCTATTGAGACAGTTATGAACGCCCATAAACTTGATGCGATGATAGCTATACCAAACTGTGACAAGATAGTCCCGGGGATGATAATGGGTGCGTTGCGTGTAAATGTACCAACTGTATTTGTGAGTGGTGGACCAATGGCAAAAGGATATACAAAAGATGGCACACCAATTGATTTGGCTACTGCTTTTGAGGCGGTTGGGAAATTTGAAGCGGGTATTATAGATGCTGATGAGCTAAACGATATAGAGTGTAATGCTTGTCCAAGTGGTGGTAGCTGTAGCGGTATGTTTACTGCAAATAGTATGAATACACTAATGGAGGCTATGGGCATAGCATTGCCTGGTAATGGAACTATTTTGGCTCTCACTCCAGAGCGTGAGCTACTATATAGAAAAGCTGCTAGAAGAGTTTGTGAAATAGCTTTGATGAGCATGGAAGAGCAAGAGAAGTATAAAATACAAAACATATTGAATGAAAAAGCAGTTCATAATGCATTTGCAGTAGATATGGCTATGGGTGGTAGTTCTAATACTGTACTACATATGCTAGCAATCGCTATTGAGGCGAATGTAGACTTTAAGCTTGAAAAGATTAATGATATTAGTAAGCATGTTTCACATATTGCTAAAATCAGCCCTAGTTTATCCACTGTTCACATGCAAGATATTGACAAAGCTGGTGGTGTGAGTGCCGTGATGCACGAAATGAACAAAAGAGGAGATGATATATTACACGACAACTTAACCATAACAGGTGAAACCATAAAAGAGAGAATAGCAAATAGTGTCATTTTGGATACAAACATAATTCACACTATTGATAATCCATATAGTGCCGTTGGTGGCTTAGCTATTTTGTACGGTAATCTCGCACTTCAAGGGGCAGTTATTAAAACAGCAGGCATCACTGGAAGTCGTCAATTTAGAGGAACTGCTGTATGCTTTAATTCTCAAGATGAAGCCATGAAAGGTATTATAAATCATAAAGTACAAGCAGGAAATGTAGTAGTAATTAGATACGAAGGTCCAAAGGGTGGTCCAGGAATGCAAGAGATGTTAGCACCTACAAGCCTTATTATGGGGATGGGGCTTGGGGATAAAGTTGCTCTTATTACTGATGGTAGATTTAGTGGTGCTACAAGAGGAGCTAGTATTGGTCATGTTAGTCCTGAAGCTGCTGAGGGTGGACTTATAGGATTACTCGAAGATGGCGATGAAATCTATATTGATGTTGATAGCTATATTTTAGAAGCTAAACTTAGTGATGAGGTGATAGCCCAAAGAAGAGCTGTATTTAAACCAATAGTTAAACCTCTAACAAGCAGATGGCTGAAACAATACAGAGCGTTAGTTACAAATGCAAGTAAGGGTGCAGTGCTAGAGGCTGAGTAAGCTTATTATGCGTTTAGTGAGTTATGAGTTAACTCTTTTAGCACCTCTATAAGTTTGTTTGTAAAATGCACTATCTAGGCTAGTTTCTACAACTTGATGTTTTGCTGAGCTTGCGTGTATAAATGTATTGTCTCCTATATAGATTCCAACATGATTAACGCCTTTTGTTTTATCTCTTGATGTGGCAAAAAATACTAAATCACCTGGCAGTAAAGATCCTCTATCTATTGATTGACCAGTACGAGATTGAGCATTTGCCGTTCGTGGTAATGTTACACCTTGTTGTTTATAAGCATATGTAGTAAGTCCTGAACAATCGAAACAATTTGGTCCCACAGCCCCCCAAACATATTTTTTCCCTAATTTTTGCTGAACAGCATTAGGCACAGAGGAGAATTTGCTTTCACTTACTATATATGATTTTTGCTCAACTTTTGCAATTTCAGTATTGTTACCAGGAATATCTATTGTTTTCCCTATCTTGAGTACTGTTCTATTTTTTAGATTATTTGTTGATTTTAATTTGCTTATTGTAGTGTTATTTTTTTGTGCGATACTATATAGTGAATCCCCATTTTTAATGGTATATTGTGAAGCAAATAAACTCGTGCTTAGCATCATTGATGCCATAATTAATACTCTTTTTTTCATTATTTTCCTTTTTTAGTGATACTAAATGATCCTTGTTATTTGTAGTTGAGTTAAAATTTTAGCTGAACATTGTTAACGAAAAGTAAATATATTGTGATTTCTTTGTTTTTTGGGGATGAAAATATGACCAAAAAGGTCATACATTTCATTTATTTAAATAGATCTGATAGTGCTGATGTGTCAGTTGTTTTCTGAGCCGTTTGTGTACTTGCATCTGCTTTTTGAGCTGATGTACCCTCTATCTCTTGTAGTTCAATAGTGTATCCTGTAAGCATTGATGCTAGACGAATATTTATGCCACTTCTGCCTATCGCTTTTGCTTTTTGGTCAGCAGTGATTGTAGCTACTGCATTTTTGTCTTTGATTGTAACATGTTGAACCATTGCTGGACTTAATGATCTCATTATAAATATTTCAGGTATGACTGAATACTCGATACAGTCAATATTCTCACCAGCAAGCTCATTGCTAACGGAGTTTATTCTGACACCCTTTGTGCCAACTGTTGCTCCGATAGGGTCAATATTTGATTGATTTGAACGAAGTGCTACTTTTGCTCGCTCACCAGGTATTCTAGCACAGCTCACTATTTCAATAATTTCATCAGCTATTTCTGGTACCTCTTTAGCAAGTAAAGTCTCTAAAAACTTAGGAGAAGTTCTAGTTAGCTCCAAAAATAGCCCAAATTTTGGATCTATACTTACAAATCTCAGAAGTGTTTTTACAGTATCTCCAGCTTTGAATTTCTCACCCTTGATACGGTTTCTTAGAGTAAGAACGCCTCTAAGCTCTCCTATCTCTATATATGTATTCTCTTCATTATCTACTCTTGATACTATACCTATCATAAGTGTACCAACTTTATCTCTATATTTTTCAAATATAGTTTGCTCAATTCGTCTTTGTATATGGTACTCTAGCTCTCTAAAAAGATTCGCTGACGCTGTTCGACCGTAATTTTCTAAAATAAAGTCTGATTTTAGCTGATCCCCAACCTCTATTGATGAATCAAACTCTTGAGCCGTTTCCAAAGACATAAAGCTATCAGACTCCATCTCTAATCTCTCGTCATCGTTTTTTACAATTTTAATACATCTTAGTATTGTATAGTCTTTCTTTGACATATCAAATTGTACCTCAAAGCTGCTCTCTTGCGTCGTTAGTTTTTTTGCAGTATTAATAAGTGCATCTCTAAACGCCTCAAGAGCGTGTTCTGGCAATATATTTTTCTCATGTGCAATAGCTTCAACTGTATCTAAAATCTTTTCCATTATATTTCCTTTAATAGTATAAATCCACAACAAACATAGCCAAAAGAGTAATTAACAATTAATTTCACGAGTGGGAATATTTGTTTTCTTGTAGTAATAGAATTATATCTCAACAACCCTTTACGCAAAATTAAGTATAATATATTTAGAAAAGCAATGACAATATGCATAACCACAGGAGAAAATATGAAACTTAAATTAGCGAGAACAACATTAAAAGGCAAGCCAAAAGTAGTAGAAATTGAAGAGGTAGTAGCTGAGCTGGCTACAAAATCAATCTTTTATTTTGACAAAGAGAACTCTCATAAGGAGTTAAAAGAGCTTATTGAGTTTTTCGAAGAAAAAGGTTATAGTGTGTATATGAGAGAGGTCAAGTATGGACTTGACGAGAATGAATATGTATATGAAGTTCATATCGTATAAATAGCTACAAAAGTGAATAAAAAACTATATATTGAGACGCTTGGCTGTGCGATGAATAGTCGTGATAGCGAACATCTCATTGCAGAACTATCAATCAAAGAAAACTATATTCTCACAACTCAGATTAGTGATGCTGATTTGATTATCATTAATACATGCAGTGTTAGAGAAAAGCCTGTTGCAAAACTCTTTTCAGAGCTTGGTGTATTTGCTAAACACAAAAAAGATGGTGCAAAAATCGGTGTATGTGGATGCACAGCAAGTCATTTAGGCAAAGAGATAATCAAAAAAGCACCAGTAGTTGATTTCGTTTTGGGTGCTAGAAATATATCTAAAATCACACAAGTTTTGCATCAAAAACATGCTGTTGAAGTAGATACAGAGCATGATGATAGCTCATTTGATTTTAGCGAGTATCGTACAAATCCATTTCGTGCCATGGTAAATATCTCTATGGGGTGTGATAAATCGTGTACATTTTGTATAGTTCCAGCCACTAGAGGTGAAGAGATATCAATCCCTAGTGAACTTATAGCAAGAGAGATACAAAAAGCCGTGGACAGTGGAGCAAAAGAGATAATGCTTTTGGGTCAAAATGTAAATAACTATGGTAGAAGATTTAGCAGCGATAGTGAAGTAAAAGATTTTACAGGATTATTACAAAAAATAAGCCTCATAGATGGGTTGGAGCGAATAAGATTCACTTCACCTCACCCGTTGCACATGGACGATGAGTTTATAGAAGAGTTCGCAAACAATCCTAAAATATGCAAGCAGATACATGTTCCACTACAAAGTGGCTCAACTAAAATACTCAAAGAGATGAAACGAGGCTATACAAAAGAGTGGTTTATAAATCGTTGTGAAATGATACGAAGACTTGCTCCTGAGGCTACCATTTCAACCGATATAATTGTTGGATTCCCGGGTGAGAGCGAAGAGGATTTTATGGAGAGCATGAGTGTGCTTGAGAGCGTTAGGTTTGAGCAACTATTTTCATTTAAATATTCATCAAGACCACACACGGCAGCAGCTGAGTATGAAAATCAAATCGATAATGATGTATCAGGCGAGAGATTAACAAGGCTACAGGCAAGACATACTGAGATACTTGATGAGGTTATGGACGCACAATTAGGCACGGTTCATGAGGTGTATTTCGATGAGCTTAAAAGCGAAGGTAGAGTTTCTGGAAGAGCTGATGATGGCAAACTTGTTTTTGTCAAAGGAAGCGAAGAGCTGTTAGGCAGAGTTGTAGGCGTAAGAATAGAAAAAGTCTCCAGAAGTTTATTGGATGGTGTTGTAATATAGTCATGAAAGATAAAATAGATAAATTTCTGAATATCTATCTGTTACCCCCGATTATCTATGTTTTTATGAGACTTTTATGGTTTACTCTTCGTAAGGAAATTCACTTTATTAATGATATAGATGATTCTCAATTTGTCTGTGCTTGTTGGCACAGTGAGTTGCTGGTGTCATCACAAGCATATCGCAAGGTGCATCCGCACCATAAAGCAAACGCCATGGTTTCACAACATCTAGACGGCGAAGTGGTAGCACAAACTATCAAATTTATGAGGATAAAGCCACTAAAAGGTTCAAGCTCAAAAGGTGGCGTTAAAGTACTGCTTCAAGCACTTAATGCTCTCAAAAATGGAGAAGAGGTAATCATCACGCCTGACGGTCCAAGAGGTCCAAGACACACTATAAATGATGGGATTATTTCTTTAGCTACCAAGCTAAAACTACCTATTTTTACTATGAATTTTCAGGCAAATAGCTATTGGCAACTGCGAAGCTGGGATAAATTTGTGATACCAAAGCCATTTAGTAAGGTAGATATTTACGCTCAAGTGATTAGAGTAGATGATTTGGGCAGTAAAGAGGCAAAAGAGTTGCTGCAACAAACAATGCTAAGATACACTATTATATAAAATGAAAAAAGAATTCTATAGATATTGTGATGAATTTTTGAAATATCTCCTGAATATTAGAGGATATTCAGATGAAACAGCCACTACATACTCCATAGCAATCAAACAAATGATAGAACTATCATCAATTAGTGAAGACAGTGGTACAGTAATGATTGAAATAACTCCATTGCGTGTGCGGATAGTTAAAAATAGTAAAAAAACTATCGCTAAAAAACTTAGTGCAATTCGTTCTTTTGTTAAGTTTTTAGAAAATCATAAAAATATGAAAATCATGCTCAGACCAAATGAGTCTATAAAAGTACCCCAAACCTTGCCAAAACCAGTGGATGAATCATATATCCATGAGGCTATTAATAGTGCAACTCTAGAAGAAAAAACTATAATATATTGTCTGTATGGACTAGGGCTTAGGATAAGTGAACTATCAAATATGAAAATAGACAATATAAATGACGGCTGGGTGCAAGTACGAGGGAAAGGCGACAAAGTGCGTGAATTACCAATAGTGCCAGAACTATCAAGCGTAATAAAAGAATATATTCATCTCTTTCAACCATCAGTTTACCTGTTTGAGAGCGATAAAATACAAATTGGAGCATCAAAACTCAGATATAAACTAGGTAAGATATTTGCTCAAAATGGTATAAAAGCAACCCCTCACCAGCTTCGCCACTCATTCGCCACTCATCTACTAAATAATGGTGCTAGAATATCAGATGTAAGCGAACTGCTAGGTCACTCCACGATGGCAACCACGCAGATATATACCCGCCTTGGAAGTAGTAAGAAATTGAGTGAATATATGAATGCTCATCCGCTAGCAAAGAAGTAAATTAAACCACCTAATTATTTATTTGCCCACCATTTGATAGCTTTTTGAGTTAATGACAAAAGCCCAAAAATGACAAAAGTAGAGAGTATGCAATATGGTGCTTGGGCTATAAACGACTTATCCATGCTAGCTATTTTAATAATAATATAAATCCATATTGCAATAGTCAGAGCAGTAGTAATGCGTATGCCAAGGTTAGCTATTTTCTCTTTTTGTTGTTTATCCATAGCGGTATTTTATCCTAATTAGCTATAATTATAAATAAATCACAACAAGAGTATAAATGCAAAGATTTGAAGCGTATCTAAAATCACATCTATTACAAGTATCAAGTTTTCATCCGTGCTATGAAAGCTCTCTGGGTGAAATGCTAGATGCTGGTGGAAAGAGATTTCGTCCACAACTTTTGCTGGAGCTTGTAGAAGCACATGAGCCTTTACTTTATGACTCCTCACTTGCTGTGGCTCTTGCTATCGAGGCATTTCATACATATTCGCTCATTCATGATGATTTGCCTGCGATGGACAATGCGTCACTTCGCAGAGACAAAGAGACTTTGCATGTGAAATATGATGAAGCAACAGCCATACTAGCCGGAGATGCACTAAATACAGAGGCATTTTTGCTTCTTGCAAGGTCGCATTTTAGAGCAGATATTCGTATAGAACTTGTGGAGATATTGGCGCAAAACGGTGGAGCATCTGGAATGGTGCTTGGTCAAGCACTTGACTGTCACTTTGAAAACCAATCATTAAGCCTAGAGCAGGTCGAATTCTTGCATAAAAATAAAACAGCTAAACTTATAGCAGCAAGTCTAAAGATGGGAGCAGTTATCTCAGGCTTGGAAACAAAAGTACAAGATGAGCTTTATAATTACGGGCTTGATTTGGGGCTTTTGTTTCAAGTGCAAGATGATATTATAGATGTTACACAAAGCGATGAGATAGCAGGTAAAACTACTAATAACGATGAGAGTAAAAATAGTTTTGTGACTATTTTAGGACTTGCGGAGAGTTTAAGATATGCAAATGATTTAGCATCTAAACTAGAGCAAAATCTAAATAACTTTGATCTAAAGACAAAACAAGCTTTACAAAAAGCAGTAGCCCACTATCTATGGCGACATAAATCATAACAAAAAAAGGAATAAAATGCCAAATAGCCCAGAGAATATAATGAGAAAAAAGATGGCAAATACTATACGCTTTTTAGCAGCAGATATGGTGCAAAGAGCAAATAGTGGACACCCTGGAGCTCCTATGGGGTTAGCGGATATCGCAGTTGTATTAAGTGAGCATTTAAAGCATAATCCAAAGAATCCTAGTTGGCTCAATCGTGATAGATTGGTCTTTTCAGGTGGACATGGCTCTGCACTTATATATTCGCTTTTACATCTATGGGGCTATGATTTAAGCCTTGAGGATTTAAAAAACTTTAGACAACTAGATAGTAAAACGCCCGGACATCCTGAGTATGGACATACAGATGGGGTTGAGATAACTACTGGTCCACTTGGTCAAGGGATTGCTAATGCTGTTGGTTTTGCAATGGCTGGTGTATACACGGCAAATCAAGTAAATAGTGAAACTTGTGAGCTTATTGACCATAAAGTTTATTGTTTGTGTGGTGATGGCGATTTACAAGAGGGGATTAGCTATGAGGCTTGTGCGTTGGCTGGGCATTTGAAATTAAAAGATTTAATTCTCATCTATGATAGCAACTGTATCACGATAGAGGGCGATACAAGCATCGCATGGAGTGAAAATGTAGCTAAGCGTTTTGAAGCTCAAAACTGGAATGTGATAGCGATAAATGGTCACTGCTATAGAGATATTGATGAGGCTTTAAATGCAGCAAAACAAAGCACAAAACCAACAATTATAATCGCAAATACTATAATCGGTAGAGGTGCAGATGGGCTTGAGGGTAGTCATGAGACTCATGGTTCGCCACTTGGTGCTGATGTAATATCAATCTCAAAAACAAAAGAGGGATTTGATGCAAATGAGCATTTTGCTATTTCTGAGGATGTATTAATCAGATTTAGATGTGCTGTTGAGCTTGGTGAGATGCATGAAAAAGAGTGGATACATAGACAAAAAGAAGCTCCATTGTTGGAGCAAAACGAAGCTCTATCTAGACTTTTAAATCCTGATTTTAGCTCAATAGAATATCCTGATTTTAGTGGTAAAGCCGAAGTGGCTACACGAGATAGTAATGGTGAGATACTAAATGCTATTGCAAAAGCAATTCCAAGTTTCCTTGGTGGTTCTGCTGACCTCGCACCATCAAATAAAACAGAACTCAAAAATATGGGCGATTTCCCAAAAGGTAGAAATATTCACTTTGGAATTCGTGAGCATTCAATGGCGGCTATCACAAACGCAATGGCACTATATGGCACTATAATTCCGTTTAATGCTACATTTTTTGTGTTTAGTGATTATCTAAAACCTAGTGCCAGAATAGCTGCACTTACTCATATACAAAACTTTTTTATCTGGACACATGATAGTATAGGCGTTGGAGAAGATGGACCAACGCATGAGCCAATAGAGCAAATTAGCCAATTTAGAGCATTACCAAACTTCTATCTATGGAGACCTGCTGACGCTACTGAAAATGTAGAGGCATGGAAAACAGCCCTTGGCATAAAAGCTCCTCATGGATTTGTGCTTAGTCGTCAAAAGCTTAAAACACTTAAGCCAACTAGAGACTTTGGAGCTGTAAGTAATGGTGCATATCTACTCAAAGAGAGAGATGGAGCTACATTAACGCTTATGGCAAGCGGAAGTGAACTTATGCCAATACTTCAAGCTGCTTGTCACTTGGAAAGTATCGGAGTAAAAGCCAATGTTGTATCAGTTCCGTGTTTGGATTTATTCAATGAACAACCTAGCGAGTACAAAGATAGAGTTATTAATCCTGCTACAAAAGTATTAGCAGTAGAAGCTGCTACGGCTGTTGAGTATTACAGATACGCTGACGATGTTTTAGGAATGGAGAGCTTTGGTGCATCTGCTCCTGCTGAACTGTTGTTTGAGAAATTTGGGTTTACGATTCCAAATATCATGAAAAGAGCTTGTGAACTTCTGGATGTAGAGTATAAAGAGGTTGCTATAAATAACTGCGAGATTTAATGATAAGAAAAACAGAGATGACTTCTCCAAGACTGTCTCTATTTTCAATTATTAGGTGGCAAGTAAGTAGAGTTTTTGCAAAAAAAACAGACAATAGAAGCTTTTTAAAAGTAATCAAGCAAGATAAAATAGAGCCAAATAGTGCAATATGGCTTGGACACGCTTCATTATGGGTTGATGTAGGCAGTACAAAGATACTCATAGACCCTATACTGGAATCTATACCGTTTTATAAAAGACAGACAAATCTACCTATACAAAAAGATAGTCTAACAGTAGATATTATACTTATTACTCATGCTCATTATGACCATTTTGATTTGCCATCAATAAAGTTTTTAATAAAAGAAAATCCAAATGTTAAGATTATAGCTCCAATTGGATTTGAAAGATATTTGGGTAAACACTCCTCAAATCTCATTGAGTTAGAATGGTGGCAAAATATTACTATCAAGAATATAGAAATCATCTTTGTGCCGTCCTTGCATTGGAGTAATAGAGTAATGACGGATATGAATAAGGCTCTTTGGGGAGGTTTTATCGTTCGCAATGAAGAGTATAGCTTGTATCATTCTGGAGACACGGCATATGGAGAGCATTTTAAAGAGATTGGAGATAGATTTGACATTCTCGATGCTTTTTTGCCAATAGGAGCTTACAAGCCTGAATATATTATGAAACGCAATCATATAAATCCACAAGAGGCACTCGTATCATGCGAAGATTTGTTGGCAAAAAAATTAATACCTATACATTATGGAACATTTAAATTATCAGACGAGGGCATTTGTGAGCCACTGGAATGGCTTAGGGAGTTGCTTTTGGAGCGTGAATATCCATTTGCAACAAAGGTTGCAAATATTGGAGAAGTTATTTATTTAACTAGTATATCTACGCTCAAATCTACTTGATTTCTCACCGTAAGTAAAACCATTTTTGGTTGTTTAATTCCATAGTCTGTCATATTTATTTTGCTTCTTGCTTTGATATGCACTGTTTTGTCGGCATTTGTGATGGTGCCATCAAAAGATAGTGGCTTTGATACTCCATGCAAGCTAAGCGTACCATTTAGAGTATATTTATCCCCACCATTTTCTGTAACACTTGAGATATTATATGTTGCTTTTGGAAAAGATGAAGAGTCTAACGCCTCTTGCATATGATTGTCTCTATCTTTGTTATCACTAGCAAAATTTTTCATACTTACTTCGATAGTGCCTTTTAGCGTATCTATTGTTTTGCCCATTGTGAGCCTTGAATTGGCACTGTGAAATGTAGGGTCAATAGTGCTGTCACCAAAAACGCTAGTGTGAGCTTTGATGTAGCCTGATTGGAATTTTAGGTTTCCTCCGTATACTAAAGCACTTAAAAGTGCAGCCGAAATTAATATTTTGTTCATATTTTTCTCCTGTCGTTTATATAAAATACTGCACTTGATAACCCAAGGGCTGCATATGCAATCCAAAAGTATCCCTCAAGCACTAAGCCGTTCGCCACGATAGTTGATAGCCACCCAACAACAATCATTGATATAGCAATGTATAGCATATTATTTAGTTGCATTATGTAACCAAATAATATAAAATTATACCATGAAATTGTGAAAGGATAGAGTATTGCTAAAAGTATTGGCATCTTGAGCCAATATAGTAGGTATGAGATTATAAATAAAGAGATGGTTATATGATTTTTTGATGAAATATCCAACCATTTTAGTTTGTAAGCAACAATGATACCTAGCGTATGAAAAGCTATAATGACAAGTGCATAATGACTCCAAATGTCCATATCTCCAGACCTACTAAGTGTTTCAAAGAGTGCAGAATCAAAAAATATCCATAGGGCAAATAATAAAATAATACTAAAATGTATTGTGCTTTGCTTTTTAATTGACTCTTTGTTTATGTTTATAAAACTAAGTGATGCCATGGAAATAGCCGATAACACAAATGCAATCATTCCCCTTTGTTCAAATGGATATGAATAGAGCATCGTTCCTATGGCGTAGGATATAGTTAATCCTATCGCTAGATTTATCTTCTCTTGTGTGCCTAGTGAAAATAGTAGTAAAGGAGTTGTATATCCCACTACAAATCCAAAAATAAATATCACTATTAGTGAATAGTGTGGATAAAAAAATGCAAGTATAAACTGGGCAATAAACAAAACATATAATTCACTTTTTATATCCTTGTGCTTTGCAAAACCAGCCAATAAGCCACCAATAATGCCACCAATAGGCAAAGTATATAAATCATGTATATGTGAATCAAATGCACCAACGATTCCAGTTTGGGCGATTAGAAGATAATATAATAGTTGAGAGCTTAAAAGTACAATAGAAAAATTCACGCTATACTACTTTTTTAGAAATAGCCAATAGACTAAAGCAAAAGATATGTCGTATAATCCAACGAGTAAACTGATAGCATCTATGTGTTTTGTCGCAAACAATGCTATAAACATAGAGCCTACGAGTAGTCTAATGATACTGCTTGTTTTGGCCAGTATTTCACTATCTCCATAAAGTCCAAAATAGTGAAGTGTACCCGTGCCTATCATAAATGCAAAAACTACAAATTCATAACTGTATGAGAATTTAAAACCAAGCTGTGCAAACAGCCAACTACCTATTAATATAAGCAATACACCACCAATGGCATCACTCATTAACCCAGCTAAATGATAGAGTTTTATTTTGGAATCTATTTTTATGTCGCTTGAGTGTATAAATTGATACGCCACCATAGAGATAAGAAACAGGCCAAAAATTGTTCTAAGCCACCAAAAATAATAAACACTTGAGTCAATTATACCAGCCTGCACAAGACCAGCAACGCTAAGCGAGAGAGCAATCAGACCCATCATGATTGTCCATAAAATTGCACCGTTTTTATGCAATAATCGTGGCAATAGATAATGCACAATAGATAGTGCCATAAATGCAACGCCAACACCCATGGCAATATGTGCATGACCTACAATCAAATCGTTTCTATGTATTAGCCATCTTATTTCAGGCACAAAAAGTATATTCCCCTCTATATCTACAAATAAAAATGCCAATATGGAGATGATGAGGTATGGATTTGATTTGAAACTCACGCTCGAATCCCTAATCCAAATATATAAAAGTGGAATATACAAGAGTGTGAGATATTGGAAAACCCACTCTTCATTGTAGCTAAGAGTATGAAAAAAGTTACGAATAATAAGTGAAAGAATATATCCGATAAACGGAATCAGCCATAAAATATGAGCTTTTGGGATAAATTCTTTACTACTGGCTAATTTTATCAGTAGATAGTACAGTGGAATCAGTGCAAAGCTCATACCTAAAGTGTTATCTCCATGTGGACCGATTAAACTTTTTTCTACCTGACCATATGATGGATTCATTAAAAACAAAAGTAAAAGAGGCGCTACTACTACGACAAGTAAAGAGATGTTTACCCATAGAGGTCTATTTGATTTATAATTTTTTAGAGCCAAAAATAGTGCAATTATGTAAAATATGCCACTAGACGCTAAAAGAAAATTTAATAAATAATCAAAATCATAAAAAGGAAGCCCCCTCATGTCTCCAAACAAAATAGTCAAGCTCATCAGTAGTAAAAATAGATTCCAAACTACAAAATACATTTGTAGATATTTGATAATGCGATTATCTAAAATACCATCTTTTTGAAAAAGAGCGAATGGCAAAAGCGATAATATAAGAGGAAAAAACCCATACAGCATTTGAGATATATGAAGTGACCTCATACGACTAGCCACTAGCAATGTCCCATAATCACCAAACCCTAAAAGTTGCAATGAGTATATAAACCCAGCACCAAGTCCAAGAATGAGCCAAAATAAAAGAAGATTAAACTCGCTTTTTAGAAATGCACTTAACAACACCGTCCTCCATTTCGATAATTACATCAGCGTAATCTATAATTTTTTTATCATGAGTAGCCACTACAAATGTTGTATCATTAAAGCTTTTGAACAGCTCAAACACACCAACAGCATTTTTGGTATCTAAATTCCCAGTAGGTTCGTCAGCAAAGACAAATGATGGCTTGTTGACTAACGCTCGTGCTATCGCTGCTCTTTGTCTCTCGCCACCTGAGACTTCATTGCTATATCTATTTGCTAAGTGACCTATGCCCAGATTTTCCATTAGAGTATTAATATTATGTTCATCAAATGCACCGAGTGCTATGTTTTCTTTTAGTGTTAGATACTCTATGAGATAGTGGAACTGAAATACAAAACCTATATTTTTCCTGCGAAAAGCATTTATATCTTTGATACTATTCTCTGATATGTCATCATAATACACATCTCCATTTGTCGGTTTTAGAAGCGATGAGAGTATAGCCAAAAGCGTTGTTTTGCCACTTCCACTCTCTCCTATAATAGCTGTAATTTTAGAAGGTTCTATCTCTAAATCGATACCATGAAGTATTTTTTCATGACCATAAAAATGTTCTATATTTGTAGCTTTTAATCTCATTTCGAACCTCCAAGTATGAGGCTCATTGGGTCAATCCGTGATGCCCAAATAGCTGGAAGCAAAGATCCAAAGATAGCCATGATGATAGATATGACAAATACCAAAATAGCCAACTGTGGAGTAATCTCACCATTAATATAGCCTTGGAACTTTTGAATATTTTGTATAACTTCAAGCACTATATATGAAAGTGCAATAGCAGCTATATATGCAAACAGTGATATGATAATTGCTTCTGCTATGAGTCGTGAGATGATAGCCGTGCTTGATAGTCCTACTGAGCGCATCACTCCAAATTCTACTTTCCTATCATTTACGACCATACTCATCATACTAATAATCCCAAGAATGCCCATCAAAAATGCCAGTGCAGATATAATATCAGAGCTTGTTTTTATGATTTTAAATTGATTATAGTTGTCTATAAAATTATCAGTTGTTTTGGCTTCTATGTCGTCGCTAAGATTATTTATTTTTTCTACCATATCTTTTGCTTCTATATCTTCAAGTGAGATTAGCATCATGGAAGCATTTTTGTGAAATATCTTTGAAGCGTCATTTAGTCCCATCACTACTCCACCATCTTCAAAGCCTATTTTGCTTTTAAAGACACCACTTACTTTGAATTCTTGTTTTGAAATTTTGATTTTCTTTGGAGAGTTTAACATTTTGTATATCTTTTCACCCACTAATACTTCATCATTTTTTGGATATATACCGCTTATGAGTTTATAATTATCAAGTCTATTTGCACTTACACCATATATCGCAACTATTGGCAGATTATCCACTGGAGATGCCCCAAATATCATAGAATTTAGCTCTTTAACCCCAGCTAGATTGATGATTTTAGGCTCTAGCGAACGATTTATATCGCTAAAAAATGTATCTGCAATGCCTTTTTGTGTGACTATGATATCACCATCTGTTTTGAGCATTGTGCTATACATCCCAACCACACCACTTGATATTGCACTTATGAGAAAAATGGCACTGATTGATACTGTCATGCTGATGAAAATCAAAAGAGTTTTAAACCAATTTTTTCTAAGAGCCTTAAGAGGTGTAATCATCTATGCTCCAAATATTTTTTCATATTATACTTAAATATTATTAATTGGTATGAAAAAGAGCCTTCACGCCATCTTCGTCTATTAGCTCTTTTTCATATTTCACAACACCGATATTTTCGCTTTCATTAATATAAACTTCAAATATTGCATTATTTTTATTCATCTTCATAATAGCATCTCTGTCATATTCATCAAGTGACAAATATACATTAGCTCTCATATTTGGATTTTGCATTCTTAAAACCCACAGAAACCAGCCAACACATGCTATTAACACAGTAATGGCTAGTGTGGCTCTATCGAACTCTTGCATCGCAACTCCACCGATTATCCCCCCTAGAAAAATACCAATATATGCAAATGTATTAGCTACTCCTAGAGCTTCTCCTTTTTGATGAATTGGTGCATATTTGCTTACAAAGCTTTGTAAAAGTGGTTCAAACATATTAAACCCGATAAAAAACAGTACCACACCAACGATAAAAATCCACGGATTATGACTAAATCCCATTGCTGTAAAACCAATTGCTATTGCGATAATTGAGATTAAAAAAACAAGTTTACCTTTACCATATTTCTCTCCAAATACAGCTGCTGGACCCATGGCAAGTACACCAAATATAACGGCAGGCAAATAGACTTTCCAAAGATCCATTCTACTCCAGCCAAAACCACCGTCACTAAGAGACCCAGTCATCACAACAGGGATAAGGAAAAATGCAACCGTCATAATAGATGAGTGAAATAAAAATGTAATATACATCTGAACTAAAGCCTTATCTTTGAAGACATCTTTTGTTTTTACTTTTATATTGTCATAGCTATGCGATATACGAGGAGGTTCAGGTACAAGAGTAAATAGTATAACAATAGCTCCAACACTCAGCACCGCAGTAAGCCAAAAAAGTTTGTCAAATCCAAAAGCACCACCCATGATAGGAGCAACCATCAGTGCCACTGAAAAACTAATCGCAATAGTACCACCCATGATAGCCATAGCGTGAGCTCTTTGTTCTTCTTTGACTAGATCACTTATCATCGCACTTACAACTGCACCAATCGCTCCAGCTCCTTGTAAAAATCTACCAGCTATGAGAGTGTATATATCGTTGCTAATAGCACAGACTATCGAGCCTATGATGAATATAATCAAACCAAATAGAAGCGTTTTTTTGCGTCCTATGCGGTCGCTCATTATTCCAAATGGTACTTGAAAAAGTATTTGCGTTAGAGCGTAACTTCCCATCACTGCCCCCGCTAGAAACGGAGTTGCACCCTCCATTTGCAATGCATATATGGACAATATCGGTAGAACTACAAAAAGTCCAAAGAACCGTAGTCCTATTATGAGAGAGAGTGGGAAAACTTGTTTTAACATTTCGTTACCTTAAATTGGATAGAATTAGTCCCATTATAATACCAAAAGATTAATAAAAGGTTATGCGTGAGTCAAATAGTACTAGCTACATCTAACAAGGGTAAGCTAAGAGAAATAAAAGAAGCTTTTGGAGATAAAATCATAGCATATAGTGAGCTTATGGAGCCTTTTGAAATAGTAGAGGATGGAGATACATTTGCTTTAAATGCCCTTATTAAGGCTAGAGCCATATATGAGTTACTTGATAAAAATAGTATTGTGATAGCTGATGATAGTGGCATCAGTGTTCCAATTTTAGGTGGAGAACCTGGTATTTATAGTGCTAGATATGCTAGAATTGATGCAACCGATGTAGAAAATATGGAGAAGCTAATAAGTCAACTGAAGCTAACAAATATCAAAAAAACTAAGGCATATTACACGGCTGCCATTGCTCTTGTGTGTTTGGAGGGTGAATTTGTGGTGCATGGGTGGATGTATGGAGATGTAGTAGATGAAGCAAAGGGGAACGGTGGCTTTGGATATGATCCTATATTTATCCCAGATGGATACAGTCAAACGCTAGGTGAATTACCAAATGAAATAAAACAAGAGTTTTCACATAGAATGAAGGCACTTAGACTTATAAAACCAATTTTAGAGATGATAAAGGCAAAAAGATGAATAAATTTAGAGAAGATATACAAGGCATTTATGATGAATTGACCTCAAGACAAGCTACACTAAATGAGTATTTTAATCTTACCAAAGAACATCACATAGAAGCAGACATGGCAGTTGATGATTTTCTGGAGTTTATAGGTGTAGAGCGAACTAGCGATAGTGTTATGGCGGCACTTACTAGGATTGTTAATTTAAGAGAAGATGGGTTAGAACAAGTATTAGAAAAAATGGGTTTTGATAGTTCGGATATTATTGCAAAAAAAGAGCTAGCATACGAGTGGGTGGCTCATATGCATACGAGTCGTCATAGTGATTTGTTGGAGTGGATAGATGAGACTGAACTGCTTACGCCTTTTTACCGTACTTTGTTGCGTGGAGTTCATGATATTGGTGTAGCTATGAGTGTATGGCAGAGTGAATGGACTGCACAGATTATTCATACAATAAACAGTGAACTTAGAGAAAAGTTTAACGATGATGACACAAAAGTATTTGAGTTTTTAAACTCCAATAAGCTACTTGATTGTGATGAGTGTGGAGTGACTAGTGATAGATGCTATTCGGTTTTAATTAAAAATGATAGTGGTCAACATGAGTCAAGAGCATATTGCAATGCATTTGTTGATGAGGTTAATGGTGTATCGTATGAGTTAGGAGAGCTAATCGGTGAACTTGAAAAGTTAGAAGATAAAATTTATAACCAAAAGAGTGAATGGATAGCATATTTTAGATCAATAAATGAGGCACTTATTGAGATCGACACAAGTAAACTACTATCAAAATGGCAAGAGGTTGATAAAACATGGATGAGTATCACAACACCATTGCAGGTCGGTCATCCACTTGAGTATTACGAGGATCACTATCGCAAGGCAGTGGCCTTAGAGTGGGATATTCGCATAGTGAATCCAAAATTACAGCACGGCTCAACAACAAGAGAAAATATTATAGATTTCACTACCACATTAGCCAAAGAGATTGATGTGAATGCAATTGTAACTGCAAAAAGTAATTGTAAACAAGTAAACAAAACACAGCTTTACATTGGTCAACCGATGTTGTATTACGCAGCTGAGTTTAATGGGCTTTTTTCTGCTCAAGTAGTACCCAACGATAAAGTAATATCTGATATTCATGGACATAAAATATTTGCTTATAGTGATTTTGTACTGGCTTCTAAGTTAGCTAAACCAACTATGAGACTTAGCGTGGAGATTATGGGCGAAGAGTTTGTGAAAAAGAGTAGGAATTTTGCTACAAATTCGCCAAGCTTATGGCATGAGGTTTATGATGTGTCTACAATCGGACATGAGTTTGGACACATATTGTGGCTTGATGAGTCTACCGAGGGAGATATGAATAAAAGCGGTCAGTTTAAAAATATAGAAGAGTTCAAAGCTACTACTGGCGGACTAATGGCATATTTTCATAATGAAAAGGAAGAGCTTAGAGAGCATATTATAGATGATTTAGTGAGTCGTTCTGTTGGACTTATGGCATGGAGAGAAGTTGGCGAAGTTTTGCCTTATTATTGTGAGGGGATTATACATCTGAACATTTTATTTGCTTGTGGACTTATGGAGTTTGATAAAAAAATAGTGATAAATTATGATAAGTATGATGAAATGAAAGAACTATATAAAAAAAGCTATAAAGATTTAGCAACACACTATATATCCAAAATAGATGCAAGTGAATATCTATCAAAATATGCCATAAAAGAAAATGGAGTTTATTTACCAATAAATGACAATGTTAGAGAATTTGTAGAATTTTATTACGCTAGATATAAAGAGATTGGGCAAGATACAATTGTATTGTAATAAATAATAATGGCAACAAACAATAAACTATTTTTATGATATAATTAATTTGAAAATTAAATTAAAGGAGTTATATATGTTTAGTATGATTAAAAACTTATTTACAAAAGCAAAAGAGGTAGCGACTGAGGGAATCGAAGAGATTGAAATGGTTGCTGAAAAAGCACAAACACTTGCGCACGAGGGTCTAGATAAGGCAAAAGATTTAGCATCGACTGGCATTGATGGTATTAGTGATGCAGCAGATAAGGTACAAGCATTAGCGAGCGAAGGACTAGATAAGGCAAAAGAATTAGCTTCTAGTGTTGGGATAGACAGCATGGATGATGTTGTGGCAAAAGCAAAAGAGTTAGCTTCTACTGGTATAGATAGTATTAGCCATGTTGCGGAAAAAGCACAAGCATTAGCAGAAGAAGGGCTGGATAAAGCTAAAGAGCTAGTCTCAACTAGCAAAGATAGTATTGATAAAGTGGCAGAAAAAGCAGAAACAATTATTGACGATGGATTAGATAAAGCAAAAGAAACAATAGCGGCAGTAAAAGACACAGTTAGTAAAAAAGCTTAAAACAAGGAGTGTATGATGTCAGAAGAGATTGATAAAATAAAAAAAGCAGCAACGCATGCAAAAGAAGAGATTAGTGAAACTATAGGTGATTTGGGTCAAAAAGCAAAACATGCAACCGAGTCAGCTAAAGAAGGTTTTGGACATTTCGCAGAGAGTGCATCTAGTGCAACTGCTAATATTTCAGAGTCAATATCTGACGCAACCTATAAAACAGTTAATTTCTTTGAGCCTATAACTCAAAAAGTTAGAGATATGGTTTTGGGACTAGGCGAAGTAATCGTTACAATTTTTGCTGTTGTTGGTATAGTGGCTGGAATTATAAATGGACTATCAGATATGGCTACAATTGGATTTTTTGCTGGACTTAGTGGAATGTTCCAATCAATAGTATCAGTAGTAATGGGAGCTTTGGTTATATTTTTATTATTTGCAATTAAAGACTCTTTGGATAAAAAATAATATCTACTTTGCGTGGGGATTTGCTCCCGCAAATTTAAAATAATCAGGTTACTTATTCATTTATCTTCTCTTTTATTTCTCTAGCTATCGCACTTATTTTCTTAATTTTTTCATTATTACTTAGCGTTTCATCTAATAATACTTTTACAAACACTGAACCTGCAATTACACCATCTACTCCTATGACCTTTTCTTTGGCCGTGTGTGTATCAACGCCAAATCCTACAAATATTGGAGTAGAGGTGATAGCTCTAGTTTTGGCAATAATTTCATCAAGTGATTCTGCTTCGCCACTTCCAGTGATACCAGCATATGCTACAAGGTAGATAAATTTTTGTGCATTTTGTGCTATCATTGATATTCGCTCATCCGTATCTGTGGGTGCAAGAAAATCTATAAGTGTCATATTTTTTTCACGCATAATTTTTTGATAAGCAACTGCCTCTTCAAAAGGCAAATCTGGAATTATAAAACCACTAAGATTAGCTTTTCTAGCTTCATTAGCCATAAGCTCAAACCCTTTGTGATAAAAGGAATTAAAATATCCCATCCACATAGTATCTATATGAGTAGAAATTTGTGATGATATTTCAAAGAGTTGTGAAATTTTAAATCCATTTTGCAAAGATAACAGGTTGGCTTTTTCGATGATTGGTCCATCAGCGACTGGATCAGAAAATGGTACACCAAGTTCAAGTGTATCAGCTCCAGCGGTTGCTAGTGCATGTGCTACATCCACTGTGAAAGCAGTTGATGGGTATCCTGTTGTTATGTATGCTACTAATTTTTTCAATTTTTCTCTTTTGTTTTTAATAATGTGATATTATACATTTTTTTGCTAAAATAGAGTCAAAATATCAAGGTGTTGTTTTGGATAAAAAAGTCACTATTAAAACATTGCAAGCCATGAGGGGTAATCAAAAGATTGTAATGATTACGGCTTATGATGCTCTTTTTGCTTCGTTGTTTGACAATTATGTCGATGTTATACTCATAGGAGATAGTCTAAATATGAGTTTTGCAGGTAGAAGCGATACGCTAAGTGCAACAATGGATCAGATGATATATCATACAAAAGCTGTTGGTATGGGTGCTAAAAAAAGCTTTTTGCTTTTTGATATGCCATTTGGTAGCTATACAAACAATGATATTGCTTTGCAAAATGCAGTCAGAGCTTATCGCGAAACCAAAGCTGATGCAATTAAAATCGAAGGTGGATTTGAGCGAGCCGAAATGGTTCGTCACTTGAGTGATAATGCTATTGCAGTTTTTGGACACATAGGGTTGCTCCCACAAAGTGCTAGGGGCGAAGGTGGATATAGCATCAAGGGCAAAACAGAAACTGAAAAACAATCTATAATAGAAGATGCTTTGGCATTGCAGAGTGCAGGAGCGGTAGCACTTATTATAGAAGGAGTAAAATCAGAAGTAGCAGCAGCTGTTACCAAAGCGGTTAGCATACCAGTAATCGGAATTGGAGCAGGAAATGATGTGGACGGTCAAGTACTTGTTTGGAGTGACATGCTTGGATTTTTTGAAGAGTTTACGCCAAAATTTGTTAAAAAATATATAGATGGCAGTAAATTAGTAAGAAATGCTATAGAGGCTTATTCATCAGAGGTAAAATCTGGCGAATTTCCAAATGAAAAATTTAGATATTAGGAGAATAGAATGTTGAAAAAAATTATAATTGGTGGGTTGGTAATTATAGCTATCCTTGGAGCTATACTTATTTTTGAAACTATGAGAGATAGAGGTGAGCCTACAAGACCAGATAGCCTTATTAATAAAGATAGTACAATTTCAGAGACTACTGGATCTATATTTAGTGGATTTGATGACAATGATACCAACACCACTATTGAAGAAGCAGTTACAGTAATTGTACCAAGTGAAGAACCAAAAGAAGAACCTAGGGTTGCCCCTCAAAATGGCAGTGAGGCAACTGATAGCATAGATGACAACAATAATATATATTCTAATGATTATAGTAGTCAGCAAAATGGCAACAATGAACCAGCAGTGGAAGAAGAGTCAAAAGAGCCACAGAAAATAGACACAAGCCTAAAAGAATCATTAGGTGATATACAGTCAAAAGTTCAAAGAAAGATAAACAATAGTAGTTCACTAAGTGGTTCAAGTATAGAAGTTTCTACAAATGATAAGGGCATTGTGCTTAGCGGAACTGTTACAAGTGCAAAACAGAAAATTTTAGCAGGTAGCATTGCTAATTCAGCAAGCGAAAATGCTACTGTTGTAAATAGAATTACAGTTGTAGTTCCAAAGCCAGTAGAAACAGAAAAACCAAAAGATAGTGAAGCAGTGCCAGTTGCCTCGCCAGAAAAATCAATGTAATGCAAAGAGTTGTTGAGATAGAGAAGTTTGATGGTGAGAGTAGTATCGAACTAACTCTCCGTCCAACATCATGGGGTGAGTATATTGGTCAAGAGAAAATAAAAAAAAATCTGCAAATCTTTATAGAAGCTACTCAAAAACGAAACGAGGCACTTGACCATGTGCTTTTTTTCGGTCCCCCTGGACTAGGTAAAACAACAATCGCAAATATAATCGCTCTTGAAATGCAAGCAAATATCAAAACAACCTCAGCTCCAATGATAGAAAAAGCAGGTGACTTAGCAGCGTTATTAACTAACATAGAAGAGGGCGATATACTCTTTATAGACGAGATACATCGTATGAGTCCAGCTATTGAAGAGATACTCTATCCTGCCATGGAGGATTTTAGACTTGATATCATTATAGGTTCTGGACCTGCTGCACAATCTGTTAAAATTGACTTACCTAGATTTACACTAATAGGTGCAACTACAAGAGCTGGTATGCTCTCAGCTCCACTTCGAGAGAGATTTGGTATGCACTTTAGAATGCAGTTTTATGAGCCAAATGAGCTATCTATAATAGTTAGTCAAGCAGCCTTGAAACTAGACAAGCCAACTGGAGCAGAAGCCGCATTTGAAATAGCCAGAAGAAGCAGAGGAACACCAAGAATAGCCTTAAGACTACTTAAAAGAGTGCGAGACTTTGCAGAAGTAGCAAATGAAGAGACTATAACACTTCATACTGCAAAATATGCACTTGATGAGCTTGGTGTTAACCAGCTTGGATTTGATGAGCAAGATTTGAGGTTATTAGAGCTATTAGTGAGTGCAAAAGGCAAACCAGTAGGCCTCGGCACAATGGGAGCTACACTAAGTGAAGATGAAGGCACAATAGAAGATGTTATAGAGCCATACTTAATAGCAAATGGCTACATAGAGCGAACGGCAAGAGGTCGTGTAGCAACACAAAAAAGCTATGAGCATTTTAGACTAGGCGGAGTACAAGGAGAGCTAATATGAATAACGGTTTGGTTGTGATATTGTTTATTATTCTTGCACTTTTAGGTGCTTATAGTATTTATCAGCCATTTTTGTTGGCGATTAGTGTTGCCATATTACTTACTATGGCGACTTATAATATGACCGAAAAACTCAATATCTATTTTAAATCAAGAAGATTAGTTGCTCTACTGATTACTGCTTTGATGACCCTGCTTATCTTTGCACCACTAGCTTATATCGCCACGGTTGGTGTTAGTTTCGCCTCTACGATTGATGCAAATACTATTTCAAATATTATAGCATCAATAGAGATTCAGGTTAAAAAATTTCCACAAGCTCATAATTGGTTTATACAAAATATCAGTAATGAAAAAATTGCATCTTTCGTGCAAAGCTATAGTTCCTATTTGGCTTCACTAGGAAAAGTTGGTTTAGCATTTTTAACCAATTTCTTTTTTGTGCTTATCTTTTACTATTTTTTGAATTATTATGGAGATAGAGTTTTTGCCATACTAAGCTCATTAGTGCCACTCTCAAAAGTGAAAAGTGCAAAAATAGTCCATGAGATTTCATCTACTATGGAAATTGTTTTTTATTCTACTATTGTGACTGCGATATTTGAAGGCTTTTTATTTGGAGTTTTTGTAAGTTTTTTCGGCTTCGATGGACTGCTGTTTGGCATTATTTACGGCTTAGCTTCACTTATTCCTGTTGTGGGTGGCGTAATTGTGTGGGCTCCAATTAGCTTGTACTTATGGTCGAATGGTGATACACATGGAGCTATAGTAGTGGCTATATATTCGATAGTTGCCATAGCTATTATTGCTGATACATTCATAAAACCATATATTATCAAAATCATCAAAAGAGATTTCCTGCATAGCACTGTAGAGATTAATGAGCTTGTGATATTTTTTGCTATATTTGCTGGTATGAGTAGTTATGGATTTTGGGGAATTATTATTGGACCTGCTATTACAGCTCTATTTATTGGTGTTGCTAAAGTCTATCTTGATTACAATTGTGAACACAAGGCATCATGCCCGTAAACTAGTAGTGGCTCTTTTGATAACGAGGTAGATAATCCCAAAAAATAGTATCATGCCTAGGCTCATTAGTTGCCCCATGCTCATACCACAACAAATATATCCTAACTGTACATCAGGCATACGATAAAACTCTACTATAAATCTAGCCACACCGTAAAGTATCCCATACCATGCTATCAATGCCCCATCAAATGGCTTTCTAAATCTAAACATATAAAGTATCACTGCTATTACAAAACCCTCCAGAAATGCCTCGTAGAGTTGTGATGGATGACGCATAATGCCGTTCACTAGTATCCCCCATGGCATAGTTGTAACACCACCAACAAGCTCTTGATTTAGAAAGTTTCCAATACGCCCAAACACATATCCTACTGGAATTCCCAAAGCCGCAATGTCTAAAGTCTTATATAGATAAACGGGGTATTTACGACCAAAAAAATATGTAGAGACTAACGCTCCTATGACCGCACCATGGTAGCTCATGCCACTAATGCCTGTAAAATTACCATGCGTATCAAACGGGCTGAAAATTTGCAATGGATTAGCTAGATAGTAACCGCTTGGGTCATAAAAAAATACATACCCGAGCCTTGCTCCTAATATTACACCCACCTCAACCCAAATGAAATAGTTATCTATCACATCTTCAGGTATTCCCATACGGTCATACTTGTTTATCCATTTGGCGAAAAATAGAGCTGAAAGTAGTGCCAATACATACATTATGCCGTACCAATGGACTTTAATAAATCCTATGTCAAATGCTACGGGGTTGAAGTGTTCGTATATGTGATTCCAAAATTCCAAATCATACTCCAAATTTTTATATGATTATATCATAAAGTAGTAGATGGAGGATATGAGACAAGTGTAACAATCTTGGTAGTACTGAACTATAGCAATGAGACCCTAAAATGAATTCAGTGTGACGGTAATTTCATTCATTTTTTATTAACGAATTTATTTTATAATATGTTTATATTATAAATATAAACAAGGAGACAATATGGCAAAACAAATAAAACAAATGACTATATCAGCTCTCACTATTGGAGCAATAATAATCGGTATAAGTCTATATAATAATAGTGCTCAAGCGTCAGAGGTGAATTTCAATAAAGCTCAAAATACACCAATCAGGGTCGTTCCTGATACAAATCAAATATTATCCTTTCACGAGATAATCAAAGACTCTATGGAGTCAGTGGTAAATATCACAGTCAAATTAAAGCCACAACAGACTAAAGAGCAGAGTATCATGAATGACCCGTTTTTTAGACAATTTATAGATCCCAGATATCCTCATGCACCACAAAAAGAGCGTATCCCAAAAGGTGCTGGTTCTGGAGTTGTTATAACAAAAGACGGATTGATCGTGACCAATTATCATGTTATAGATGGAGCGACAGAGATAATAGTGACGCTTCCTAGCAATAAAAAAGAGTATAAGGCAAAACTCATAGGTAGCGACAAAGATAGCGACTTGGCAGTCATCAAGATAGAAGCATCAAGTCTCTTGCCTATTAAAATGGGTAATATAAAAGATGTAAGAGTTGGAGACATGGTCTTTGCCATAGGAAACCCATTTGGTGTGGGTGAGACTGTGACTAGTGGCATAGTATCTGCACTAAACAAGCAAGAATTAGGCATTAATCAATATGAGAATTTTATTCAAACTGACGCTTCTATTAATCCTGGAAATTCTGGTGGTGCATTGGTAGATAGCAGGGGAGTGATGATAGGTATAAATTCTGCTATATTTTCAAAAGGTGGAGGTAATGATGGTATAGGATTCACTATACCAATAGACATGGTGCAAAATGTAGTTACACAAATAGTTAAAAATGGCAAAGTAAGTAGGGGCTATATGGGTGTATCTCTAGCACCACTTGATGAGAAGCTTAAAAAGCTTTATATTAGCGATACAGGGGCTGTAGTAACTGATGTTGAGATAGAAGGTGCTGCTTTTAAGGCTGGATTTAAAAAAGGAGATTTAATAACAGCAGTGGACGGCATAGTCATAGAATCACCATCAAAACTTCAGATGTTAATAGGTGATAAAAAACCAAATGAAAATGCAATAATCACAGTAGAGAGAGATAAGCGAATGCAAAAATTGTCATTAAAGCTTGGCAATAGAGAAAGTGCGTTAGCAAAATTGTCTCAGAGCATAAATGGCATGGTACTTTCTGTTATTACACCACAAATCATAAAGGAGTTTGGAATATCCACATCAAGCGGAATAGTTGTTTTGTCAGTTGAGCGAGCTTCACCTATGTATAATTCTGGATTTAGAGTAGGAGATGTTATCATTCAAGTAGAAAATGATACAATATCCTCAATAGTTGATGTAAAAAAAGCACTGTTACGAAATGGAAGTAAGCGAGTATTTGTAAATAGATACGGCAAAATTGGAATTATAACGGTGAAATAATAAAATAAAGGGTTGATATGATCAAAATACTACTTATTGAAGATGACCCTGAGTTGGCAATGATACTGTCAAACTATCTAAAGCAGCATGAAATGAGTGTAACATGGGCTGAAGATCCATATATGGGACTTTCTCATTTGACTCAAGATAAGTTTGATTTGATTATTCTTGATTTAACACTTCCTGAGATGGATGGATTGGAGCTTATACTAAAAATTCGTGAAGTGACACCAACTCCAATTATAATATCCTCGGCAAGAGATGATTTGATGGACAAAATAATTGGGCTGGAGCGAGGAGCTGATGACTATATGCCAAAACCATATGATCCTAGAGAGCTTGTAAGCCGAATTAAAACAATTTTGAGAAGAACTACAAAAACTGAAGTAGAGCAGAGCGTACAAAAAGATAAATTTATCTTAAATGATACAACTAGAGAAGTGCTATTTCAGGACAACATTCTAGAGCTTACGGCTGCTGAATATGATCTGTTTTCAATTCTACATAGCCACAAAAACACATCAGTATCAAGAGAGCAACTACAATATGATAGTGAACATATATCAGACAGTAGTTCTGTTAAAAATGTAGATGTTATCATATCTAGAATTAGAAGTAAAATAGGTCAAATAGATAGGGATAAAACATATATAAAGCAGATTAGGGGAGTTGGATATATGTTAGTAGATAAATAATGAAAAACATTTCTGTAAATACATTTGTTCATATACTTTTTTCATTAGCACTAATTGTATCAACGGCTACACTTTTGCTATTTTTATCGTGGAATAGAGATAGAGAGAATCTTCAAGCAGAGTATAATTATAAACTAATAGCCGATGCTTTTCTTTCAAGTTCGCAACTCAATTTAACCAAGAGTGAGATGGAGAAACTTTATAGTGATTTTTCTGTAACGCCTGTGGATGCTAGTAAACTAAAAGAGAGCATAGAAGAGTCTGGAAAAACTATATTTAGCGGTCAATCTCTGTTTGGAATCATTCAGATATTTGCAATGCCAGATGCACATTATATCTACATACAAAGAGGTGGCGAGCATCTGATGCTTCAAGATATCAACAAAAAATATTATACTGCTTATATCGCAGTTGGTGTTGGTATTTTTTTATTGGTACTAATAGTCTTGTTGTATGTAGCAATATTAAAAAAATTAAGCCCCTTAAAGCGATTATACAAAGAGATAAAAGTATTCGCTGGTGGTGATATGAACAAGCGAATAACATATACAAATCGTGATGAAATAGGTAAAATTGCGAAAAGTTTTGATGATGCAATATTACATATTAACGAACTTAACTCTTCAAAAAATCTTTTTATGCGTAATATTATGCACGAGCTTAAAACACCTATTACCAAGGGTCGGATTATAATAGAGTCAATTGATGACAAAAGCACAAAAGAGATACTTGTAAGAGCGTTTAGTAGAATGAATGAATTAATCGACGAACTTGCTACAATTGAGAGAGTGACAACTAAAGGCTTTATCCCAAATATAGAAGCTACTACCATATCGGCTGTAGTGCAAAGAAGCTTAGATCTTTTGATGTTTGAGTCTAGTTGTGAAATTATAAGCATTAGCAATGATTCTATTCAAACTGATATAAAGCTTTTGAGTTTAGCTGTTAAAAATATTCTTGATAATGGAATCAAATATAGTAAGAATAAAAAAGTCTCAATTATCGCAAATAAAAAGGCAATAGAAGCCATATCAGAAGGTGAGCCTCTACAAAACAGTTTGGAATTTTACACACAACCATTTTCTCAAGAAGAGAAAAGAAGTGGTGGGTTTGGGCTTGGATTGTATATTGTACAAAATATAGCAGATAAATTAAAATATAAATTGCGGTACAGACATGAGAATGGTAAAAATATTTTTTCGATCGTGCTTCGCTAATAATATCTATTTTGCCACCACGCTAATGAGTATAAAAGCCCTGGAGTTTTGACAATATTTTCGTTATACGCTAGACGCAAAGCTTCATCTATACTTATATATACGACTTCAATCATCTCATCATCTATACCACCACCTTCATTTATTTTCATGCTCTCATCTATTTCGGTATAGTATAAAGTTTGCTTGCTACCAGCAAATCCCACAGAAGTATGAAATGATGTCACCCTGATGAGGTTTTCAATATCTATTTGAAATCCACACTCTTCAAGCACCTCTTCAATTGCTATTTGCTCTAATGATAAATCTTTGTCAACTATGCCAGCACATAACTCAAGAGTCATACCAAATTTATCACCGTTTGCATATATGGCTGGTCTGAATTGTTTTACCATTACAAAAGATTTTTTTGTGTCATGATATAGTAATACTGCAACACTGTCTGCTGCATCTACAATTTCCCAGCTTTTGTCTTTACCATCTTGTTTATAAGAGGCTAGAGAGGTAAATATAAATTTTGGCTCTATTAGTGGTGATAATTTGAAATCCGATATCATTGTTTTTCTTCTTGTATTAATCTTCAAATTTATCTAAAAAAAATGAGCTGTTTTGTTTGCTTAGATTTGCAGCAAGCTGTTTCTTGTAATTATTTACAGGTTTCACCTTAGTCTCTTTGTCGTTGAGCGAGAATTTTTTAAATATAGTGTCTATGATTGAATCATTATTTAGGACACTCATTGGATTAATTGCAACGCCATTTTTGTATATTCCAAGATGAAGATGTGGACCAGAGCTTGTGCCGGTATTACCACTAAATGCTATTATGTCTCCTTGGTCTACTAGTTGACCTTTGGATACTCTAGAGTTGGTAAGATGTGCATAAAGTGACATATATCCGCCGCCATGGTCTACTTTAACAGCATTACCATATCCCCCCATACTACCAGAAAATATTACAACACCGTTTGCTACTGACATAATAGGTGTTCCTCTTTTTGCACCAAAATCAGTTCCTTTGTGAGGTCTGTATATACGCAACACAGGATGGTATCTTGCTGGTGAAAATTGAGATGTAATCCTTGGATTTCTAAGTGGCATTGTAAACTTATCACTTTTCTTTCCTTTATATGTTGCGGATTGTGTTGAGGCAATGAATGGTAGCTCTGATTTATTGACTATATCTTTTAATATATTTGTTTGCCTAGATGGAGATAGTTCATAATCATCTTGAATACTAAATTTACCGTCATTGGTATTGATAACAATTTGGCTATTTTTTGGCTTCTTTGGAGTATTTTTGTTCTCAATTATTATATCATTACTCTCTTTGCTTGACGAGGCAGCACCTACACTTAAGCTATAATTGTTTGAAGCTGTGAGTTTATGTAAATCTATTTCTATATTGTTTGCCAATGGTATTACTGCCTTAATCAGAACACCATTTTCGTCTCTTTCTTCTGTAAAAATTTGATTGTTTTTCATTTTACTTATAGCTTGTTTACCATAAGCGTCTAGCGACTGGATGGTGGACACTGGTACTTTATTGACCCTTAAATAATCATAAAAGTTCTGTCCTGATTTCCATTTCTTTTGTGTCATCTCTGCATATAAAAATGATAGAGAAGCTAGCAAAAAGAAAGTTAAAATTCTTCTCATAATGCTCCATATTTTGGATATATCTTAATGTCATTATACTAAAATATAGCAAAAGTGCAAAGGAATAAATAAAAAATAATTTATTAGGATTTAAAGTTGTAGTTGTATAATCTTATAAACAGTTGTAACTATAAAAATTACAATATGATTATTATTTAAAGGATTCTTTATGCGTAAACTTCTAATTTTATCTATATTAGCGATACCACTTTTTGCTGACTTCTTCCCAGCAACGGTTGAACAAACTATAAAAAGTGTAAATGGTAAAAATATCGAACTTTCATCTCCTTTCCCTGTGACTGGCATGAGTGGGGTTGTGATACATAGATATGGGACATCCACACAAACAGCAACAGCTCCACTGGTGCAAACAGAAGATAATGGTAAAGCAGTATTGCTAAATACATCTCTGATAGAAAAAAGCAAACTACCAGTAATAGTTACAAAACCAGTAGTCGGCGATAAAGTAGTGGGTGGTTATCTTTATAACAATGTACTTTTGTTAGCTCCTAATGCAAGTGCATATAATAGCTTTAAATCAAAATACAATAAAGAGTGGATTCATCCTGATCTGTTTGGCGTTTATCTAGCTAGAAATGGTGATAATGCTACAACAGCAGAAAATTTAGAGTCGTTTGCTAGAGAATATCAAGTGGGATTAGTAGCAATAGTTATGAAAGATAGCATATTACTTTACGACCCTATAAGTAAGCATATAGTAGGTAAACAAGCTAATATTTTAACTGATAGTACTGCGAATACACCATTTTTTATGAGATTCGATGTAAGGTCAAAAGGTTTTTTTGGGGGAGAGAAGAGAAGCGACTATTTTGAAACAATGGCAAAGATTAAATAATGTTAAAAGACAGTCATATCAAAGCACTTTCTGACATAGTGGGAAGTGAAAATATATATAGCGATAAAGCTCATTTGATAGCATATAGCTATGATGCTACGCGTACTAGATATGAGCCTGAAGCAGTCGTGTTTCCTAGAGATGAGAATGATATAAGTGCTATACTGAAATATTGTAACGAAAATCAAATAATAATTACTCCTAGGGGTGCAGGTAGCGGCTTTACTGGTGGTGCATTACCAGCTAATGGCGGTATTATTTTAGGAATGGAAAAACATATGAAACGTATCTTGGAGATAGATATGGAGAATATGGTGGCTGTTGTGCAGCCTGGAGTGATAAATAAAGATTTGCAAAGAGCTGTTGAGGCTTTAGGGCTATTTTATCCACCAGATCCTGCTAGTGAAGAGTACTCTACGCTAGGCGGAAATGTAAGTGAGAATGCAGGTGGAATGAGAGCTGCGAAATATGGTATTACTAAAGATTATGTTATGGCACTTAGAGTAGTATTGCCAAATGGAGATATAATCAGAGCAGGAAAGCGAACTATAAAAGATGTTGCAGGATATAATATTACAGGGATACTAATAGCAAGTGAAGGAACATTGGGAGTGCTTAGTGAAATAACCCTAAAACTACTACCTAAGCCTAAGTTTGTCAAATCATATATGGGCGTATTCCCTACTGTTAAAGATGCGATGAATGCAGTATTTAAATCTCTAGCAGCAGGGGCAAATCCTGTAGCAATGGAGTTTTTGGACAGTTTAGTGGTTCAGGCTTTAAAAGAGAAATTAGGCGTTGAGCTACCAAGTGGTGCAGGGGCGTTGCTCATAGGAGATGTTGATGGCAATGTATCACAAGAAGTTGAGTTTCAGTTAGAGATACTAAGAGAATCGTTTATTGCCAATGGCGCAACTGATTTCAAGATAGCGGATGAGAAAAAAGATAGAGATGCATTATGGTATGCAAGACGAAATGCATCACAATCTATTACAATATTTGGCTCAAAAAAATTAAACGAAGACATATCAGTTCCGAGAAGTAAGCTACCAATTGCATTAGAGAAAATATATGCAATCGGAACTAAATATGGCTTTAAGGTACCGTGTTTTGGACACGCTGGAGATGGAAATATACATGTCAATGTTATGGTAGATGGTAAAGATGAAAAACAGCTATCGAACGGACATCGTGCTATAGAAGAGATTTTTCAAATGGTTGTTGATATGGGTGGAACACTGAGTGGTGAACACGGAATTGGGCTTAGCAAAGCCCCATTTATGGATATCGCTTTTAATGAGAGTGAACGAGCATTGTTTAGTGCTGTTAAAAAAGCGTTTGATCCAAATAATATACTCAACCCAAGCAAGATGGGGCTATAGGAGAAAATTTGCTTGATATTCTAAAGAGCTATTATCTTTTTATACATGGTTTGTTTTATGATATATTCCAAAATAAAATAAGTTATTACGCCTCTTCTCTTAGCTGGGACACACTTTTTGTTTTTATACCATTTTCGGTTGTCATTTTGTCTATTTTTACTTTTCTTCCTGTTTTTGATTTTGTTAAAGATAATATTAAAGATATTTTATTTAGCTCACTAATTCCATCAAATTCCAAATATATTTTAGAACATTTTGACTATTTTTTGCATAATGCAGATCAGCTTGGTGTTATTGGGTTGGTATATATGATATTCGCTGTAATGCTATTTTTTAAGACATATGATTATGTAATTAATGATATATTTGATATGCCAAATCGAGGATTCTGGAGTGCCGTGAAATTATATTTTCTATTTATGATTATTATGCCTATTGTAATTGGTGCATCATTTTTCTTTTCTATGTATTTAGATAAAGTATCATTTTTACATGAAATTGTTAGTTATTTACTACCATTTTTGTTTACTTGGTTTGCTTTTTTTATTGCTTATCTTCTCACACCAAACAGGGATATTGAAGTTAGAGCAGCACTTATTAGCTCATTTATAGCTTCTCTAATCTGGTATCTCTCAAAGAGTGCATTTGTGTTTTATGTCTCTCATTCTGAAACTTATACCACAATTTATGGGAGTATTAGCACCGTATTGTATTTCTTTTTGTGGATATATCTTTCATGGGCTATTTTTTTACATGGTGCTAGATTTTGTCATATTTTAGACAAACATGAAGATATAAATGCAATATCCTAGTGTTGCTACACATAAAGCTATAAAAGCTTTTTTGGAAATAATAGATGCAAGTGACATTATTACAAAAAGAGCCAATCCCCACCATGGAAGTATTGACTGAGCTATCTCTTTTGGTGGAAGTGCAAAAAGCTTTAATAAAAGAGTATCGCTCACCCCTCCGTACCCAAGCATATGAAGTGGTATCATAAGGGGATAGAATACTACATATATCACTTCAAGAGGAATGGAGACAAATTGCCACCATGACACGCCACCGAAAAATGTATGGACAATTGGTTGCATAAAGAGAAATACGCCAAATGGAATTGCTAGCCATTTAATTATATTTTTGCCTATCGATTTGGTATAGTGAAGCACTAAAAAGATATAAAATACGCCGGCTACTGAGAACCAAAAGCTAAGAGAGACTAAAAGTCTTGGAAAAAGTGCCAGCATAATCATGGAGATAGTAGCTAAAAAATAAAAACTTACAAGCTCCATACCAAGAAGCATAATGCCCCACCCAGCTAGCACCATTAAATATGCTCTAATGAGTGATGGCGAAAAATCAACAAACCAAACATAATACCCAAGACCCAAAAGTGCTATAAAACCTAAATCCATAAAGGCATAACGATATGGAAAATATCTCTGCTGAAAAGGACGATATATTAGCCATAAAAGACCATATATTACACCCCATAAAATAGATAGGTTAAATCCACTAAGGGCAACGATATGAGCTATGCCTAAAGCAGTAACTGGTTGCCTAATCTCTTTGTCAAGAGGAGTTGCAAGATATAGTGATGCAAATAGACTTTTTAATTGTGGATTTTGGTGTTGAGCATGAATAAATTCTATCACGCTATCTTTTGAAGTTTTTGGCACAGTCCCAGCTATCTCACTTATGCTACTTTGTATAAAAGGAGTGCCAAGGTAGCGCCAAAAAGTTATATCAGCAGATGGAGAGAGTTTAATACGAATTTTTTTAGATTGAAGTGCTGTTTCATCATTTGTTACTGTGTAAAACTCCATGTTATCATCTGTTTTCAATTTTAAAAGAGTATAGTTATAGCCATTTTTTTCCCTGCTTTCACTATATATGACAGTAGCGTTAGTAATGATAAACGGCTTAGATATAAAATCTCTGTATGAGTCGTAGATAGCATAGATACGAATGGATATAATTATAGATAAAATAGCTATAAAAATCCAAAATGAGCGAATTGTATTATAAACTGGTGGTTTATCCAATTTCATTTTAGATTTGAGGTAGGTTAAATGTCGCCTCTTTAGTTCCAGCCTTGTCATATATTACCTCAAAGGCTGCATTGCTACTATGATGGGCATCTATAAATTTAGTGAATCCTTTTTGGAATATAAGATCCACAGTTCCAGTAGGTCCATTTCTCTGCTTTCCTATAATTAGTTCTGTCTCTTCGTCTTCTTTTTTGATGTATTCGCTTTTATAATCCTTACCATCTGCTTTGGCTTTCATTTCTTTTTCTTTTTCTTTCGCCTCACGATAAACATCATCACGATAAACAAACAAAATTATATCGGCATCTTGCTCAATAGCTCCAGATTCACGCAAATCACTTAGCATTGGGCGTTTATTATCCCTACTTTCTACTCCACGATTTAGCTGTGAGAGTGCAACTATTGGCATCTGTAGCTCTCTTGCTAGCTGTTTTAAACCTCTAGAGATATCTGATATCTCTTGCTGTCTATTGTCACCTTTTTTATTATTGTCACCACTCATTAGTTGAAGATAATCTATGAATGCTATGCTAATCTCTGGATTCTGAGATTTTATTTTTCTAAGTTTACTTCTGATATGGTGTATGGTGGCATGTCCACCGTCATCTACAAATAATTTCTTTCTGGATAGCTCACTTGTAGCGGTTGAAAGGCTGTTCCACTCATTATCGGTCAAATCCCCAACTCTAAGATTTTGTAACCTAATCATCGTTTTAGCTGAGAGCATTCTAAGCATAAGCTGTTCTGCTGGCATCTCTAGAGAAAAGAATACAACTCCTTCGTTTCTCTCTAACGCTTTTAGTGCCATATTAAGCACAAGTGCCGTTTTACCCATTGCTGGTCTTGCAGCTACTATGACCAAATCACCTTTTCCAAAACCACTTGTTTTGTCATTTAGATTTTTAAACCCTGTATCTACACCAATGAGCTTTGTGTTGCCCATGGCTTTTAGTCTTTCGATCTCTGCTAAGGCTGCTAGAGTTATATCTTTTGCATCCCTGAAATCATTGGAAGTGCTTTCGCTGGTTATCTCATATAGCTTTTTCTCTACCAAGTCCATAACATCGTTAGAGGACATATCATCTTCTATGGTTACTTTTTTTATTTCTGTTGCTAAAGTGACTAGTGATCTTTTTATTGACTTTGCTTTTATCTCTTCAATATATGCACTTGTATTTGTAATTGGATTGGCTGATAGCAGATCCATCATTCCCATCTCATCGTACTTTCCGATAGATTGGAGTTTGCCTATCAAAAACTCTTCGCTAATAGGCTTCTCTTCTCTATGTAAGTCTTCCATTACTCCAAAAATATATTGATGAAACGGTAGATGAAAATCTTTTGAGTTTAGTCTTGATGCGATATCCTCGTAAATTTCGGCATCAAATATAATCGCAGAGAGAACTGCTCTTTCTATATTTAGATTGTACATATGCTCCATTAAAGATCAACCTTTTTTGCCATCTCTTCAACTTCTGCTATAAATCTATCTACTAGTTCATTCTCTGGTAATTTTGCAACTACTTCACCTTTTACCATTATTAGTCCACTTCCTTTACCATATGCAATGGCTACATCAGCATGTTTAGCTTCACCTATAGCGTTTACAACACAACCCATTACGGATATATCTAGAGGTGCTTTTATATGAGTAGTTCGCCTCTCAACTTCTGCAACGGCACTTACTAAATCAGCCTCTATCCGTCCACAAGTAGGGCACGATATGATATTGACCCCATCTTTGGCTCTTCCACTATCTTTTATAATAGCTTTTGCTACTTTTATCTCTTCTTCAAGCTCTCCTGTGATAGATACTCTCATAGTATCCCCAATTCCATCAAGTAGCAATGCCCCAAGTCCAATAGACGATTTGATAGTTGCATGAAAAAGTGTACCAGCTTCGGTGACTCCCAAATGAAACGGGTAATTATTAAGTGGGCGAAGCATTCTATATGCCTCAACAGTTCTATCTACATCACTGGCTTTTAGAGATACTTTGATATCTGTAAAACCTAAATCTTCTAAAAATTTTATATTATATTCTGCACTTGCTACCATGCCAGCAGCTGTTGCTCCATATTTATTTTCAAATTCTTCTTCAAGTGAACCAGCATTTACCCCAATTCTAATAGGTAAATTTCGTTCATTACAAGCTTTTACTATCTCTTTTATACGACTCTTATCTCCAATATTTCCGGGGTTAAAACGGATACAGTCCACCCATTTAGCTGCTTCTAGTGCTAAACGGTAATTAAAATGAATATCAGCAACTAAAGGCAAGCTTATCTGCTCTTTAATAGCTTTTAGTGCAAGAGCATCTTCCATGGCTGGAACTGCTACCCGCACTATATCACAACCTGCGAAATGAAGCCTATTTATCTGCTCCACCGTAGCCACCACATCATGAGTATTACTGTATGTCATGGATTGTACAGATATGGGAGCGTCACCACCTATGGCAACACCACCTACAAATATTTTTTTGGTTTCATATCTTGGTTTCATTGCTTATAGATAAAAGTCATTATTTGATTTTTTTTGATTTGAAAGCTCTCTTAGGAACTCTTCAAGTGAGTATCTTTGGCGATATTCAGGTATCATTATATGCACAAGTATATCTCCCAAATCAGAGACAACCCACTCATCACTAGCATCACTAGCATAGAAATGTTCACCTATTGGTTTTAATTCATTTTTAAGATAATCAAATAGTGACAAGGTATGTTTACCACTAATTGAATTTGCTATGATTACTCTTTGGGCTATATAATCAGCATTATCAAGATTGAAAACCTCAATCTCTTCTGCTTTTTTGCTATCTAGTAGTGCTACTATTCGATTTGCTCTCTCGTCTAATGTTTCGTTTTCTATCATTTTGTTCCTTTATATATTGTATCTATTTGATTTGATATTTTCGTGTCAATCATATCTCTTTTGAGCCCATTTCTAATCTCGCTTGAGCTTACATTCTCATCAATATCAAGCATAATATAACGCTTTAATAGTTTTATATTTTGCGTATCTATTGAACCATTTTGTCTTGATGCAACTACCCAAATGACATTAGCATTTAGCCACTCAAAATCGTGCCATAAGTGCAAAGAGATCAAATTGTCAGCACCAATGATTAGATATTTTAAATCATAAAAATCTTTAAAATATTTTACACTATCAGAAGTATATCTAATTTCTTGTTTCATCTCGTAGTCACTAATCAAAACATTATTAAAATTTTCAAAAGCAACTTTGCACATTTGCATTCTTTGTGTTGGTGTTGCTAGGCTATCTTGTTTTAGTGGATTTTGAAATGATGGTACTATGAGCAATATATCTATATCTAGCCTATTTAGAACCTCATAGACAATAGCTTTATGACCAATATGTGGAGGATCAAAGCTCCCACCGAACATTGCAACCGTTTGAATTGCCTTTTTAACCAAAAAATAACCTCATTTAGTGTAGAATATTGTAATTTTATCATAAAAATAATTAGGAGTATCTCATGGCAGTAAAAGTAGCTATTAACGGGCTTGGCAGGATAGGCAAGTGTGTAGCAAAGATAATATCAGACAGAAATGATATAGAACTTGTTGCAGTTAATGCTGGTGGTGGAAATGATAGCGAAATAGCCTATGGTCTTAAATATGATTCGATTTTTGGTAAAAGAAACGATGTAAAAGTCGAAGACGGATATCTATATATTGGCAACAGCAAAGCAAAAATATTAAATAGTCGTGAGCCAAAAGAACTTGATTTTGCCTCATATGGTGCAGAGGTTGTATTGGAGTGTACAGGCGTATTTTTAACGAGTGAAAGTGTACAACCGTTTCTTGATAATGGCATTAAGAAAGTAGTTTTTTCAGCCCCAGCTAAAGATGACACAGCCACATTTGTAATAGGAGCAAATGAGCATGAGTATAATGGCGAAACAGTAGTCTCTAATGCTAGTTGTACCACAAATGGTCTAGCTCCTCTCGTAAAAGTGCTTGATGATGCGTTTGGAATAGAAAATGGACTTATGACAACAATACATAGCTATACAAGCTCACAACCTATACTTGATGGAAAAGCCAGTAAAAAAGATATGAGAAAAGGNNTTGCCAAAACTAAGCGGTAAAATAAATGGTCAATCTATCCGTGTTCCAACTGCTGATGTATCAATTGTAGATTTAACGGTTACATTTGAGAAGCCAGTCACAATTGAAGATGTAAAAAAAGCCCTAGAAATAGCAAGTGAGACGACACACAAAGGAATACTTGGCATAGATAATGAGTTTAGAGTCTCTAGTGATTTTATAGGAGAAGAGACAAGCACGGTTGTGGCTATGGATACTATTCAAGTTATTGGTGATAATATGGTCAAAGTGCTTAGTTGGTATGATAACGAGTGGGGATATTCGTGTAGGCTTGTAGATATGGCAATTCACATCAGTAAAAAATAAGGAACAATAGTGCTAAAAACGATTAAAGATTTAAATATAGATGGCAAGAGAGTATTCATAAGATGTGATTTTAATGTTCCAAAGGATGATGAGGGAAATATCACAGATGATAGACGCATTAGAGAGGCATTGCCTACTATTCGTTATTGTCTTGATAGAGATTGTAAGGTTATATTAGCGTCACACTATGAGAGACCAGAGCCGAATAAATATGAAGATAAATACTCACTAAAACCTATAAAATTACGTCTTCGAAAACTACTAAAACTAGATGATGAAATAATCATGGCAAATGATGTGGTAGGTAGTGATGCCAAAGATAAAGCTTCAAAGCTAAAAGCCGGTGAGATTTTACTATTGGAAAACTTGCGTTATGAAGCTGGCGAGACCACCAATGATGAGACGCTAGGAAAAGAGCTAGCGTCACTTGCTGATATTTATATTAATGACGCATTTGGTGCATGTCACCGTAAACATGCTTCTATATTTGCAATAGCTCAGCAGTTTGATGGTGATCACAGAGGAATAGGATTTTTGATGAACAAAGAGATTAACTTTTTTCATAAAGTGATTGATAATCCTACTCGTCCTTTTGTGGCGGTTGTTGGTGGCTCTAAAGTTTCTGGCAAACTAGAGGCACTTGTAAATCTAGTAGAAAAAGTAGATAAGATAATTATAGGTGGAGGAATGGCATTTACATTTCTAAAAGCTCAAGGACACGAAATAGGTAAGTCACTAGTTGAAGATGATTTGATAGAAGATGCCAAAAGAATAATGCAAAGAGCAAACGAGAGAGGTGTAAAGTTTTATCTGCCAGTGGATTTAGTAGTAGCCGATAAATTTAGTGGTGATGCGATGATAAAGTATCTACCATCTCAAGAGATTCCAAAAGAGTGGATGGGACTAGATATTGGACCTGCTTCAAGCAGGCTATTCAGAGAAGCACTCAATGATGCTCAGACTATAATGTGGAATGGACCAATGGGCGTATATGAGATAGATAAATTCTCAAAAGGAAGCACTCAAATGTCACATAATATTGCTCAAAGTCACGCTACAACTATTGTTGGTGGTGGTGATACAGCTGATGTAACAGCACGAGCTGGGGATATTGAGGAGATGAGCTTTGTTAGTACTGGCGGGGGAGCTAGTTTAGAGCTTATAGAGGGCAAAGAGTTACCTGGAATCGCGGTACTTAGCTGATGATTTTTGCAGCTAATTTTAAGTGCAACCACACAAGAAATTCAACCAAGAGCTATATTGAGACTCTTAATAAGTTATTGAGTAATAATTGCAATCATGAGTGTTTTGTTTTCCCTCCAGCTACTGCACTTATTGACTCTACAAAGAATATAACTATTGGTACTCAAAATGCGTATAGTACAAAAAATGGTGCATATACTGGCGAAATTGGGCTCGAACAACTGAGCGAATTTTCTATCAAAACCATACTTATAGGACATAGTGAGAGACGAGAGATATTAAGTGAGAGTCAAGAGGTAGTAGCCAAAAAATTTCAATTTTTTATGGAGCAAGGTTTTAAAATCATATATTGTATTGGAGAGCCTTTGGAGGTCAGAGAGGCTGGATTTGAATCTGTAATGAACTACCTAGCTGAGCAATTCGTCGGAATAGACATAAGCTACCCAGATTTAATAGTAGCATACGAGCCAATATGGGCGATAGGTACAGGTAGAAGTGCCACAAATGACGAGATAACATCTACCCATAAAGCTTTAAAATCTATCATTAAAGCACCACTTTTATATGGTGGTAGCGTAAATATATCAAATATTAAAGAAATTGCAGAGATTAATGAGGTTGATGGTGTTCTTGTAGGAAGTGCTTCGCTTGATTCTTATAAGTTTTATGAATTGTTGAAATCTGTCAATTAAATTTGACAAAGTTAAAATCAAAAAGTGGCAAGTGCCACCTTTGTAAATCTCTTATTTAGCTAATGCTGCTTTTGAAGCATCTGCTACTTTTGTAAAGCTTTCAGGTGCATTCATAGCCATATCAGCTAATATTTTTCTATCAAGTTCAATATTAGCAACTTTTAGACCGTGCATAAATACAGAATAGCTCATACCGTTAAGTCTAGCTGCTGCATTAATACGAACAATCCAAAGTCTTCTAAAGTCTCTTTTTCTATTTTTTCTGTCTCTATATGCGTAAACCATTGAGCGTTCTAATTGCTCTTTAGCTTTTCTAAAATGTTTTCTTCTACCGCTATAAAAGCCTCTAGCTTGTTTTAATAATTTCTTATGTCTTCTGCGTCTTACTACGCCTGTTTTTACTCTCATGGTGTTCCTTTACCTTGTTTGTTT
>DHVW01000010.1 GCA_002412865.1 Sulfurovum sp. UBA5198
CGAATGGCGAAGTAGCCACACCAGCTGCTATGAGTGTGCTTTGTGTGACACTTCCTTGAAAAGCCTCTAGGAGTGCAGAGGTGGTGTTTTGTAGCATTTGGAGCGTAGTGTCTCCGTTGGCTGGGTCATACCCTTTGATGTTACCTAGGAGGGTGCCGTCTACTCCTGTGAAATATGAGTTTGTAGTTTCTGTCACACCATTTGGACTTAGTCTAGTGCCACTGATGACATTGCCTAATCCTTCTAGCGAAGTGGAAGTGAGATATATTGTCTGCCCATCCTCTAGCGTTATTGTAGTACCATTCGTGGTTTCGTTCCACATGGCTGCTACGATTTGTTGGTTTTCTGGGTTGAGGGAGTTGTAGAGATTATCAGAATGGAGTCTAAGATTTTCTATCTGCTGAGGTGTAATCATACGATTGTCAAGACCTGGCTCAACAACACCACTAAAGTCAATAATTGGCAATCTCATTATTTCTCCTAGTGTTCTAAACGATGAATTGCTGTTTATTGTGCCAGAAAAAGGGCTGACTCCAAGAGTTGGATAGTCTAAATCGAAGTGATTTATATAATTAATGCTCGCAACTGCAGTGTTCCATTTTTCTAAAACCTTACTACTAGAATCGGAATAAACAATTTTAAAATCTTGACCAGCCTCGGTATACATAGCCTTATTGAACTGCCAAATACGCAAAGAGTACAAATCTTCATCAGTTCCAATTGGTTCATAGTGACCAGTGTCTCTATTGGTAGCCAATCCATGTAGTTCGCTAATTACTTTTCCTGTATCATCTCGTAAAACCCAAAAATTATGCGATGCAGCACCACCTACAATATCAAGAGAACGAGCTTCTATGGTATAATTTGCCATTTATTTATCCTTTTTATTTATGCATTTAATTAAAATATTAGAAAAGTTATCAAGTGCTTCATCTGCACCTAGGTCTTTAAAATACAAACCTGAAGCCTTTACATTGATATAAACATTATTTTCGTCTCGAAACGATACTTGAATCCTAATTCCAACCCTATTTACAGCCTCGAATTCTCCTGTTTCCAATCCCCTGTTGCCAGTATATATTTTTGTAATATTGGTGTCCCAGTGTGGATTTGTCTTACTAATGTCATTTAAAGTTTCTTTTATACATATTTGTTCTCGTGCAATATTGTGAGGCTCAACTGTATATTTACCTGATGCTTTTGGCTCTGTTAAAACCAAACCAGCATTTAATATTTTATCGCACCCACTAAACCCAAGCACCATAATTAGCCCAACAACCACTATTTTAAATCTCATCTCACACTCCTCTTATCTTCAATTTTATTTATTATAACCTGTTTGATATTCGACTCATTTGAAATTGTTGCTCGTCATGCTGAACTTGTTTCAGTATACGCTTTTCTAGTAAACTGGACTCCGTATCGGGTACGGAGTGACGGGTTGGAGCTAGTGACGAATGTGTGATGAAGAGAGGGGATTGCGACGGTGTAGTGGGTTGGAGTGATGCCAAATAATAACCCTAAAACGGCAAGTATATCTTTCGTGCCATCTCTGCATATTCGCTTTCGCAATCACTATCTAGTGTAATGCCACCTCCACTTTTATAATACAAATCATCATTATCACGCTCAATAAATCGTATCATAACAGAAGATACAAGCGTGTCATTATCCACAATACCAAACACACCCGTATAAAATCCTCGCTCATAATCCTCAATTTTGGAGAGTATATCCACAGTACTTTTCTTTGGTGTGCCTGTGACTGAGCCTGCTGGAGTGATTTTACAGAGCAAATCACCTATACCATTACGCCAGTTTGATGATAGTTTGCCACTTATCTTTGAGCTTACTTGTAACAACTCTTGCTCTCCAGCTTTGATGCTTTCTATATATCTAAAATCTTCAACTCTGATTTGATTAGCTACCATACCGATGTCATTTCTCATCAGATCAGTTATCATAATATGCTCTGCTAACTCTTTTGGATTATTTAGGATTGTATCTTTTGCATTTGTAGTGTTAGCGTCTATTGTGCCTTTCATTGGGTATGTGGAGATGGTGTCATTTTGTATCTCTATAAACTTTTCAGGAGAGAAACATATGAATTGTCCTTTGAAATATAGCTTGTATTTTGCTCTAGCAGCACCAAATATCTCATACAAGCTCAAATCTGTATCTATACGAGTCTTAAATGTAAGATTGGCTAGATAGCTATTTCCTGCCTCAATTTGCCATATGATACTATCGAATGATTTTTTGTACTTGGCAAAATCTACTATATGTTTAGTAAAGTTATAAGATTTGGTTAGCGGTTTTGGGCTGAAGTTTCTATATGTGCCGAGTTTATAATATATATCGCTATCAAGTTCATCAAGACTGGATACAAATATGGAGCTTTTATCATATGAAATCACAAACAAAAAAGGCTTTCCAAGAGAGCCTAACCTATTGCACTCTGCAAAGCCTTCAGTTTGTGAGAAAAATGGCATTTATGAGTCTAAAAGAAGTAGCTTGAGTATAGCCATACGCACAAATACACCATTTGTCACTTGAGTTAATACCTGACATCTATCATCAGCTAGTACGCTATCGCTTATATCTATATTCCGCATCACAGGACCAGGGTGCATAACTACTATATCCCTATCTCCAATCACCTCAGGTGTAATACAATAATGGCTAGCATACTCATCATAATTATCAAAGATTGGAGTTTTGTGTCTCTCTAGCTGAGCTCTTAGGCTGATGATAACATCAATATTATCTATTATATCTGCTATATTGTCTACTTTGGTAAACTCTTTCGTTTCTGGCATAAAACCACTTGGAGCAACCAAAGTCAACACTATACCAAACCTAGGAAACAGTGACATAATAGAGCTAGCAACTCTGGAATTGGCTATATCACCGACTATCGCTACTCGTTTGCCAGACACTTCGCCAAAATGCTCTTTAATCGTAAACAAATCCAGTAGTGCCTGAGTGGGATGTGCATAGTTTCCTGCCCCTGCATTGAGTACTGGAGCCATATTCATTTCGCTTAATGCTCGTGGTATATCATTGCTAGAGTGACGGATAATCACCCCATCAGGATTCATTGCACATATATTAGCAAATGTGTCTTCGACACTCTCACCTTTATTTGTACTGCTATTTGATGGGTCTAGATGTACTACACTTGCTCCTAGCTTTTTTGCAGCGACCTCAAATGAGCTTCTAGTTCTAGTGGAGCTTTCGAAAAATAGAGTAAATAGTAGCTTGTCTCTTAGTAATGCTGGATTATTTTTGGCTCTCTTAAACTTAGAGGCGTCACTCAATATATCATTTATTTGATCAGTTGTTAAATCGTTCGTTGCTATAAGGTGTTGCATATGCTATCCTTTTTATATTTAAGTAATTATATCAAATGAATAGTAAATAGCAGAAGTTATCTCCCGATTGACTTCTTTAATAGCCTAAATATTGAACGAATAAGGACAAAAATCAAATACACTAGAATAGTAAATATTAGAGGATGATATGCTCCCATGCCATACACGCCTGCATTAGGCAATGCCATAATATGCTCCAGCGGATGACTAAACCACACACTCATATGCATTAGAGTGGCTAAAAATATAAATATTCCTATAAATGCAAAAAGTTCTTTTTTCAAAATTTATCCTAATAATAACATTATTTAATAATACCAAAAGAAAAGTTAAAGAATGATAAGTTGGTAGAAATAAAAATATAACTATTTATAATATGTTAATTATTCATTAAATAATTAACAAATATGCATAAAATTAATGTATAATTAGCTCGTAACAAATTATTCTAAAGGGAAATAAAATGAAAAAAACATTATTGCTTTCAGTAGTAGCGTCAACAATGATTATGGCTGGTGGCGATATCGCTCCAGTAGAACCAGCGGTAGTAGTACCTGCTCCAGTAGTAGCTCCAGTAGCAACTTCTAATTGGAAATTTACAGGTCAAGCTGTAGCTTATTATCAAACATCTTCAAACACTAGAAATGGTGCTCCTGGATTAAACCAGTACACTGCAATGCCTATAGAGAATGAGTTTGATCAAGCAAACTCAGCAGCCAATGTAGGACTTAGCTTAAAAGCTGAAAACAAAAATATTTTTGCTGGCATAGGTGCTGGTGCTAAACTTGTAGGTCTAGGAACTTTGGGTCTAGAAAATGATGTAGTAAATGGTGTTATGCAAAGTGCTGATGGTCAACTAAATGGTGGTGCACTTACTGAATTATACCTTACATACGGTATCGGTAATACAAACCTAAAAGTTGGTAGACAAGAGCTTCCACAAGCACTTTCACCATTTGCATTTACTGAGACTTGGGATGTATTCCAAAATACTTTTGCAGCAGCAACTTTAGTAAATACAGATTTACCACAAACTACTTTAGTTGGAGCGTTTGTAACTCGTGCCAATAATCATGCTAATCTTGGTGACTTTAATCCGCTAAATGATAGCGATGGCGTATACATGCTTACTGCTCAAAACAAATCAATAGCTGGTTTGACATTAACAGGTACTGGTTACTTTGCTCCTGACATGCTACAAGCTGGTACATCTAACGCAACAATCGGTTGGGGTGACGTAGCATATTCACTTCCAATAGCAGGTAACTCTGTGAACTTCGGTCTACAAGGTGGTATCGTAGATGGTGCAGTAAACAATACAACAGCATTTGGTGCTAAAGTTGGTACTAAAATTAGTATGTTTGACGCTGCCATTGCTTATTCAAGCGTAAATGATGGCGATGTTCCTATTCACAATCTTGGTACTGGTGTAAAAACTCCACTTTATACTCAAATGATTCTAAACCAAAACTACATCAAACAAGATTCTAATACACTTATGGCTTCAGTTGGTGTAAGTGCACTTGGTGGTAGATTTGGTCTAGATGGCGAGATGTCAAATGTAAGCAACTTCAATACATTTGTTGGTGAAACTGATTATAAAGAGGTAGACTTAAGCTACAAAACTAAAATTGGTAGTGTTGATCTATTTGCTGCATATGTATGGCAAGAAATAGATTATAGTGCAGCTAATACTTTAGCAACGCCTGCTAGAAAAGATATGACGAATGATACTGTTCGTTTATGGGGCAGATATAATTTCTAAGATTTAAATACACGCACTACTCCTTAATTTTGTACCAATCTCCTTTCTTGGAGATTGGTCAATTCTAACAACTCCTAACCATTTTAAAAATATTTAGATACTGAAATATACCCAAAGGGCATAACAAAGTTCAGCATGACGGCATATTATTCTGTATTTGGGCATACGCAGGAGTCTGTCGCATCATAAATAAGACAATTGAGCGTTCGAAAAGCAAAGCGTTTTGCAGAAGTGCATAAAACGCTGTCAGCGATTCGCGAAATTGTGATTTTCTTTTGGTACTTTTCTTGTTAAAAAGAAAAGTATGAATAAATTGTTGAAGTAAAATTGAATTGGTGGTCAGAGTAATATAAATTTGATAATAATAATGGATTTTTTGTAGATTTTCAAGCCGAAATTGGCTTGAAATAAGAGATATTAATACTGAATAATCTCTTTTGTATATTTAGAGAGTGGAACTGTTTTTGCAGAAACCGATACAAGTTTTTGTGCGAGAGCTGGTTTTTTGTAAAACTCTTTTAGCTCATCCTTGAAATCTGTAAAATATTCATGGAATATATCCATTCCAAGTATCCCACTAGCCCAAATAGTATCATCACTTGCTACTTCTATCACAACTGCATTTAGTGGTTGTGTAGCAGCACCACCTAGTACTTTACAGCCAACAGCTGGATCATAAGCAGACATATGAGCTGAGCATACTATTATGCCACTTCTGTCATAGGCTACAGTTTTTTTGTCTTTTGCTACATATGTTATAAAACTATTGTTTTTAGTTGGATGCGTGAGCTGATGAGTACATATAGCCACATATGCTACTATCGTTCTATCTTTGCCTACACCACCTTTCCATATATATTTATCTCCATTTGCACTCACTAGTTCTATATCATTACTTGTAGGCTCAGGTAAATCTACAAGCATACATGGAGTAGAAGCATGTGGATAGTTAAATATATACGGTGTTTCTTTAGTCAAACTAGAAGCTAATATAGCTTTTCCAGACTCATCAACAAGTTGTACTTTGCCATATGTTCGATACATACTGTTGCTACCATCAGCAGCATATAGTGTACCTACAATAAGTGGGTTTGCAGCCACCAAAGTCGCTGTTCCTCCCAATATTTTAAAAAAACTTCTTCTTTCCATAAATCTTTGTTCCTTCTATTGTTAATTAAATAAATCTTTCATAGCACCTCTGTACCAGTCACGAGTTGCACCACCAAATGAAGCTGCACGGAATTTATCATTCACTGTATCACCCTTAGGAACGCTACCTTTGCTACCGATTACTGGACCTTGTACCATAAATTCGTGATTTACCATAATACCCTGCTCTGGGTTACTATTTACCATTGAAAAGCATACATTCGCACTTTTAAATGGAAGCACAGAAGCTACACTAAATGATTTTCCATGAAGTACATGAGCTATCTCTTTTGCAGCTACCTTGCCTGACCAAATAGCAGCTTGTCCACTTGGTGGTATAGCATGACCTACTACATCACCTACTGCATATACACTAGCGTCACTTGCTGTTTGGTATGAAACTGGTTTTGCTTCGCTTGTTGCCATTTTTACTTTTTTGAAGCCATCTTTTGTTGTTTCAACTCCTGATAAAGCTATTGTTGGATGTGACATATTGTGTGGTATGAAGTTCAATACTGCATATGGAATAGTTTTAGTGGTTTTTACACCTTCTAAATCATCTTTATTTGCAAATACTGTCTCTTCATAAGTGATAGTTTTTTTAGCAAAATCTATATCTTTTGTTACACTGTTTGCATTATAAACTACAATCTCTGGGTACAAATCTTTCCAAGTCTCTTTAAATGCAGCACCTTTTGCAACTTCAGCAGTTTCATTTAAAATGATTACTTTTCCTTTTATGCCTTTGTTTTTCATCATGTTAGCAATCATGGTGGCTCTCTCAAACGGAGCTGGTGGACATCTATATTTCCCTGCTGGTACTGTGATTACAAAATCACCACCCTTCATGCCTTTAACAATCTTATCAAACCCTTCATGCTCAGTTGATATAAGTGCTGCAGGAGTTAGTTTACGAGCTTTTGCTATTTTAGCATCATTCCATGCTGGAAATTGACCTTTATAGTTGTACTCTATACCAGGAGCAAGTACAAGCATATCATAGCCTACAGCACCTTTTGTAGTGTGAACTACTTTTGCTACTCTATCTATACTTGTAACTTCTGCATTTAACATACCATATTTATATTTTGCCTTTGTTGGAGCGTATTGATGGGTCAAAAATGCCATATCAATACCTTTTACACCCCCAAGTTTCGCATTGGACATAGGGCATGAGATAAATTTGCTATTTTTCTCAATAATTGCAACATCAAATGTTGGGTCTATCTTTTTAAGCTCTTTAGCCACAGTAAGACCACTCCAGCCACCACCTATGATAAGCACTTGGTGTTTGCCTAACAACTTATCCGTGCCTTTGCCTGCACCTTTGGTTGCTGGAGCTGCTATGATTGCAGTAGTTCCTAGAGCCGCTGCTGCTGCACCAACTCCTACTAGTTTAAATAAATCTCTTCTTGAATTGTTCATTTTTTCCCCTTGAAATATTTTTTTATAGCTTTTTGATAGTAAAACATCGATAGGTATATTTATGCAACTATCTACTCATATATTACCTATTAAAATCTTAAAGTATAACAATTTTGTTATCTTTTTTAATAAGATTTTTTAATCTAAATAATCAATTATTATGAATATCATAATTGATTGGATAAAATTTGTCTTGTATAAAATAACATGATGATAAATATATAATTTACTTAATTATATATTTTTGATATTAATTTAGATTTTACGAAAAAGAAGGATGTTAATTAGATTGGATGTTGCACTCCATACACGAAGGTATGGAAGATATTTTAAAGTTTATGCACGACCTGATAGCATGCCGTACATAGTCATAGGTTTTAGCAAATACGCTTTTAAAAACCAATAAAACCATGTTGGCTTTGTGGGATCTTGCGGGAAAGATGGAGCAACGACTGCTTTTTCATCATCTTTTGGATCCCATTTAAACTCAGCAAGCATAACTTCGCCAATATTAGTAATGAGAGGACAAACGGTATATCCATCATATTTAGAAGGCAACTCTTCTTTTCTCTCCATGTAGGCCACTAAATTTTCAACCAATACTTTATACTGCTTCCTTGCACTTCCACCTGTTTTGCCTAGAGGAACTGCTACGATATCCCCTAGTGCAAACACATTAGGGAATTTAATATGCTGCAGTGTCTCTTTATTAACAGGCACCCATCCTTTTTCAGAACCAAGAGGCGACATTGCTATCTCTTTAGGGGCTTTTTGTGGTGGTATTAGGTGGCAGAAATCATATGGCATTTTAACCACTTCTATTTTCTCTACTATTTCAGATTCTACCAAAAGTGGTCCCAGTATACCTTTCTCTTCCCAATGTTTCTCAAAAGTAGCTATTTTATTAGCAACATCAATGGCTACAAGCTTATGCTCAAATGTAGTTGAAACATTTCTATCTTTCATTTGACCTTTTATTGCTTCAGCATATACAGGAACTCCAAATAGTTTTTTGCTGTTTGTCACGAATGCCATCTCAGCGTTTGCTCTAGCACCAGCTTCTACAAGTCTAGCGTTAGTTAGGTTAACCATTTTCTTTTGAACCCCGCCACATTTAAAAGGTGTATGAGGCTCAGGGAATAGTGCTTTTACTTTTTTACCACTTTTTGCTGCAGCAACAAATTCTTGCATTTGACCCCATGTATCTTTTGCACCTTCTGAAAAATATACAGAACATAATCCATTTTTACCTAATATTTTTTTAGCTCTTGTGGCATCATTTGCATCAAGCGAATATACATCACCTATTGCTTCAAGCCCTCTTATGGCACCAAAATCAAGAACTAATCCAGCAGCAACAATCAAATAATCGTACTTGATTGTTTGTCCACCACTTGTTTTTAGCATATTTGCACTAGGATTAAATTCGATCGCTTTTTCATGAATCCACTTAACGCCATCAGGCATAAAATCAGCAGTGTTGTATGAAATATCTTCAGGCTGCCAAACACCACTAGCTACTAGAGTTTGACCTGGTTGGTATGATACAGATTTTGGATTTGGCTCTATAATGGTCACATCAGCATTAACAATACTTTTCATTAGTAGTGCTGCAGTTGAAACACCAGTTAGACCACCACCAACTATTACAATCTTACCTTTAGCTTTGTTGCTTGAAACAACAGCCTCGACCTCGGTACTACTTGCCATCATCAGACCAGCTCCACCAAGACCAAAAACTTTCATCGCATCTCTACGAGATATTTTACTCTCGTTCAATATCGCCTCTATATCTTTTTTCATACTTTTCCTTTGTTAAGATTTTATTAATGATATATTATACAAGAAATATTATATATTTAAATCTATTTCTTATAAGAAATTGTAATTTTTTTAAATTATTAAAGCTGTTTTTATATTATATTGTTAACATATGATTTTAGTATTTTTGAGTTATTATTTAAAGTTGGATTTGGATTGGAGTTAAAAATCTATTTTTCATATCTGTGGATATGAAAAATATTTTAAAATTTACGCACGACCGGCTAACATTCCGTACATCGTCATTGGTTTTAATAGTCTAGTTTTCAAGAACCAATAAACCCATCTTGGTTTAGCTGGATCTAGAGGGAAAGATGGAGCTGCAACAGCTTTTGAATCATCTTTTGGATCCCATTTGAATTCAGCAAGCATAACTTCACCAATATCAGTAATAAGAGGACAAACTGTATAGCCATCATATTTTGCAACTAATGGCTTTTTCTCCATAGTAGCTACTAGATTTTCTACGAGTACTCTATACTGTTTTCTAGCACTCCCACCAGTTTTACCTAGAGGCACAGCTACTATATCACCCAATGCAAACACATTAGGGAATTTAGCATGTTGCATAGTCTCTTTATTAACAGGCACCCATCCTTTTTCAGAACCAAGAGGAGATTTTGCTATCTCTTTTGGAGCTTTTTGAGGTGGGATTAGATGACAAAAGTCATATGGCATCTCTACAACTTCTTTTTTCTCTACCATTGCATACTCTTCAAGAAGTGGATCCCATGCACCTTTCTCTTCCCAGTGCTTTTCAAAAGTTGCTACTTTTTTAGCCGTATCAATAGCTATAAGCTTATGTTCAAATGCAGTGGATACATTTCTGTCTTTCATTTGTCCAGCTATTGAATCTGCATATGCCTTAACACCAAAAAGCTTTTTGCCATTTGTTACAAAAGCCATCTCAGCGTTTGCTCTAGCTCCAGCTTCTACAAGTCTAGCATTTGTTAAATTAACCATTTTCTTTTGAGCTCCGCCACATTTAAAAGGTGTATGAGGCTCAGGGAATAGTGCTTTTACTTTTTTACCGCTTTTTGCTGCCGCTACAAATGCTTGCATCTCTGTCCATGTATCTACTGCACCCTCTGCAAAATAGATAGAACATAGTCCATTTTTGCCAAGTATTTTTTTCGCTCTAGCTGCGTCAGCTGCGTCAAGTGAATATACTTCACCAACCTCTTCAAGACCCTTAATAGCTCCAAAATCAAGAACTAAACCAGCAGCAACGATTAAATAATCATATTTAATCAGTTGACCTTTGTCAGTTTTGAGAGTATTTGCCTCAGGATTAAATTCTACTGCTTTTTCATGAATCCACTTAACACCATCAGGCATAAAATCAGCCGTATTGTATGCCAAATCTTCAGCCTTCCATACGCCACTACCTACTAATGTTTGCCCTGGTTGATATGATACTGATTTTGGATTTGGTTCTATTATGGTTACATCAGCGTTATCTATACTCCTCATTAGTAGTGCAGCAGTAGCCACACCTGCTAGTCCACCACCAACGATTACTATTTTGCCCTTTGCTGCACTACTAGATGCAACTGCTTGTGTTACAGTACCACTGCCCATCATTATACCCGCTCCACCAAGACCAAAAACTTTCATCGCATCTCTACGAGACATTTTGCCTTCACTTAAAATAGCTTCCATTTCTAATATTTCGTTTTTCATCATAATCCCTTGAATAATATTTTTAATTTGTTATTATACAAGATATATTATTAATAATATACAAAAAATTTATGAAATAATCAAATAATTTATTTGCTTATATTTATTATTAGTAATTGTAATTTTTCTGTACCTCTAAAACTATTTTTGGCCACAGTGTAGTTAATTGTATGCATTTTATCTTTCATTAATGTATCACTGTATTTAAATTCGATAGCCTCTATTGTGGTGCTATCTTGACACAATTCATATTTTACATGCTCGCTATTGGAACCCATTATCTTACTACTTTTTATCTCTAGTTTTGATGATTTAAACTGCGGTACTCTATTGCCTTCGCCGTATGGTTCATATTTATCCAAAGTACGAAATAGGTCATTTGATATTTCGCATAGAGTTATCTCACCAATCACACCATCATCTCTAACACTATCTGTAATCTCTTTGTAGTTTTGTCTTAGATTATTTATAAAATCGTTAATATTCTCATTTTTTATCGCCATGCCAATTGCTAATTTGTGTCCGCCAAATTTCTCTAAATATTCACTGCATGCCATTATGCTCCCATACAAATCACAATTGTACACACTTCTGCCACTCCCCTTAAGGAGTCCATTTTCACCCCTACACAAGATAATCGCTGGTTTACCATGTTTTCTAACAATCCTAGAAGCAACAATGCCCACAACTCCCTCATGCCAATCATCACCAATAGCCACCAATATTTCGTCATCGGGATTTATAATAGAGTTAATGGCTTGGAGGCTAGTCTCTTCTTCTGTGATTTTTCTTTGGTTGTTTGTCTCAATTAATTTTGCTAGATATATATTAGCTTGCGGTTGGTTACTACTTCTTAGAAAATCAAAAGCCAAAGAAGCATCTTTCATGCGACCTGCACTATTCAGGAGCGGGGCTATGAAAAAAGCTATATCTTGGCTGCTAAATGTTGTTTTATTAAAGTGTGATTTTAGTGCCACAAAACAAGCTCTTTGAGATTTTTCAATCTCTTTTAGACCCGCAATTACCATTGCTCTATTTATATGAGTTAAAGGCATCACATCAGCGATAATGGCTAAAGAGACTAATGTCAAATAGGGCTTTAGGTCAATATCCAATTTCATCTCTTTTTTGATCCCAGCACACAAATACCATGCCACCTGTGCCCCACAAATATCATCATATTTAAAATTACAATTTGATTTTTTTGGATTAATAATAGCAAATGCTTCTGGTAGCTCTAGTCCAACCGTATGGTGATCAGTAATAATCAGTGTTTTGCCATTTTCTTTACACCATGTTGCTACTTCATTTGCATTTATTCCATTATCTACTGTAATAATCAAATCAGCATCTTGCAAAGCAAATAAAATATTCATAGATAATCCATATCCATGAGCAAATCTATTTGGTATAAACGAGCCTACACTCACACCAATCTCATCAAAAAATTCCTTCATGATAGTAGTAGATACTACTCCATCCACATCATAATCTCCAACAATTAGGATATTTTCTCCACTATGAATTGCTTGTGATATTCTATTGGTTGCAATATCCATATCACTAAATGTTGAGGGATTTGGGAGATTGGCGAGGGTCAGAAACCCACCATTATTTTCAATTCGTTTGGAAAGAATACTATCTATATCGCCTAGAGATAGTTTATTTTGTTGCATAGATTAGTCTATTTTATGCTCAACACTAGCTTTTACAAATGCCAAAATTGCAGGATTTGGGTTTTGCAATCTTGAAGTAAATTCAGGGTGAAATTGTACACCCAAGAACCATGGGTGATTTACAACTTCGACCGCTTCTATAAGACCATTTGATTCTCCAGTTATATCCATACCACTTTGTTCTAGTGCTTCTCTATACTTTGGATTTGCCTCATATCTATGTCTGTGTCGCTCAAAAATAACTGACTGATCATATGCTCTTCGTAAATTACTACCATCTTTTGTGTTACACTCATATTCACCCAGTCTAAGTGTCCCACCAAGTGGAGAAGTTGTAGTTCGTATTTGTTTTGCCCCTGTATTGTCCATAAATTCATCTATTAGATAAATAATTGGATTTTTAGTCTGTGTATCAAACTCAGTAGAGTTTGCATCCTCAAGTTTTAGTACATTTCTACTAAATTCAATCATTGCGAGTTGCATTCCAAGGCATATACCCAAAAATGGAACTTTATTTTCTCTGGCGTACCTAATAGCCTCTATTTTACCCTCAACACCTCGCTCACCAAATCCACCAGCAACAAGTATCCCATCGCAATCTTTGAGCAATTTTTCACTACCATCTTCTTCTATTTTTTCACTATCTACCCATTTAATAGATACTCTATGATCAATGTTAGCTCCACAGTGAATGAGAGCCTCAGTAAGTGATTTATATGACTCTTTAAGATCTAAATATTTTCCTACGAATGCTATCTTTACCTCGTAAGTTGGCATAATAATCTTATTTACTAGTTCACTCCAAGTCCCCATTTTAGGAGTTATTTCTCCAAGCTCTAACTGTTTTATAATAGGCTTAAGAATATCTTGAGCCATAAAATTTAATGGGACTTGATAAATAGTCATAGCATCAAGTGCGTCAATTACACTATCCTCATCAACATCACAATTATATGCTATTTTTCTTTTAAGCTCAAGAGGAACTGGTAGTTCTGCCCTAAGAATTAACATATTTGGAGATATACCAATTCTTCTAAGTTCTTGCACAGAGTGTTGTGTTGGTTTTGTTTTAAGTTCACCAGCAGTTTTAATATAAGGTAACAGAGTCACATGGATATTCATAACATTACTTTTTCCAAGCTCATGTTTGATTTGTCTGATTGTTTCAAGGAACGGTAAACCTTCGATATCTCCAGTCGTTCCACCAAGTTCTACTATCAATATATCTTTACTATTACCAGCTAAATATATTCTCTCTTTTATCTCATTTACTATATGAGGCACAACTTGTATAGTTTTTCCTAAGTATTTTCCAGCTCTCTCATTCTCAATTACTGTTTTATAAACTTGACCTGTTGTGAAATTGTTGTTTTGAGTTAGAGAGCTATCTATAAATCTCTCATAGTGTCCCAAGTCTAGGTCGGTTTCCGCCCCATCTTTTGTAACAAAAACTTCACCATGTTCTAGTGGACTCATTGTGCCTGGGTCTACATTTATATATGGATCAAGTTTTAATATTCCTACCTTAAGCCCTGAATGTTTTAGTAGCGTTGCAATACTAGCAGCACTTATGCCTTTCCCCAGAGAGCTTAAAACTCCTCCTGTTACGAATATATATTTTGTTTGTTTCTCTTTAGACATTATTCTCTTTCTTTATATTATTATTGGCATTATGATTGTTATAAAATCTCTATTTTTTACCATAAATGGTAAATTTGGTTCGTTTAATTTTAACTCGAAATAATCATCTTCACACTGAAAAAGAAAATCTAAAATATATTTACTATTAAAGTTAAGATCAAAAACTTCATTAATTCCAGTTTTTACTTCGATTTGGGTCTTAGCTTCTACATTATCAGCACTAAGTGAGTTAAAAATAATAGTATTTGATGTAATCGTCATTCTAATTTCATTTGATATAGTAGTAATCATTTTAATGGCATCTATCATATCTTTTTTAGGTAGATTCATATTGTGACGCGTTGATGTTGGTATAATTCTAGCATAATCTGGAAATTTACCATTTATTAATTTACTAAAGAAATAGTAATTATCGCTAGTAATTATAATATTAGTCTCATCATAAAAAATTGTAATATGATCTAAAAATAGTTTTTGAATTTCAATAATAGCTTTTTTTGGTATTATTAGTGACAACTCTTTTTCGCTATCATTGTTAATTGTAGCTATTGCTAATCTTCTTGTATCTGTACCTACTATATCAGTAGAATGAGTTTTTATATTAAGTAATGCCCCGTTAAGTTCAAATTTTGGATTATTTGTATCAATAGCAGGAGATATTTTTTTGAGATTTTGAATAAGGTGCAAAGAATCTAAAGTTATTTTAGGTTTATTATCACTACTTGGGAATGTTGGGAATATAGTTGGATCAAAGATTGGTAGTTTAAATTTTGAACTATTTTGTTTTACAATAATTACAGAATTAGAAACTTCTATGGTAATCTCATCATCTTTCAATATTCTTATAATATCAAGTAACTTTTTACCATTAGCAGTAAAACTACCTTCTTGTTCAATTATAAAATTATTAGTTTGTATACTAAGACCTATTTCCATATCTGTTGCTTTTACAGTTGAAATATTCTGAGCTGCTTGAATAAAAACATGCGAAGTTATTTGACTTGAATCTTTCTTTTCTAGAAATGGTTGAAGATTTATAAGTATTGACTCAATAACTTGTTTTTGAACTTTAATTTTCATAACTTTCCCTCTTATTTATTTAATTAAAATAGTAGTAGTAGTAATTCTCGATGAATATGTGAAAAATAGCTTTAATGACCTATATAGCATACTTTTTAAAGTTACACTATTTTTAGAACTTTTCACATAAATACACTATTTAGTATTATATCTTTTTTTTATTTATTTTTCTTTCGTATTTATCTTATTTGATAACTCTTCTAATAAAACTTTAAAATTTTCATCATTATCTATTATTTCATTGATTTTTCTCATAGCATGGCTTATTGCTGTATGATCTTTCATCCCAAAAAATAGTGCTATTTGAGGCATTGAATTCGGAGTTAGATTTCTAGCAAGATATATCACAACTCTTCTAGCATTCGCAATAGCTTGTGTTCTTTTTTTTGATTTTATATCTGATGGTTTTATATTTAACTCTTTTGAAACAATAGTCATAATATCTTCAATAGTAATTTGTTCTTTTTTTTCTTTTATATGATCTTTTATCGCATTTTGTGCAAATTCTAGTGTTATTTTTTGATTTAGAACTGATGCAAGTGCATTAAGTTTGATAATTGTACCTTCTATTTCTCGTATATTATCTCCCATGTTTGTAGCTATAAAAGAGACAACTTCGTTATTTAAGACTATTTTGTCAAGTTCACATTTTTTCTTTATAATCTCTATTTTTGTTTCAAGCATTGGTGGTTGAATATCTGCCATTAAGCCCCACTCAAAACGACTCTTTAGTCTATCAACAAGACCAGCTATCTTACTAGGTTGTCTATCCGCCGTAATAACAATTTGTTTTTTAAGATTATGTAGCTCATTAAAAGTATGGAAAAACTCCTCTTGTGTCTGTTCTTTTCTACTAATAAATTGTATATCATCAATAAGTAATAGATCACACTCTCTAAATTTATCTCTAAATTTATCCATAGTTTGAGATCTAATATGTGAAGTGAATGAGTTCATAAACATCTCTAGAGTTGTGTAGACAACATTTTTGCCTAGTTTTATCTGTTCATTGCCTATTGCTTGAAGCAGATGAGTTTTACCCAAACCCACTCCCCCATATAAAAAGAGTGGATTATACATTTGTCCAGGTTTTTCGCTAACACTTTTAGCAGCTGTGAATGCAAATTGGTTAGAACTTCCTACTATAAAAGTATCAAATGTAAGTGAAGGATTTAAAAAGTTTGTCTTCAAACTATTCTTTTCAACACTTTTTAGTTCCATTTTGTTATTTTTGTTAAACCGTTCATTTTTTAATGATAATTCTAATGTTGGCTTAACTCCAGAGTTAATTTCAAATAGATGTGTGATTTTATTTTCATATTTGCTTTTAATCCATTTTGAGATTATAATATTAGGAACATAGAAGTGAGCAATATCACTTCTTGATTTTTTTTCATCATAAATAATATTTTTAATATATCTATTATATTCAATTTGTGAAATTTCTTTTTTTAACTCTGATAATATTTTTTGTCCAATATTCATAAAATCCCAACTTTCAAATATTTGCTAAACTTAATGTGAATAACTTTTTGTATTTTAGCAAATATTGGCTAAAATTAGGGCAATAAACAAAGTTGAGTAAAATTATTCACTATGTGAACAAGGATGTGAATGAATATACTAGGAATTGACCCCGGAAGCCGTAATTTAGGCTATTGTATAGTAGAAACAAGCGGTGTGAAAATATCATTGATAGAGGCAGGTTTACTTAAATTTAGTGGAAATACTCTACAAGAGAAGATGATTGAGCTCTCAAGGGGTCTAGATGTTATTTTAGGAGCAAATATTATAGATGAAGTGGCTATTGAGGATATATTTTTTGCATTCAATCCTAATAGTGTTTTGAAGCTTGCACAGTTTCGTGGTGCTATATCTATGAAAGTTTTGGAGGTCAAAGGAGTGTTCCATGAATATACACCTTTGCAGGTCAAAAAATCGGTTACAGGCAATGGAAAAGCTACTAAAGAACAGGTTGCATTTATGGTAAAAAAAATATTGAAAATTAATAAAGAGATAAAACCACTAGATATTACTGATGCAATGGCAGTTGCAATAACACATTCCCAGCGAGTAATGGCAAGAAAAAGTGTATAATATTTCAAATTAATAAGGAGAGATTATGGATAATATTTACGATATTATTATTATCGGTGGAGGACCGGGTGGCATTGGAGTTTCAATTGAGTCAAAAATACTTGGTCTAGAAAAGATACTTCTAATTGAAAAAAGTGACAATCACTCACATACTATACGAAAATTTTATAAAGATAAAAAACGGGTTGATAAAGACTGGCAAGGTCAAGCAGTAACACTAGAAGGTAATATAGAGTTTATAGACGGCACAAAAGAGTCTACTATTGATTATTTTGATTCCTTGCTTGATAATCACCTTATAGATGCAAAATTTAATTGTGAAGTTGATAAAGTGGTTAAAAGTGGAGATATTTTTATCGTAACTACAAGTGATGGAGAGTTTGCTTCTAAAAATGTAGTAGTTAGTGTAGGTCGAATGGGAAAACCAAACAAGCCATCATACATAATCCCGCCATCATTAAAAACTCAAGTTAATTTTAATCTAGACAAATGTAGTAATGGTGAAAAAATTGTAATCATAGGAGGTGGCGATAGTGCAGTGGAGTATGCTTGTGATTTGAGCGAAACTAATAATGTCACTCTGTGCTATAGAAGAGCAGAGCTAAGCAAGCCAAACCCTACTAATCAAGCACTATTTACTACATATAAACAGTTAGGTAAAATAACACCAAAATTTGGAGTTAATATAGAATCGCTAGATAATGAGCATGGCCAAATAAAAATGGTATTTAGTGATGATACTAGTGAGTTATTTGATAGAGCTATTTACGCTCTAGGAGGCACTACACCAATCGATTTTTTGAAGAAATGTGGAGTTGTACTTGATGATAATGGTGAGCCGATATTTGATAGCAATTATGAGACAAAGACAAGTGGCATGTTTATAGCTGGTGATATTGCATTTAAAAGTGGCGGAAGCATAGCGATAGCTCTAAATCACGGCCATAAAATAGTCAATTATATTCAGAACAAAAATATTTAGCGTTAATTATGGGGCAGGAACTCCTGCTGGTTTTGCATTTTTATCCACACTTATCAATCTTTTCGTTGGAACTTTAAAACTATTTTTATGATTACTAGCTGTTGATTCTGCAATTATGAGATCGTACATATATATATCATAATCAAAATATATAAGTCCATCTGTCTCTCTAGCAGTAAAATAGAGAGTGTGGATAGGTACTTTTTTGTTTAGTGGTACTGTTGTAGTTTTCATTGAGTCCAATATCTCATCCACTTTACTATCATCATATTTACCATTTGTGTTTGAGTCAATTATCATTTTTGCCAGTTCCAGAGGTCTTTGAAGTCTCATACATCCAGAGCTATAGACTCTATATCTTCTTGAAAATAAAGTAGGATTGTCAGTATCGTGCAAATATACATCATACTTGTTTGGAAGATTAAATTTTACTCTCCCTAATGCATTTGTATTTCCTGGATCTTGAGTGAATCTAAATGGTACTGAGGCTGAATTTTTTTCATATTGATCAAGTTCACCTTCTGAGAGGTAGACCTCTTTGTTTCCTGCAAAAACACGGATATTATTTTTGGATAAAAAATCAGGCTCAGTTTTAAGAACAGGAATAAGGTCTTTTTTGATTAGATTGTCTGTAATAGTCCAAGTAGGGTTAAATACCAAATTTTCTACCACATCACTAAAAATAGGTGTTGGTCTGTCTATTCTACCAACAACTGCTTTTGATCTAAAACTTGGATATTTAGAGTTGTTAAAATACTCTAAGCTATATGATGGTATATTTACCTCTATTCGCTCATCCTCTAGATATCTTGGATATAGTTTTGTCTTATCTAGATTGGTCGTGATGCTTTGCAAATGCATAGAGAGTGGCTGATTTAGATAGTAGTTAGTTGTATTATCTACTTTTCCTGTTTGCTCTATATTGTATCGTTTTTGATATCTAAGAACGGCATTTTTTAGTTCGCTATCAAATTGATTATCGATAGATAAATACGATGGATAGTCACCAAGTGTTCTAAGCAGCCTCTTTAGACTAACAACCCTATCTGAAGAGTCTCCAATAGTAAGCGTATTTCCATATGGGACACTCTCAAATGATTTCATACTTCTGTATTTTTTGTATATATTAACAAGTTCCTTGTACCTGTCTTGGAGTGGAATTATAGATTCTAAGTATGAATTAATATCTCCATCCATCACGGCTATTGCCATCATTTTTTCGTTTGGAAAGGTATTTGGTGTCATTTCCCAATCAGCTCTTATATCATCACTTTCCCTAAGGGCGACCATTTTTCTTTTTACTAAGTTCCAGTCAACATCTCCTTGTGATATAAAGTCAACTAAAGCAACAAAACTATAACTAGCAGCCACATCTAATCTAGCATACGCAGGTGCCATTTGTGATTCGTCGATTGTACGATTATCTATCATATATGATAGTTGCTCTATCTCTTTTCTGCCAAAATCTTTCTCTTTATAATTGTACATTGGATCTTTCAAGGCCAATAATAAATCATACATTTTTCGTCTATTTTGCGTGCCAACCCACAGAGGTCTGTATTCACTATTTGCATATAATTTTTCTATTATTGCACTATTTTTGCCACGGAGATGGTTTGATAGGCTATTTTTTATCTCGAATGATATATCAAGTTGCTGATTTTGCTCAGCATATAGAACAGTATTGATAAATAGTAAAAATATTGTAAAAATAATTTTCAAAATAAAACCCCAATTTTCTTAAATCACGATTAATCATTATATAGAAAATTTATAAAAATTAGAATATAGCAATTTAAATATTATATATTTAGCCAATTATGATACAATTATTACAAATCAAACAAGAGAGAGCATATAATAATAATGAGATTGCTATTTTCTATATCATTTATCTTTTTGTCGCTATTAGAAGCACAAACACTCGACAATGCAGACAATACAATCCAATATAGTAATAGTAACAGATATTGCATAGAAGATATAATCAATATGACACTGCTAACTCACCCCACAATCAAAATGAATAGGCAGATAATCAAAGGTTCTGACGCACAGCTAAGAGGTGCAAAATGGGGATACTATCCAACTCCATCATTAAGTTCATATCAAACTGGGGATAATCTATTTGGTGCAACGCTTAGCATAGATCAACCACTATTCACTGGTGGAAAGCTTGATGCAAACTATGATTTGGCACTTGCAAACAAAAAAAGTTCAGAATATTCACTTGAAGATAGTGCCTATACGCTTATAGAGACACTACTCAATAATATAAAAACATATATGGAAGGCGAAAGTAGCTACACGGTACTACTTGAAGGACAAAAACAGCTTCGTATTCTTGAAGGTATGGTTTCAAGAAGGGTGGCAGCAGGTGTATCATCAAGGGCAGATATGGATCTACTCTCAGCTAGGCTCTATCAGATGGACACAGATTTGAATTTTGCAAAGACAAAAAGAGATACAGCGTTGGCCCAAATAGAGATAATGACAGGAAGACCGTTTGATAATAAACTAATAGTTGAATTGTCAGCACCAGTAGTGAGTGGAACCCTTAGTAGTGTAATTGATGAGTCCATGAATACTCACCCGCTACTAAAAAAGATAGATGCACAAAGAGAGTATGCAAAAGCCGAGCTTGATAAAGCAAAAGCAAATATTTGGCCAAATTTGAGCTTAAAAGTACAACAAAATTTCGGCAGTAGCTCGATGACCATAGATACGCCAAGCGACAACAATCCTTTTGTATACATATCACTTCAGGCATCTACAGGAGCAGGTTTATCTGCTAGAAGTGCAATTGAAGGTGCACAAGCAAAGATTTTACAAGTAGAGCAAGAAAAATTAATCGCTAAACAATCTATTGTAAATAAAATAATGTTCGCATATAATGATTATAATTCGGCAATCAGTAGAATATCCAGTCAAGGCAAATCAGTAGGATCATCACAAAGAGTTTTTGCATCATACACTAGATTGTTTCTAGCTGGCAAGAGGCAGTGGCTAGACCTAGTTAACACATCAAGAGAAGTTACACAAAATGAGATAGCCTTTTCTAGTGTAAAAGTAACCATGCTCATCGCTGCTTATCAATTAGCACTCTACAAGGGTGACATAAATCCTCTTGGCACATTTAGAGATAAAAATAACCAAATTGGAAAGGTCAATAAATGAGTATTTATAGAGAAATAAATAATCTAAAAAAAGATAGCGATTGGCTTATGCAAATATGCTCTTTGCCTAATTTTTCGGCATCTAGATTAAATAGACATGAACAAGAAGAGCTTGCCAAAAAGATAGAAAAACTGACTTTAGTAGATGATAAGTTGACATTTGAATACTACAACGATATTTTCAAATCACACAATTTAGTTGCACCTAAATGGAGTGACAACATAAGCGAGGAATCACTCCCTGCAATGGCACTTATACCAAATGTTGGCATGAGGATACTGATGGAGAAGATTCCTGATGGGACTTGGAAGTGTGATAGTGTAGAGGGAATTAAATATTATAGTAATTTTGCACTAGGTACTAAATTCACACCAATAAGAGCTAAAAGAGTAGAGAGTAAAAAAATTACAGCATTTGAGATGTTTAAAACTATAGCATTGCAACAAAAAAAAATAATTTTCTATGCAGGAGTAGCAACAATCAGTATAAATGCTCTAGCCCTTGGAACATCATTTTTTAGTATGCAGGTTTATGACAGGGTTATCCCTACTCATGGCATGACAACGCTTATTGCACTGGCAGCTGGTGTTTTTATAGCCATACTTTTGGAGGCTATTATAAAAATAGCTAGGTCAGCAATATTGGATCACGCATCAACCGCGATGGACAAGAGTTATTCTCATAATATATTTGATACATTTCTAAAGCTCAGGCTTGATGGTATACCACAAAGCGTTGGCAATTTGGCAGGTCAACTCCAAGGCTATGCTAGTATTCGTGCATTTATATCATCTGCAGCTATATACTTTATTGTTGATTTTCCATTTGTTATATTTTTTGCATTCATAATTTTGTTATTAGGTGGATGGATAATGGCTCTTGTTCCTCTAATATTTTTGGCCTTGTCTATTGTTACAGCTCTATTTTTCAAAAACAAAATTGAAGTTCTAACAAAAGCATCTATAGCAGCGTCGAATAAAAAATTAGGACTTCTAGTGGAGACAGTAGAGAGTGCAGAAAATGTAAAAGCCACTGGAGCTAGTTATTCAGTTCTTAGCAAGTGGAATGCACTAACAGAAGATGCAATTGATGATGATATAGCCATCAGACACTATAGTGAACTAGCAGGATATATTGCATCATTTTTACAACAAGTTAGCTATGTGGCACTAGTTGCTATGGGCGCGTATTTGGTTAGTAGTGGCGAAAGTACTCTAACTATGGGGGGGCTTATAGCCGCCTCAATACTTGCAGGTAGGGTTCTCGGACCAGTTGCACAATTGCCAAATATGTTTGTTCAGTATGGCAGAGCAAAAGTTACAGTCGGTGATCTTAATAGAATATATGAACTTCCACGCGATAATGAAGGAGTGTCAAAGCCTTTGATGCCAGCTGATATTGAACCAAGATATAGCTGTCAAGGTGTCAAATTTTCATATGGAGAAAATACAAACTCAATAAATATATCAAATCTAAATATAAACAAAGGTGAGCGAGTAGCACTTCTAGGCATAATTGGTTCTGGAAAATCTACTATGCTAAAAATGCTAGCTGGTCTGTACGCCCCACAGGAAGGTACGGTTCTACTAGGTGGTATGGATATACAGCAAATAGCTAGAGATAAAGTAAGTCAAACTATAGGATATTTGCCTCAAAGTACAAAGCTAATATCAGGAACTCTTAGAGATAATCTACTTATGGGTATGGTTGGGGTTGATGACCAGATGATATTAGATGCTAGCAATAAAACGGGTCTATCAGGTCTAATAAACAGTCTTCCCAAAGGGCTAGATACTCCAGTACCAGAGGGTGGCTCAAGTGTTTCAGGTGGACAAAAACAGTTGATAGCAATTACTAGAATGGTGCTAGCAGCTCCAAAAATATGGTTACTTGATGAACCAACAGCAAATATGGATGATGCAACTGAGAAGCATATATTGCAAGTGCTTAATAATAGTATTTCGGAGAATCAGACTCTTATTCTGGTTACGCATAAACCAGCACTTTTAGGAATTGTAGGCAGGGTCATTGTTGTAACTCCACAAGGAATAGCTATGGATGGACCAAGGGATGCCGTATTAAATAAACTATCTGAAAATAATATAAAAAAACAAGTTAAAAAAGGATAATTATGAGCAACACCGTACCCCTAATATCTAGAATTAATCCCCTATGGATAATATTTGGCTCACTATTTTTGCTTATTGTGCCATTTTTTATCTGGGCATCATGGGCAGAGCTTGATCAGATTTCACATGCACAAGGGCAAGTTATTGCAACGGCAAAAACTCAAGAGATACAATCCTCGAGTGATGGAGTTATAGAAAAGTTATTTGTAAAAGAGGGGCAAAAAGTCAAAAAAGGTGAAAGGCTTATTATGATGGAAAAAGATAAAGCCCAAGCAGGATTTGATGATAGTAAATCAAAAGTAGCAGCTCTAAAAGCAGCACTTGTAAGACTAAACTCAGAAGTATACGGAAAACCATTGGTTTTTCCAGCAGAAGTAAAAGAGTACCCAGAATATGTTTCAAATCAAACAGAATTGTTCAAGAGAAGACAACAAGCACTTAATGATGAGATTTCGGCACTTAATGAATCTTTGCAACTTGCAAAGCAAGAGCTTAGCTTAAATCAGCCATTACTAGCATCTGGTGATATAGGTGCAACTGAAGTAATTAGGCTAAAAAGACAAGTTGCAGATCTCAAAGGTCAAATATCTAACAAAAGAAACAAATATTTCCAAGACTCACAAGCAGAGATGACAAAAGCAGAAGAAGAGTTATCAAGTAAATCCCAAGAGCTAGAGGATCGCAAAATTACATTAGAGTGGATGGATATACTATCTCCAATGGACGCAATCGTAAAAGACATCTTAATTACGACTAGGGGTGCTAGGGTGCGACCTGGAGATATTATTATGGCACTTGTGCCTTCAGGCGATAAGTTGCTTATAGAGGCAAAATTACCACCATCTGATATATCATTTGTTAGAGTTGGTCAGAAAGTTGCTGTAAAGCTTGATGCGTATGATTATGCAATATATGGTATTTTTGACGGAAAAGTTGTTTATATAAGTCCTGATGCTTTGATGGAAAAAACACAACAAGGTGAGAAACAGTACTTTAGAGTACGAATAGCACTAGATAATAATGAACTCACAGCTAAAAATGGTAAGAAAATTGAAGCAACACCAGGTATGACAACCCAAGTTGATATAATTACAGGCAGTAGAACCGTCCTTCAGTATCTAACCAAGCCAATTACAAAAACACTAAGCGAATCATTCCACGAGAGGTAATAGTGAAAATACTATTAGCTCCTAGCGAAACAAAAACCATATATAATGACAGCAAGTTTGACATAGAAAAACTCTTGTTTGCTAGCGATTTGCCGATACGCAGTGAGTGCTTGGATAAGTATAATGAAATTATTAGTAGCAATAATGCAGACAATATAAATGAGATATTCGGACTAAAAAAACAAAGCGACATAGAGTTTTATAAGCAAGTAATCGATGAGAACTCTCCAGCATGTAAGGCTATTAAGCTATATACTGGTGTGGCATTTGATTACCTAAATTATAGCTCACTAGACTTCAAAGCCCAAAAACATATTGATGATAGTGTTATCATATTTTCTAATCTATTTGGTGCGGTTAGAGCTAGTGATAGTTTAACTCTTTATAGACTACAACAGGGCAAAAGCCTAGGAGAGCTGAAGACGGAAGCGCTTTACAAAAAATCAAGCTCACTGCTACTGGATAAACTACTCATAGACGAAGATATATTAGATATTCGCGCTGGATATTATGATAAGTTCTATACGCCAAATAAGAGCTATACGACACTAAAGTTTCTAAAAGATGGCAAAGTTGTGAGCCACTATGCAAAAGCTTATCGCGGTAAAGTGTTGCGTGAAATAGCCCTCAAAGGCATACAAACACTTGAGGAGTTTATGGCGATGAATATCGAAGGGCTAAAGATAAACGAGATACAGACTCGTAAAAATCGCACAGAAATAATCTTTAATATAGAGGTATAGTATGAGAGAAAATCTATTTGAAATGGGTGCAAATCTAAATGATGGCTGGAGTAGTGACAATAAAGACAAAGAGGAAAAAAAAGAAACTGCAACAAAAGATCCTGAAAAACATAGATTGCACTTTGCTCGTGAAAAACGAAATGGCAAGATTGTCACTATTGTAAAGCCATTCTTCTTGAGCAATGATATATTAGAAGTGTTACTGAAAACACTCAAAAAATCACTTGCCATAGGTGGCACTATCAAGGATAATACTCTAGAGTTCCAAGGCGAAGTGCGAGAAAAGCTCCAAATAGCACTTATGAAATTAGGCTATGGTATAAAATGATACATGGGTTTATTTTGATGCGATTTTCATTGCTAATTTTCTAGCGAATGGGAACACAAGTAGTATAGTTGGGAATGCCAAAGCCCAAGCAAATATCCACGCATGTAACCATGCTCCTACAAATCCTTCGACAAGCCCGAGATTGATAAGCGTAATCGCACCTGACATTATAAAGCTCATAAAGCATGAGAGCAGTGCGGCTTGTACTTGATGTAGATATTTTGCCGAAATCATTTTTTTCCTTATTGGTTACGAAATTCAATTATAGTATTTTTTTACTGCTTTTACAAAATATAGAAGCACACAGTAAAAAACTTATTTTTACAATATATTATACTCTATAACCCTTTTTCTTTTGCCATCTTTTCTACCAGCGTGGATGCCTCTAGCCACTCTGCATCGTGAGCCAAATGTGCATACTTTGTATATCCGCTATATGTCCTTTTAGCTTTGTCCATTGCTGTAGGTGTATTACGCTTTAGATGCTCGAAAGCAACAGCAGCGTTAATAAGTCCTCTAGCTAGATTGGCTTTGGGATGGTTTAGACTCTTGAGTTTATGCCATTCATGCTCAAGCACTTCATGAGCCTCGAAGTACTCATCGGCACGGAGTAGGTCTATGAATTTCGCTAGGATATTATCATTGTCCATACGGCTAATCCTTTTTTAAATTGTTTTATCATTTTGAGTGGTATACTTTTTGCATTATACTACACGAAATTCACTATTTTATGGTATAAGTATACTATTATTTATAAAATGGAGTAGGAATGAGAAAAATTATATTGCTTTTGGCACTTAGTATAGGTCTGTTTGCTAGTGAATATAAAGTCGGAGATACTATCTCTCCTATGAAGCTTGTTGACCAGTTTGGTGTGCTTCATAGTTTAGACAGAACACCAAAGACTATAATTATGACATTTGAAAAAGAGCCATCAAGCAAAGTGCATAAGTTTTTAGCAACCAAGCCAAATGATTTCTTAGCGACTAATAATGCTACATTTATAGCAGAGATTAGCCAAATGCCAGCGTTTGTTACAAAGATGTTTGCATTACCAAAAATGAGAACCTATAATCATCCTATATTGCTTATTAATGATGAGAATCTAGGAGAGAGATTCCCTGCAGAAGAAGGCAAGATCACTATAATTAGAAGCGAAAATGGCAAGATAAAAAGCATAAACTTCGTGAGCAATATAATCGCACTATGAGTTTAAAAACGATACAAAACAAAAAAGGATAACAAATGAAAATAGCAATACCAGTAAAAGATGAGAAACTTACGATAGCAAATAATGCAGGGCATACTCCATATTTTGCAGTGTTTACAATAGGTGGTGGAATGTTCAAAACTATAACACTAGAAGAGCTAAGAATTAACCCAAAAATGGCGGGAGATGACCATCATGACCATGATGATGACGAAGAGGGGCATCATGAGTGTAGCCATGGAGCTGATGATTTAGAACATATCAAAGCTCATGATACTATGGCTGAAGCTATAAAAGATTGTGAATATTTAGTAGTAAAAATGGCATGTAAAAATACAGCCAACTCAATGAAAGAGCAGGGCATCAAGATAAAAAAATATAATGGTACACAAACAGATGCCAAAATGGCACTTGCTGAGATGTCGTTTTAGTAGCATTGAGAGCAGATTAAAAGCTCTCTATGCTCCCAACTACTTTTCCAACTATAATCACTTCATCAGGGGCTAATACTTCTGGTGAGTATGATTTATTATCACTAATAAGCTCTATCATCCCATCAGCCCGTTGTCTAATTCGCTTGATAAATAGACCAGCAGTTGTGGATGCTATGAATATACCATCTTTGTTGATATTGGTCTGCTCACGGTCTATAAAGACTATAGAACCATTCCCTAGCGTCGGTTCCATAGATTCTCCGTCTACATTGATAGCATCTAGATTTGTGCTACCTCTACCTACCATATTACGAATAATATTTTTATCCATATCGAGCATCTCATAATCCTCGCCAAACACTTCAGCTCCACCACCAGCACTAGCTCTAATATCTGCAAAATACTTAATTTGAAAGAACTTATCCGTTTCAGCCTTTAGCATATCTACTGCTTGGTCAAAAAACAGCCAATTTGCACTAATTTTTTTGATAGCACAAAATTCCAGAAGCTCCTGAAATGGAATAGAATTTCTTTTTTTCATGGTTGCAAAAGTTGCTTGTGGTATTCCAAGCACACCAGCCACATCTTTGTCAAAGATTTTACTCCCCTTGTCGCTCGATATTACATCTTTTATCTTCTCTATCACTTCTGGTAGGTCTATCATTTTGGACTCCATTCGCTATTAAAATTTTGTTATGAAAGAATTATATCATATTTTATGACAATTTGACATATTTTTAATAAAAAAGTATCAAATCGTTATAATTAAGTATGAAAATAAAAGGATTTAAAATGTATTATTCAAAATATTTCACAATTTTTCAAGAAGCCTCAATGGCTGGTTGCGTTAGTGCTGCTGATTTGGCTAAGTATATCAAGAGAAATGGCTATTCATGCAGCAAGTTTAGTTTTGCATTAGCAAGAAATCAAATATAGTTAATCGAAAAGCAGTATTTCGACCTCATTGTCTATATTTTTCTCTGTATCAGATGAAGATAGGTGTATAAGTGCAGATGAGCCTAATATATTTGTAAGTATGGCACTTGTACCTTGCTTTTTGCCACCAAAATCGCACTCATATTGACCGTGATTTTCTGATATATTGCACGCTATGAACTCGTCTTTGTTTGATTTTTTAGCGTATGATTCTTTTAATATAGCTTTTACCGTTTTTAGAGAAGTTTTAATACCAGAAAATTTACCGATAAGTGGCAATAGATACAGAAGTGCTGTCACAGTAGACGAGTATGAGAACCCCGGAAGAGCTAATATAAATTTATTTTCTTTTTGTGCAAGCATTATGTGTTGCCCTGGTTTGATATGTACACCTTGAAATAGTACCTCAAAGCCTATCTCCCTAACAACATCTTTTACAAAATCATAATCTCCTACACTAACCCCACCAGTTGTGACAACAATATCACTTTCCCTAAGGGCTTTAATGATAGCATGAGTGATAATGCTCTTATCATCTTTTGTGCAACCGTATTGTAGTGGTTCACCACCGTATTTTGCCACTATAGCTTCTATGACTAGATTATTACTACTTCTGATTTGTGACTGTTTGGTCTGTACTTCTCCAAGACTCAAAAGCTCACTACCAGTGGCTAATATTCCTACGCGAGGTTTTGCATACACGCTTACGCTAGATATATTTAGACTTGCAAGAACTCCAATTTGCGCGAAATCTATGCAAGTTCCTTTTGGTATTAGTAGTTCGCCTTCTTTGTAGTTCTCTCCAATGGCTCTTACGCTAAAGCCTTTTGGTATTTGCTCTTTGAATATGATATGCCCATCAACCACATCAACTAGCTCAATAGGTACTAGAGTATCAGAACCATGAGGCATTAGTGAGCCAGTGAATGTTTTGATGCATTCTCCTGCTTTGATGGATTGTGCGTTATCGCCACCAGCTGGATTAACTCCAGATATGAGCAGTCTGCCCAAAGCCATATCACTATACGCAAAAGCATATCCATCCATTCCAGAAGTAGGAGCTGATGGTGAGTTTTCATTGGCAATAATATCAGAAGCAAGGATAAATCCAATACTATCCATTAGTCTTATTGTAACTATTTTTTTTTCTATGGAAATATCATCTATAATTTTCTGTGACTCATCAAAACTAATAAAACTCATAGTTTGCCACCAAGCAAACCAGCACCATTCATAGGCGTACTTCTATCTTCCGCATAAATCCTCGCTCCGTCTCTGAGGTCATACTTCCATATCGGTGCATTCGCCTTGAAGTCTTCTACAAACTCATCTATAAGCATGAGAGCTACACGGCGTTTTGGTGAGAAAACTGCTGAAATGTATGATGAAGTATGAAGCCATACATCACCTCTTGAGTGTGCCATTTTTAGTAACGCACCTCTAGCTTTTGCTTTTTCTTGCCACCCATCAAACCATTGTGCTAGTATCGGTTCATATATATCAAAGCTCAGGCCATCTATCCCGTCCTCATCACGAATAACGCCTACAAAAGGAATAAATGCTCCATAGTTATTGTTTCGTTGCTCATCAAACCATCTATTAAAAATGCTCTTTACATCAAGCGAGCCATCATAAATCTCTACCATCAACCACCACACACAGGAGGGAGCAATGATATGCGGTCGCCATCTTTGAGCAGATAACCCATATCTTTTACCATATTATCATTCACTGCTACTGCACATTTACCTAGCCATGGTTCTAATAGGGCATTTGCCTGAAGCACGGTAGCCACATCACCTAATGTCTTAGCCTCTAGCTCTATTGGTGCTAGGGCTATTGGTCCCAAAAATTCAACTATTACCATATATTCTCCCTAGGTCTATGAAGACCAAATAATGTGTAAATTATAAAAGTACTTTGGTATAATTATGCTTAAAAAGGCTTGTAATTGCTATTTGGTTCTATTGATTATCTAAACTTACTACCATTTCAAGTCTTTATGAAAAAAAACAGCCAATATCACGCCAATATCTCCAAAAGTAAAAGCGTACCCAGTGTAGTAAATAGTGCATTTCACAAACGCCGAGTTAATGCTGCATTTATCTCATCAGTGACCTCAAAAAGGTGTAAATGTACAGATGTTGGGATAGTTGGTATTGGCAATGTGTATAGTGTCTTACTTGTAAAAGGCGAAACCAAAAGCGACAAAGCGTCACAAACCTCAAACCAACTAGCCAAAGTGATGGGACTAGATGGCGAAGTGATGATAGGCGACCGTGCGTTGAGTTACTATTTGGCGGGGAATGAGGCTATTGATTTATCCGCAGAGTGGTTTAATCGAACCAAATTACCATTTGTATTTGCTAGACTATGTTACCATCAACACACCATATATATCAAAAACATAGCCACTAAATTTGCCCATACCAAAGTCTTTATCCCGCAATATATCCTAAAAGCAGAAGCTGAAAAAAGAGACATATCGCCTCGTGATGCACGGTGGTATCTAGAGCATATCCACTACAAACTAGACTATAAAGCCAAAAAATCACTAAAGATATTTTTGAAATCCACATTTATGTGATTAATGTTACCATTTCGTAATAAAATTACTCTAAAGTGTCATATCAAAAAACAAGGGAAACAAAATGAAAAAAACAGCACTATCAATCGCAGTAATGGTTGCTCTATCTTCAGTAGGCAACGCATCAGAGCTTAGTGAGCTAAAAGAACAAATGGAAGTCATGGCTGAAAAAATTGCTGCTATGGAAGCTAAAGCAGCTGAGAAAAAAGATGAGAAAAAAGTAGAAATCAAAAATGCTACTCAAATCACATCAAAATCTCCAACAGTAGAGATGAGTGGTACTCACTATCTAGGTTTTACTAGCAAAGATACAAACCAAGCAGGTGTAGCTGGACAAAGAAAAAATGGTTTTGAGACAAGAAGAAACTATATCCAAACAAAAGCATACTTCAAAGAAAATCCAAAAGACTATGTAAGAGTTACACTAGATACTTACAGAGATGGCTCAACTGCTGAAAATGGTACAACAAAAGGATATTCGGATGTAATACTTAAATACGCATACCTTTACCTAGATGAAGTATTGCCATTTACTGGCGTAGAGCTAGGTCAAGTACACAGACCTTGGATTGACTATGAAGAGCATGGTGGATGGAATCATAGATCTATCGCAAAGGTATTTGTTGAAGACAAAGAAGGCGGAGCAGACTGGACTAACTCAGCCGACCTTGGTGTGAATTTCAAGACAAAAACTCCATATTTTTCAAGCGAATTGGGGCTGTTTAACGGTGAAGGCTACCATAGAGTAGACGATGCTGCAAGCTTATCAAGTAACAATAATGGACTAAGTGGTGAGTGGAGACTTACAGGGCACATACTTGGAACAGGTAAAGAGAAAAGAAACGATAAGCTACAATATGCTGATGTATCTTTCTTTGGTCAAGCCAATCAAGACAACCGTAAAGGTGCAATTGTAGCAAATACTAATGATGACTTCAACTGGTATGGTTTGCACGCAGTATATAATCAACCAGAATTCTTAATAGCAGCTCAATATATAGCCACAAAAGACGCTGGTCCAGCATACGATGGTAAAGGTTACTCTGTAAATGGAGAATATAGGTTCACACCAGAGATATCCATGATTGCTAGATATGATAATTTTGATATAAAAGATAATTCTGCGGCATTAGCTGATAAAACAAACAAACTAATAGGTGCTAGCTATGCATATAATAAAAATGTTAAATTCTTTGCTAACTACCTAGAGACTGAAACTAAAAATGCAACTACTGCAACTTCTAATTTCAAAACAGATGCTATCATGGCAACTGCTGAGGTTAATTGGTAATTGTAGGATAGCTCTATCATGCCATATTTTCGTATGGCATACACAATGACATAAAACTCCTTAAAACTCCTGTCATTGTGTATTTAATACTAAAATCATGTATTTTATTTTTAATCAATATCCCATAATATTTCAAATTTTAGCTACAATATCTAAATCATTTTTATGGAGTTGATATGCAAGAGATATACGAAACGCTTGAGCTATTTTATCTAGGTCGGGACTTGGATCGTGCCACCATGAAGCCCACAGAGGCTATTACACTTCTGAAAAACAAGAACTTCACTACTCACGCAGCTATCATAGGTATGACTGGTTCTGGTAAAACAGGGCTAGGAGTAGGGCTGATAGAAGAGGCGGCGTTGGATAACATACCAGCACTCATCATTGACCCAAAAGGCGATATGGGAAATTTATGTCTAATTGATAGCACATTTAGCCCTGAACGATTTTTGCCATGGGTAGAGCAGGAGGCGAAAGCTAAAGGCATTGATGGACTAGCTTATGCAAACGATGTTGCCAAAAGCTGGAAAGATGGGATAGAGAGCTTTGCTATGGATAGTGATAGGGTTGCACGGTTTGGCTCAGTAGCTAAAACCATCTACACACCAGGGAGCAGTAGTGGAGTGCCAATAAATATAATGAGTTCACTTGAAGCTCCACCAGCTGAGATTGTGAATGATAGTGATTTGTATGGCTCATATCTAAAGACGACCGTATCAAGTCTACTAGCTCTTATTGGCATAGAGGCTGATCCTATTAATTCAAAAGAGTTCATACTCATAAGCCAACTTATTTCCTCGTCTTGGAATAATGCCCAAAATTTATCCATAGAGCTATTAATAGGTCAAATCATCAACCCGCCGTTTAATTCCATTGGTGTACTTAAACTCGATGATTATTATAGTCCAGATAGTAGGTTTGCTTTGGCTACTAAATTTAATGCTCTCATAGCCTCTCCACACTTTAGCTCATGGCTTAGTGGTGAGACACTTGATATTGGCAAAATGCTATATGATGAGAATGGCAAGGCAAAAATAGCGATTTTCACACTATCTCATCTGAGTGATGATGAGCGAATGTTTTTTGTATCTTTGCTACTCAACAGATATATAGCGTGGATGAGACGACAGAGCGGTACAGAAATATTAAAAGCGATACTTTATATGGATGAGATATTTGGATTTTTCCCTCCGAGCAAAAATCCACCTAGCAAAGAGCCAATGCTTTTGCTACTCAAGCAAGCTAGAGCTTATGGAGTTGGCATAATACTCAGCACACAAAATCCTGTGGATATAGATTACAAAGGACTAGCTAATATCGGCACATGGTTTATAGGTCGCCTGCAAACTACCCAAGATATCGATAGAGTAATAGAAGGACTTAGTGGTCAAATAGGTTCAGAGTTTAGCAAAGATGAGATACGAAAAACAATTGCTAATTTGCCTAAAAGAAGCTTTTTTATAAAGAGTAGCCACCTAGAAGATATAAAACTATTCTCTACTAGATGGACTATGAGTTACCTAAAAGGTCCATTGCAAAGAGATGAGATATCAGCTCTCATGATGAGCCAAAAAGCACTTACGAATGTATCAAGATTAATTGCCACAGCCACTGCTAAATCAGCCGTTATTAGTCAGATTGATGATTCTATTCCACAGTACTTTGAGCCAAGCGTTAGTGGCGATTACACCCCAACAATAGGGGCAAAAGTTAGCATACACTATTATAATCAGACCAAAAATATTGAAACCACGAATGATATTATACTCTCACTTCCACTTGATAGTAGTGATGCACATATAGATTGGAGTAGGGCGACTATTGACAGTGTTGATTTTTCATCTTTTGCCACTATTTTGCCTGCTAATGTGTCATTGTCCAAACTGCCAGAATTCATCACTAGCGATAAAAAGCTCAAAAACACTATCGATACTTTAACGCAGTGGCTATATCAAACCAAAGGCCTTGAGCTTTTTGCTTGTAAATCTCTAAAGTTAGAATCTAAAGTTGATGAAGCTAGAGGCGATTTTATGGCTAGAGTATATGATGAGCTTAGAGTGCGTAAAGATGTAGAGATAGAAAAACTAAAAGGCGATTTGAGAGCCAAAGAAGCCTCACTATCTCTAAAATTAGCCAAAGCTAATGAGAAAATAGCCAAAGAACAATCCGATTCCACAAGCTCACTATTTAGCACTGGAGCTGCTATTTTAGGAGCGTTATTTAGTAAATCAAGCACGAGTGCAAAAATAGGTCAAGTGGTCTCAAAAGGTAGTAAACTATTCAAAGAACGAGGTGATGTGGATAGAGTTGAGGATAACGCAACGCTGATAGATGAAGAGATAAAAGAACTTAATAATGAGCTTTTGATTAGGACTAATGAGATAAGCTCACTCTTTGTAATAGAAAACTATCCAATTGAAACGGTAAGCATAAAACCAAAGAAAAGCGATATAAATATTACTCTATGCGGAGTTGTTTGGAGGGCGTAATTTACGCTCTGCTTCCAGGTTTCACAGCTACACTTCCGTCCAAGCACATAGGGCAATCGGTCGGCTCATACATAGCAAACTCGAAATCTTCTAATGCATAAAATGGTACATTTTCAAGTAATTTACAGTTAGATGCTCTAGGTATTTCACTACCTTCTCTCTTGCAAAAACCACGGTTAGCAAGTGCTGCGAATGCTACTACTTCGCCACCAAGCTCATTGATGATTTTGGCAACTTCCATAGCTGAGCCACCTGTGGTAATGATATCTTCACAGATGAGTATCTTTTCACCTTTTGCTATCTCAAAGCCACGACGAAGCTCCATAACGCCATCTTTTCTCTCAGCAAAAATACTTCGTACTTTTAAAGCTCTTGCAAGTTCATATCCAGCTATTACGCCACCAAGAGCAGGGGCACATACTGTATCCACTGCTAGTCCACTTTCAAATATCATTTTTGCTAGTGCAGTTGCTAGCATCTCAGCGGTTGCAGGATTTTCAAGCACTTTCGCACTTTGTAAATATCTATTTGAGTGGTTACCGCTAGAGAGTATAAAATGTCCTTCAAGTAATGCACCAGCATCTTTGTATACAGCTTCTACATTCATGTTAAACCTTTAATATATCGGCTTCTTTTGCCTTTAGAGTCTCTTCGATTTTGACTACAAACTCATCTGTGATTTTTTGGATTTGGTCTTGAGCTTTTTTACTCTCATCTTCGCTTATTGCTTTATCTTTTTCTAGTTTTTTGATTTTATCATTACTATCTTTACGAACATTTCTAGCTGCTACTTTGGCTTTTTCGCCCATAGTTTTTGCTTGTTTTACTATATCTCCTCTTTGATCAACTGTCATTGGAGGGAAAAATAGTTTTATGGCAATACCATCATTATTAGGATTTACGCCTATGTTAGCCTCTTGAATAGCCTTCTCAATCGTTTTTAACATAGGTTTTTCCCATGGTGTAATTACTATTGTGGTGGCGTCCGCTGCTATCACACTAGCTATTTGAGAAAGCCCTGTTGGGGTGCCATAATAATCAGCTTTGATATTGTCAACTATATTAGTTGTCACTTTTCCTGTTCTTAGCGTGCTAAACTCTCGCTTCATTGCATCGACGCTTTTTTCCATTGTTGTTTTTGTGGCTGTGTAAATCTCATTTATCATCTATATACTCCTGCTTTTGGGATTTTTGTAATTTTACCTTATTTTTGCTTTTCATGTACTTTTTTACTCAGCTAACAAATATCTATATGGAGTTATAATAAAAGAAATACAACATAAAGGATTCGAAATGAAAAGAAAATTATTAATAGTTGCGGCATCACTTTTTGCTCTAAGCGGTTGTGCTACTTGGAGTGGTGTTAAGACAGACAGTAAAGCTGTATATAGTACAGGAAAAGATGTTGCCGTTGATGTCAAAGACGGGGCAGTAGATGTATATAAAGATACCAAATCTGGTATACACAAAGCTACAGAATAGAGCCTATATCAACTCTTTCTTGTTCTCTGCGATAGAGTGAGCAAACGCAAGTGCGATAAGCCCTATGCCTATCGTCCCAGTGACTAGCTCACTAATGTGGATATTGATTTTAAGAAGCATGATAATCGCCAAAATACCAATAGCATAATGAGCTCCATGCTCTAAGTATCTAAACTTCGATAGAGTCTTATGCTCTACAAAATACAGAGTAATACTCCGTACAAACATTGCTCCAACTCCTAGACCAATCATAATAATAAAAATATTACTACTCAGAGCAAAAGCACCGATAACACCATCAAAACTAAAGCTAGCATCAAGAACCTCTAAGTATATAAATCCAGCTAATCCATTTTTGACCGTTTCAGTAGAAAATGCATCATCTACCATGCCCAAAAGTGTATGAAGCAATATGCCATAAGCAAATGCAAGAAGCACATCAAAGCTACCAGTCATATGTCCAAGCACAATACCAACAGCGATAGCGATACCTAGCTCAATATGTGACATAATAGATGCTTTTTGAACTAGTGTAGAGTTCTCCAGCCACCCTATCCATGTTACATCTTTCTCGTCAAAAAAGAAATCCAAAAATACCATAAGCAAAAATGCACCACCAAAGGCAAATATGCTATGTTCGGCTGATTTTAGTGCAGTTTCATAAGCTTTAGGGTCATTCATGGCCACTTGCAAGGTTTCCATCATGCCCATACCTGTTGTGATAGCCACGATAGCTAGAGGAAAAATAAGTCTCATACCAAATACGGCGATAGGTATACCAAATAGTATAAATCTCTTTTGCCAAATTGGATCCATATGCTCTAATACTTTTGCATTCACAACCGCATTATCAAATGATAGTGAAATCTCCAAAATAATAAGTAAAAGCGTAGTGTACATAGCAGCCACACCACCTAGGTAATATGCGACCACAAGACCAATAAGTGTAATAATAAATGAACTCACAAAGTATTTCATAAAATCTCCCATTAAATTATGGAGTTATTCTATCGTAATATAGGAAAAGTGAGATTAAAGTGGAAGTATTCAGCTACAAACACTCCACGATGTGGAATGTTTGTAGCAGTTAATTTATTGACTGCAAGGATTGATTATAATATAATTTTATTATATTTTCAAAGTAGCTTGTATGGGCATATGGTCGGAGCGTTTTTGCCATATATGTCCAGATTTGACATGTGCATCTTGGACTTCAAAGCCTCGTACATAAAGCCTGTCTAGTTTAAACCATGGAGCGAGACTAGGGAAAGTGCGACCTAGCTCTATTCTTTTTGAATATCTCTTGTCTGCAATATTATTTTTTGTATTTTCGATTACATCTTTTAATTCGAGTCCTTGGCATAAAATATGATGTACATGCAGATTCCAATCATTAAAATCCCCTGCAATAATTAACGGTTCATTATCTAAAACCGAGTGTTTTACATGTTCTATTAGTGCATTAGCCTGTCTAGCTCTACTGCTTTTAAATAAACCAAAATGCACACAAATTACATGAATTTTGCCATGATTGGGATGTTCTAATATGGCGTGCAAAATCCCTCGTTGCTCAAATTTATGATCAGATATATCTATGTTTTGCCAAACCTGAATAGGGTATTTTGACAATATGGCATTACCGTGATTGCCATGTTTGTATATTGCATTTGCACCGTAGGCAATATATGGATACAAGTTGCCTTTTAGTGCAATAGTTTGCAAGTCCCCATGTTCTTCTATAGAGATAGCATGGCGTTTGGTGTTTATGTCTTGAACTTCTTGCAGGCAAATCACATCAGCATCGATTTCAGATAAGCCATCTTTTAAAGCACTTAAACGACATCCGTGTATGCTAGAGTGAGCTTTGTGTATATTATAAGTTGCAACAGTAATCATAAAAATTAAATATATTTAATTTTTATCGTTGACAAGGATTGATTTGAGACTGTGCATTTGGATACAAATACACCTCAACTCTTCTATTTAACGATCTGTTTTGAGCTGTTGTATTTGCTACTATTGGAGCATTGTATGAACAGCCAATGGAGTTCACATTACTAGCACCACTATTTGCAAACGCACTTGCTACATTAGAAGCTCTTCTGTCTGAGAGACCTTGGTTGTATTGGTACGAGCCACTATTGTCTGTAAATCCAGCAACTTGAACGATAGTCGTAGGGTATTTTTGAAGTACTTGTCCTACTTTTGCTATTTTGTTCGCAGCTGATGGCTGTGGACTCGATGAATTAACCGCAAACATCATATTGTCTCTAAAAGTAATTTGAACATATTGTGGTGTTTTTGTTACGATAATATCCCTGTTTGGATCAAGAACTGCTAGAGGGTCATTGCTAACACCAGTACCAAGTGCTTTAGCAACTGCGTTAGCTTGTGCATCAAGACTGTACCCCACAGCTGCCCCAGCAACTCCTCCAAGTAATCCACCAATTAATGCTCTTTTACCTGAATGATTACCAGTAGATGCACCTATAACTGCTCCTGCTAACGCACCACCAACAGCACCTATTTTGGTTCTATTATATTGGTCTTGCTCTGCTACTAAACCTTGGTTTACACATCCACCTAACATTAGAACAGCTACTGCTGAAGCTAGAATCGAAGTTTTTAAAGTTTTTGTCATTTTTTATCCTTTTAATTATTGTTGATAGTACGGTTGATTGTACTGCTAGTTATATGGTTGCTCATATGGTTGTGTTAGTTGTCCAGCAACCACTCCAGCAACCACACCTACAGCTGCACCAACTGCTGCATTTTTTAGTATATCTCTCCTATTCCCACCGAGCAATAAACTTGTAGCCGCAACTGTTGTTGCCCCTATTATAGCATTATTTGTTGTATTTTGACCAATCATAGTGTTGTCATTATTCATCGCATATCCAGCTTGAGGAGCACATCCACTCATTGTTAGTAGTGTCAAAATACCAATCGTAGAAACGATTTTTAATCCATTTTCCATAACTATAGTCCTTTCAATTATATATTATGAAATTATATCAATAAAAAGTGAACTAAATGTGTATAGGTTAACTTTTCTTAGTTATTTTACTGTGCCATTCATCTAGAGTTTTTTCAAAACCTACTTTTGAACTGGTATAAAACTTCATCTTTTTGCTCATATATTTTTGTTCACACCACCCGCCATAGCTATGAGGATATAGATAGCTACTAGCATTTGGTTTGATAGGAGCTGGAATATCCATTATGTTACCGTCTCGAACGCTTTGCAATGCGTCATTGATAGCCATATATGCACTATTTGATTTGGGAGATGATGCCAAATAAATCACCAGTTGAGAGAGTGTAATCTTGGCCTCGGGATAGCCTATATGTTCTACTATATTCATAGCACTGCTTGCTATTGTGATTGCGTTTGGGTTGGCATTGCCTATGTCTTCACTGGCGATAATTGCAAGTCGCCTAACGATAAATGCAGCACTCTCCCCGCCCTCTATAAGTCGAGCCAAATAGTATATACTGGCATCTATATCGCTACCTCTGATACTTTTTATCATTGCACTTGTGAGGTCATAGTGAGTAGTCGCTTCGCTACTTCCACTTTGCACGGCAAATGGACGGAGGAATTTTAAAGTTTTATAGTCTACTTTTTTGTCCGTATCGTCTTTTGTATTTGCAGATGATGCACCCTCTAGTAAATTTAGCATAGCTCTAGCATCTCCACCACTAGAATCCACTAGATAGTTTAATGCTTCATCGTCTATCTCTATCTGCTCATTTTGGCATACTTTAATCGCCAAATTTCTCATGTCACTATTTTTGAGTGAATGAAGCTCAAAAAGATATGAGCGAGAACGAATACCAGCTGTGAGAGTATAGTATGGATTTTCTGTACTTGCACCTATGATTATCCCAGCGAATGACTCCATATACGGGAGCAATACTTCTTGTTGTGTCTTGCTAAGCCTATGTACTTCGTCGATGAAAATGAGTGGTTTTTGTAGTGAATTATGATGAGTTTTAAATATCGCCCTAACCTCTTCTATCTTTAGAGTGGTCGCATTTAGCTCATAATATACAGCGTCAATCTCACTAGCGATTAATTTGGATAGTGATGTCTTGCCGCAACCAGCAGGTCCATAGAAGAACAAGTGAGGTATCTTTCCACTGCTTATCATTCTTCGTAATGGAGAATTTGGAGCTAATATCTCTTGACCATATATCTCATCAAGTGATTTAGGGCGATACGCTAGAGCTAGTCGCATCAATCCTCTTTATATCTAGGTTTTTTTCCTTCTAGTGCTTTCTCTTTATCTATCTCTTTTAGGTATTTATGTAAATCATCATATTCACGACGAGTGAAATATCTAGTTTTATTTGTAGGTAGATTATTTAGTTCGATATTGTCATAAGCAACTCTTTTTAAGTCTACAACATTAGCACCAAAGTGAGCGAAAAAGCGTCTAAGTTCACGGTTTTTACCTTCACTAATCGTCACTCTTAACTTGTTGTTCTTTGTGCCACTCTCTCTAATCTCAAATTCTGTAAATGGGGCAAATGTCATACTTCTAATGTCACTATTGGCGTGTCCTCCTGCTGTGGCATCTTCTAATACCAAACCACTTTTCATAGCCTCAACCATCGCTTCATTTACAGCAATATCTAGTTTTAGATTATAAGTCCGAGGCAAATCACTATTCATAAGTGCTTCAGCGACTCTAGGACTATCAGTTAGCAATAGTAATCCCTCACTAGCATAGTCAAGCCTACCTACTGGTATAAAGTGTCTATATTTACCAGAGAGTTTGTGATATATGGTTGCTCTGCCTCTATCGTCTTTTTTTGTTACGAGCACCCCTTTTGGTTTATTGTAAACAAGTACTGTAATCTCAGTTGTAGGCATTACAGGTCGACCCTTGACTGATATATGGTCATCTTCTTGCACCATGTACGACAAATCTGTGATAGCTTGTCTGCCTATCCTCACTTCACCTTCGGCTATTAGTTTGTCAGCATCCCTACGGGAGTATTTTGTATTGTGGGATATATATTTATTTATTCTCATTTTATGCCTTTATTCCTGCACTTATTAGGTCATGAATGTGCAGTACACCCACGATATTTTGACTGCTATTCGTGATTGGTAATAGCTGTATTCTTCTGTTTTCAAGCTCACCCATAGCTTCACTTGCTAAAAGTTCGCTATTTGAGCAACTTTGTGGATTCTGAGTAGCGTAAGTAATCGCAAGTGATGATATGTCAAAATCATCTTTAGCTAATGCTCGACGTAAATCCCCATCGCTTAGTAGTGCAATTAACTTCTGGTCTGTGTCGGTTATCAGAACAGTACCCAATTTGCCCTCGTTCATCACAATTATAGCATTTTTTAGTGTCGTAAATTTATCTACTATTGGAAGGTCACTTTTACGCATAATATCTTTGACTTTTACAAACAATCTTCGACCCAAACTACCACCAGGGTGAAATGAAGCAAAATCTTCTTGTTTAAAGCCTCTACGGTGCATAAGAGCAACAGCTAAAGCGTCGCCCATTGCCATGGTTAGTGTAGTAGATGTCGTAGGAGCAACTCCAAGCGGACACGCCTCTTTTTCTATTTTCACAGGAATAGTCACAGTGGCGTACCTGCCGAGTGATGAGTCGCTTGAGGCGGTCATTGCTATCATAGGAATACCAAGTCTTTGCACATGAGGAAGGATTTTTGTCAGTTCTTCACTTTCACCACTATAGCTAATAGCCAGTAGGGTATCACCACTACTTATCATCCCCAAATCTCCATGAAGTGCTTCAGTAGGGTGGAGGAAAAAAGATGGAGTACCAGTGCTGGCAAATGTAGCAGCCATTTTAGCCCCTATAAGACCAGATTTTCCAACTCCAGCTATAATAAGTTTGCCGCTTGTTGCGAGTATCAAATCAACCGCATCCAAGAATGACTTATCTAGATTCTCGGCCGCACTTTTTAACGCTTCAGCTTCTAGTAGAAGCGTATCTTTTGCGATTTCTAGTAAGTCCATTTTAGCTCCTTAAACGATGAAAATCGTAGGTATGATAAGAGGATATCGTTTTTTTGTTTTGATTACATATTTACGAACGCTGTTTCGTATTTCATTCTCTATCGCCTTGTGGTCTTTCATGGTTTCAGGTTTTAAAGATGCTAACAATAGCTCTACATCAGCCTCTATGTCATTTATAAATTTTTTGCTATCTTTGTCAGATACTAATCCATGAGTAGTCACTACAAGTTTACCAACTACTGCTTGGTTAGATTGTGAAACTTGTGCTACTACATTTACGATACCATCTTCTGCTAGTTTTTGTCTATCTAGGACTATATCGTTTTCAATTGTCATATTGTTTTGATTGTCGATATATGTTTTACCAGATTTTACAGTTTTTACTTTTTTGAGGTACTTTGGAGTTATCTCTACTTGATCTCCATCGCTCATTAGAATGATATTTCTCTCATCAACTCCACATGATACTGCAGTTTTGGCATGTTGTGCTATATGGTTATATTCACCATGTACAGGCAAGAAAAATTTAGGTTGCACAAGTCTAAGCATAAGCTTTTGTTCTTCTTGACCAGCGTGACCAGATACATGCATATCAGGTAAGTCACTATAGTGTACTGTTGTTCCACCTTTTATAATATGGTTCATTAGTTTTGATAGTGAACCTTCATTTCCAGGGATTGCTCTAGCTGAGATTAGGACTACATCGCTAGGTTTTAGCTTGATATGTCTATGCTCGTCAGTTGCCATTCTAAACAGTGCTGCCATAGTTTCACCCTGTGAACCAGTGGTTACAATCAATACTTCATTATCAGGATATTTATTAACCTCGTGAGCTTCTATAAAGTGTTTTTCAGCCAAATCCACATAACCTAAAGCTCTAGTAGTCTCTACATTTCTCTCCATAGAACGACCAATTACGCATATTTTACGGTTATGCTTGATAGCTCTCTCCATTGCTTGATATACACGGTGAATGTTTGATGAGAATGTGGACATAATCACACGACCTTTAGTATTTTGGAAAATACTATCAAATGTTTTACCTACAACTCTTTCACTTTTTGTAAATCCTGGATTGTGCGAATTGGTACTATCGCTCATCAGGCACAAAACACCTTGTGAGCCATAATATGCAAGTCTATGTAAATCAGGACCCAAATCATCAATAGGAGTATAATCTATCTTGAAATCCGCTGTGTGGATGATAGTTCCAGCAGGAGTTTGTATAGCTAGTGAACATGCATCTATGATAGAGTGAGTCATATGCATCCACTCTATTTTGAAATCACCTATCTCATAAATCTCTCTTTTTGTTACAAAATTAAAGTAGCTAACATCGTTTTTTAGACCATGCTCTTCAAATTTATTTTGTATCATCGCTAGAGCTAATGGTGTACCGTATATAGGGAATTTAAGCTCTTTAAATAGGTATGGAACGGCGCCGATGTGATCTTCATGTGCGTGACTTATGATAATCGCTTTTATTTTGTGCTTAATAGTGTGTAGGTATGAAAAATCAGGAACAAGTATATCAACGCCATGCATAGTTTCATCAGGAAAACTCATACCAACATCAAAGATAAACGCACTATCTTCAGTCTCAAAAACAGCCATATTTCCGCCAATTTCACCAAGCCCACCAAGTGGAGTAAATCGCACTTTACCAGCACCATTAGAATCTATCGCTTTCCACGGGTTCATTCTAATGTCATTCGCTTCTCTATTTGCCATGAGTGAAATATTCATCTCTTCGCTTACAGTAGTTGGATTTTTTCTTCTATTTCCACCACTACTGCCACCACTTTTTGATGGAGGGAAGCTTTTCTTTGCTGGAAAGCCATTTCTGTCACTAGTTGGTTTACTGCTCTTTTCAGGGAAACCATTTCTGTCCATACCTGGCTTGTTCGTTCGTTCGACAAATGGTCTTTTGTTCTCTCTCGGAGGTCTATTGTCATCTCTTGGCTCTCTCGGAGGTCTATTATCAACTCTAGGCTCCCTAGGAGGTCTATTGTCTACTCTGGGTTCTCTTGGCTCTGTAGTTGCATTAGAGTTTGGGTTTCTATGAGGATTTGGTGTTCTGTTTGGGTTTCTATGAGGATTTGGTGTTCGCTCACCCCTTTTGTTTTCTTGGTTTTCGTTATTGTTTTCGTTGTTATTATTTTCCATTTGAAAATTCCTTTGTATATTTATATAAATCTTTATAATTCTGTGTTGTTGCTTCATGTGGACGGATATTTGTATCCATCATCTCCATGGCAAATTTTGTTTCAAGAGCCTCTTTTGAGTATGACTTTGCCAGATTACTGATAAGTTTTTTGCGAGGTTGAGCAAAAGCTACTCTCAAAAAATCATCAAAATTATCATCATCTAATGACAAATTCTTGTTTATCATCAGAACTGCCGATACTATTTTTGGTGGCGGTACAAATGCTTCTGGTGGAACTTCGAAGCATAAAGTAGCTTTTCCAACACAACTAGCCAAGACAGAAAGAGCAGAAAACTCTTTGTCTCCACTATTAGCTGCGAACTTGTCGGCCACCTCTTTTTGTACCATTACCAGTATCGATTTGCAATTATCATCTCTCATTGCTCTTAGGATTATTCGAGTAGCTATATAGTATGGCAAGTTTGCTACTAGATGATAAGGTTCATCTATCAAACTTCCATTCTCCCAATGCGTAAATACATCACCACAGCTTAGTTCAAAAGACTTTTTCTCTATAAAATCTTTGAACTCATGGTTCAAATGCTCACACAATCGCTTATCTACTTCGAATGCGATGACACGCTTAGCTTTTAATAGTTGTGCGGTCAAATCACCTAAACCAGGACCAATTTCTACGACTCTAAGGTCATCTTTGGGCATCGATTGGATGATTTTATATACATATCTCTCATCTTTGAGAAAGTTTTGTCCATACTTCTTATTTGCGAACTTGGATAAATTAGTCTTTATCATACAGTATTTTACCTTATATTTGTTTTAATTATTATAGATGTTGATTGCAATAGTACAAATCTATGTATCATTATTATTTTTAGATATAATTATATCATAAATAATACAGTAAAAGGTCGTTCGTGTCTAATACGCTTATTCAAAAAGCCACACAAAATCTAACAGATATACTCAATGATGTTTTTGGGCATAATGATAGCTACAAAGCTCTTGTCATTTATGATTTAAATTCTCCTATATCTATTTTGCTCACAGAGGCGTATAAAATAGCATTGCCAAATGGAATATTTATAGACTTTCATTCCACGGGTAGTGATGAAATTATGACTAGAATTGAAGCTCTAGAGGCTGGCAACTTTATAGCACTAGTCCAATCTAGTAGTTTTCGCCTTTCCGCTTTTCGTATTAGGATTGAGCTATTCAAGAAAAAGTTAAAAGTCATAGAACATCCGCATTTGGGTAGAATGACAACTGAGCATGAAGTATCATTGTATATAGATTCCTTGGCTTATGATAAGAGCTATTTTCATCATACAGGACACACACTGCAAAAGATACTTCATGATGCCTCAACTGCCACAGTGTATAGTGGAGATGAAAAGCTAATCTATACAGATGGCTTTGAAGATCCAAAGATAAATATTGGAGATTATACCAATATGAACAATATGGGCGGGCAGTTCCCAATAGGCGAGGTAATCACAGAGGCTAAGTTACTAAAAAATCTAAATGGCAGAGCAAAGATAATGGCATTTGGAGATACAAATTATAGGGTCAATATACCAGTAAAGCCAATCACTATTGCAATAGAAAGCGGAGTGCTAGTGAATACAATAGACTCCACGCCAGAATTTGATGCAATATTAAATCTTATTAGAGAAGAAGAGGGTGATATTTTGGTTCGTGAGCTTGGGCTTGGACTAAATCGTGCATTTAGCAAAGAGAGGGTAGTGAGCGACATGGGAACATATGAGCGAATGTGTGGCATCCATCTTTCCCTGGGAGCAAAGCATGGCATATACGCCAAAGAGGGACATAAACGAAATAGTGGTAAATTTCACATAGATGTGATGTTAGATACCACTCTCATGACGATAGATGATAAAGTAGTTTTTAGTGATGATGAGTGGTTGATTTAATGGCAACTGGCACCTTTGGAAATAAATTTCAATCTATCCACTGCCTCAACTAATATACTCCTTGGCACGGCATAATTTAGCCTCATAAAACCATCTCCATTATTACCAAAATCAATCCCATTGTTCAATCCGAGTTTTAATTTATGTATAAATAAATGAGCTAAATTGTCACTATTCATATTTAACCCACGACAATCAAGCCACAGTAAAAATGATGCCTCTGGCATAATAGCTTTTATTTGTGGTGTTTTTTTGATTTCATCTAGTATATATTTGAGATTATTTGCAAGATATTTATCTACATCACTAATCCATTTGCTACTATCTTCGTATGCTGCAATAGTTATATATTGCATAAGGGGAGATGGTGTATGCGGTGAATATTTGGCTACGCCATTTATGAATTGTTCTCTTAGATTATCGTCTTTTATTATGGCGTATGCATTTATAATGCTTGGAATATTGAATCTCTTGGCAGGTGAATTTAGTGTAATGATATTTTTATTATTTAGTGATGCAATTTGAATATGCTTATACTTGTCGTGAGTCAAGTCACTATGTATCTCATCACTTACGATTAATACTCCATTTTCTTTGCAGATTTCGCTCATTAGTTCAATCTCTTCACGCCTCCATACTCTTCCGGTAGGATTGTGAGGAGAGCAAAATAAAAAAATCTTAGCTTCTCTTGCTTTTAGTTTGAAGTCTTCCCAGTCTATCTCGTATTTTCCATCTTTTAGTACCAGCTTGCTTTCGACAACTACTCGCTCGTGCCTGATGATAGCTTCTCTAAACGGTGGATAGAGAGGGGTCTGTATTAGTACTCCATCGCCTGTATCACTAAATATCTCTATCGCCACCGCAACAGCAGAGGCTATATTGTTCACAGGAACTATTTGCTCATTTGATATTCTCAAATCATGTTTAGTCCAGTACCAGTTTTGTATAGCATCAAAATACGCAGTAGCATAAAACGAATAGCCAAATACTGGATGTTCAATTCTATTTTTCATTGCCTCTATAATAGCTGGTGATGTAGCAAAATCCATATCTGCCACCCAAAGAGGCAAGATATCATTCACGCCAAATTTGCTTATCCGTTCATCATATTTGACGCAATTTGTTTCGTTTCTGCTTATAGACTCATCGAAATTCATAGCTTTTTCCATACGCTAAGCTGGGCAACGGAGTGTTGATATTTGCGTGCGGTCTCTCGTATTACAAATGGTACATCCCTTGTTTTTACTAATTCAAATTCATCTTTTAGAATATATTTCAACCCTTCTATTGTGCTAATCTCTTTGCCTTCATGCTCATATCCACCTATCCATGCTTCTTTTGGTGTAAACTCTTCTAGCCATGTATACGGAGATGCTATGACAAGCAATCCACCACTATTTAATCTCCATGCCATATCTGTTAAAAAACTCTTTGGATTATACAGTCTATCTATGAGATTTCCAGCAAATATCAAATCAAATTCACACAAATGTGACTTTAGATTACAAGCATCTCCCTGCCAAAACGATACCTTTTTCGCCTCATTTACAAGGTCGTATTGCTCAAGCATTACAGAGTGCGTGGAGGTCAAATCGCCCTCTATTGTAGCTCTATAGCTAATCTCACCACTCTCTTTTAGTTTTGTGGCTTGTGATACAAATCGTGCTGAAAAATCTATCCCGATAACCTCGTCAAATCCTCGTGCTAATTCAAACGAACTTCTACCAATCGCACACCCAACATCAAGAGCCTTACGGCGTTTATTGCTATCCATTGACTCTATACAAATCTTTGCACACTCTTTAGGATAGTTTGCAACACCCAAAAACTCTTCACCCCATCCGAACTGTGCATATTGACTCACAAGCGTATCTGTTTCATATATATTTTCACTATCTACTACCGTGTCGCTTTGCACATATCTAAAACCAGCGTGCTGATAAAAATGCTTTCTAAAGGCGTATCTAGCTGTTAAAAGTGCCTCATTGCCAGTAGATATCCATGAGCCACCCTTGATGAGGTTGTGTCTACCATCATATGTAGGCACTGTGAAATCATCGTATGCAGGGTGAACCTTGAAGCCATCAAATGGATATATTGGAGTTTCACTCCATTGCCATACATTGCCCCTAATATCGAAAAAATCCCCATGAGCAAAGCTATCAATTGCTGTGGTTGAGGTGTGAATAAGTCCTATATTAGCATCCATCTTATCATCCAGCTCACAATGCAATGCAAGTGCATACCACTCATCTTCACTAGGTAGTCTTATGGATTTATTTAGCTTGGCACTCAGCCAATTACAAAATGCTTTTGCCTCATGATAATTGACCTCCACAGGGTGATTTAGAGGCAAATCTACTATCTCACAAAGAGTACGCAATTTATACACCCCAAAATCATCTATCCAAAAATGAGGGTGCCTAACCTTTGCATATTCTCTCCAGTCGTTTCCTTCGGTTTCCCAATAAGTATCACTTTTGTATCCACCATCTCGCATGAATTCCAAAAACTCCCCATTGCTAACCAAATATTTTGATGCTCTAAAATCTGCCACAGTCGCTTTATGGGTGCCATATTCATTATCCCACCCATAATAATCACTATTCATTCGTTTCCCAATCTCTATATCCATACCATTCACAGGCAAAAGCTCATTGATGGGCGACCATGAACTTTGTATATTTGCTCTCCAGCTACTGTTTGGTCTCACAAACTCTATATCAAGCTCACGAATTAGCACAGATGTAGTCTCTATGTGTATCCTCTCATGCTCAATCCCCATCATAATAATCCAAAAAGGAGACTCCCAACCAATAGGCATGGATAGTGGCAAGGCATCAATGAGATCATTTATAGCACCTCGAACTTCATTTCTATACGCTCTTGTCTTGTCTACAGTAGGAAAATTATAATGCTTATCATTCAAATCATCCCAGCTCATCTCATCAACACCAATGGCAAATATAGACTCAAGTTCACTATTTACTCTATCACTTATGATATTTGCTGCGATTAGCTTATTGATAAAAAATGTAGCAGTGTGACCAAAATAAAATATAAGCGGCTGCCTTAAGCTATTTGGTTGCTCATAAAACACTTCATCCGTTGCCAAAAGCTCAAATATGCTCTCATAGAGACTATATGTCTCATTAAAATATTGCTTTATCTCTGCTCGTTTTGTTTCTATGTCGCCGTTTATTAATGATATGTTGTTGTTTGTCATAACTGATAATATCAAATAATGCTTAAGATTATTTGGTGAATTTGTGATAATAATCCCAATCGACATTAATAGGGGGCTAAAATATCAAATCATATAATTTCATTGTGGTATAATTTCATAAATTAAACTATTGGAGTACGAGATGGCAGGAATATTGGGCTTTTTAGCCGCACTTAGTGATGATATAAGCTCAATCGCAGGACGCACGATGGCAGGAGCTACAAGTAGCGTTTCAGGCTCGCTTGGCAACTCATCACTACTGCTTGATGATATAGTGACATATACCAAAGTAGCGAGTGCAAAAACATCAGGTGTAGTGGTAGATGACCTGGCAGCCATAGCCAATTTAACCAATGAAACCACCACGAGTATGCTCCACCAAGAGATACAAAAAGCACACTCGCTGGGTGAACTTAAAGCAAATATAGAAAAACTCACAGGTGAAGAGAAAGCCAAGATGGAACTTGAACTTGCCGAACTTCATGAGAGAGTAGGGGCAGAAGCCAAGCGAAAAGCAGCTGCTAGAGAATTACCAATAGTTTGGAAAATCGCAAAGGGTAGTGCTTTAAATAAGCTCATAATCATTCCATTAATCCTGCTTATAAGTGCAATTGCACCTTGGCTTATGCCTCCTATACTAATTGCAGGTGGTATATATCTAGCATACGAGGGTGCCGAGAGTGTGATTCATAAATTATTTGTACATGATGATGAACAAACCGAGAAAGAGACACTAGAAATCCTAAGCATGGAAAAGTTTGAAACTAACAAAGTAGCAAGTGCTATCAAAACGGACTTTATATTGTCTCTTGAGATTATGGTACTAGCACTATCTCTTGTGGCCACTAAGCCTTTTATGCAGCAAATAGGTGTACTTTTAGCAGTCGCCTTTATTACCACGGTTGGCGTGTATGGTATTGTGGCTTTGATTATCAAGCTTGATGATATGGGCTATTTCTTGCAAGCTCGCACAAGTGGAATCGCTAACAAGTTAGGAGATGGCTTGGTAGCATTAGTGCCTCCACTTTTATCTACTATTTCTGTGATTGGTACGGTTGCTATGCTTGCTGTTGGTGGCGGGATAATCGCTCATCAGCTTCACTTGCTTGCTGGAATAGAAAAATGGCTACATGAATACATGAATTCATTAGTATGGCTTGGGACATTTGGAGCGGAGATTATACTAGGAATGATAGTGGGGTTTATGGCTATGAAATTAATGCCAATAGTGACACTAACCCGTAGGAAGATTCAAAAATAAATAATTTAATTTACAAACGGAAATTTATATGATTTTTATTTACAAACCCATGGACTCTCAAGACATAGCTTGTCTAGGTATATCCCAGCCATTCCATTTCCATTATTAATTGCACTTGTTAGGTATTTATGTGCTTTTAATTTATCATTTGGCACATCTTTTTTCCAGCCATATAGCACACCTAGGTTTAGCATTGCACTACTATCTCCCATTTTGGCTGCGATGCCAAATAGTTCAATCGCTGTATCAATATTTTTTGGCACTACTTTGCCATATCCTGTGTAGTACAAAAAGCCCATGTTTGTATATGCTTGTCTCACATCATGCGTCATGGCCTTTTCATACCATGTTTTGACTTCTGGCATAAGGCTTGGGTCTTTGATGGCGTCTTGCTGATACATTTTGGCCAAACCATACATCGATGGGCCATGACCACCATTGGCTGCTCTTTTGTACCACTCAAAAGCTTTTTGACGGTCTGGCTTTATGCCTTTGCCTTGTATGGTTAGTGTTGCTATATTGTATTGTGCTTTAGCATCACCGTTTGAGGCTAGGGTGTAAAATATCTCATATGCTTTTGCGTAATCTTTTTGCTTGTAATATTTAAAACCATCATCAAAAGGTGTTGCTAATATGAAAACAGATGATAGAAATGCTAGTAGTGTATATTTTTTCATAATTTTCCTTAGATAGTAGTATTCTATCCAAAAATTGATTATGACATCTTTGCAGTAAAGACTTTGCTTACCATTCCACCAAAGCTATATACACCATTATTGTAATCTACATACAGCTCCTCGCCACTTCGTGGGAAAACTTGAGTGTTTCCGCTCACTAGTCCACTTCTGTGAAGTCTAACAAAACAAGCAACCATACCTGTACCACATGCCAGCGTCTCGTTCTCTACACCTCGCTCGTAAGTTCTTACGAATATTTGTCCTTCTTGGAGGGTTGCTATATTTACATTTGCGTTATATTTATTCCGTAATTCTCTGGCTTTTGTTGTGTCAAAATTCTCAATGTCATCACGGATACAAACTAGATGAGGAACGCCGGTATCTATTAGCCACCATGTTTCTCCGTCTTCTATTATTGCATCATCTATGATTTTTGGCGTTATCATATCAGATACCACATAGTTACCATTCACTACCGCATTTATCACTCCAGCACCTGTGAGAAATATAGAATTATTATCAACTGAAATACCGTGATCTATAGCATAATGAGCTACTGCTCGTGACGCGTTTCCGCACATTGACGCGACACTTCCATCACTATTGTAAAACTCCCATTCGAAATCCCACTCATCATGAGGCAACACAACTACAAGCCCATCAGCACCAATGCCAGCATGCCTATGACATAGTTTTTTTGCAAGTTCACTTCTATCGCTTTTCGCTCCGGCGTGAAATATTACAAAATCATTTCCACTTGCATTATATTTTGTGTATGTCATGATAACCTTTCAAAATCTTTTAATATCTTAGCCCTTGCTATCTCACACTCTACTTGGAGTTGTTTGAGATTTCCACTATTGTCTATCACATATGAAGCCAATGATTTTTTAACTTCAATATCTAGCTGTGAATTCACACGAACAGTAGCTTCATCAACAAGAAAACCATCCCGTTTCATAAGCCTCTTTATTTGTTCATCCCTTGGCGTGTAGACTACTAATGACCTTGTGATATTATAGCTTTTTTTCTCGAAAAATAGTGGAATATCGATGAGATATGGAAAGTTTCTTTTTTCTTCTATCTCTGATAGTGTCAAGATTTTATCATATATTAGCGGATGCAGTAGAGCTTCAAGTCTCTCTAATTTTTGCTTGTCGTGAAAAACCACCATACCTAGCTTCTTCCTATCCACTTTGCCGTCTATCACGACATCACTTCCAAACATATCGGCTATTTTGGTGCTTTGTTCATTTAGCGTTTCGTGAGCCACTTTATCAGCATCTATGCATCTAAAGCCATAAAGCGACAATATAGCGATTGTAGAGCTTTTGCCTACCGCTATTCCACCTGTGAGTGCTATTGCGTTTTCAAATGCCATTTATGACTTGATAAGACCTAGAAATCTCTTGCGAACTGAAGTTGGCATTGTGAATGCAGATATAGCAATATCGCAGTTATAGTATTTATGTCCATCCATTAAATCTGCTCTTTGTAGATTTATATCAGCAGTAGGGTGGTAAAACTTCGTTGCCATATATGCGTATGACACCTTATCGTCACTATTATGAAAACTATATGGCATTACGATACGAAAAGTTGAGCCAATAGCTTTTAGTTCCGCCTCGGCTTCGTCAGCTTTGCTCATTGGAGAACTCGCCAAACATACTGCTAAGCCTTTTGTGGTCAAAACATGATTAACGATACCCCAAAATATTTCATCATTTGCAAAATTATTTGTAGCATTTATTATCACATCAGCACTCTTCTCGTCCATATTGGTCAGCAGAGCTATAGCACTATCGCTTGTAAGCTTTGTTACATTTATATTTTTATATTTTGCTAGTTCATCCAGTAGTTCACTACTTGCGTCTATGGTGATGATATTTTGTGGCTCAGCGTGAGTGCATAGTGGTATATGTGTTAGCATTTCATTTATTGTTTTCAAAATTATTCCTTATAATATTCTATATTTGTCTGATTTTAGCAAAAAAGACTCAATTAAAGTTTAAAGATTTTAGAAATTTGAAAAATTATATGATAGCAGTATAATTGTAATGGTTTTATGGTTATTTTTGTATAATGGACTATATTAAAATATGGTTGTAAAATGGATTATTTCGCAAAGAGAATTATACCGTGCCTTGATGTAGACAATGGTAGAGTGGTTAAGGGTGTCAATTTTGTAGGTTTGCGTGATGCAGGCGACCCAGCTGAGGTAGCATATCGCTACAATCAGGAGGGTGCTGATGAGATTACTTTCCTTGATATTGGAGCTACACATGAAGGACGAAAAACAATTGTGGATGTCGTAAAAGAAGTTGCTAGGCATGTATTTATTCCTCTTACAGTTGGTGGTGGAATACGAGAGCTTAGTGATATATATAATTTGCTAAATGTAGGTTGTGATAAAGTTAGTATAAATTCTGCTGCAATCAAACGACCAGAGTTTATAGATGAAGCTGCACAGAGATTTGGTAGCTCTACCGTTGTAGTAGCAATAGATGCTAAACGGGTAGCAAATGGAGCGTGGCATATATTTACTCATGGCGGTAGAAACGATACAGGTATCGACGCTGTGGAATGGGCTGTTGAAGCGTTCAATCGTGGTGCAGGAGAGCTGTTGGTAACTTCTATGGATTGCGATGGAACAAAAGCCGGATTTGATAATGAGTTAAATAGCACGATTAGTTCAAAAGTTGGCATACCACTAATTGCAAGTGGCGGAGCAGGAACTATGGAGCATATCCGTGATGCATTTACCATTGGCCATGCCGACGCTGCTTTGGCCGCATCTATATTTCACTTCAAAGAGATAGAGATAAATGCACTAAAGAATTATCTCAAAGAGCAAAATATAGCAGTTAGGCAATAATTAAGCCTTTATATATATAATGATATATTAAATCAAAAAAGGCTTGAAATATGAAAAAATTAGCATCTTTATCACTAGTATGCATTTCGCTTCTTTCTGCACAAACAGATATCACATTTTCAAAGAACTTTGAGAAACAAGTAAAGCCAGATACTCTAACTACAAATATAACATTTAGTATACAAAAAGTATCACAAGAAATAGCTACAAATAGACTAACTAAGATATCAGATTTTGTTATGAATAAGAAAAGTATAAAATCAAAAGGTGGAGATTATAGCGTAAATCCACACTATGATTATGAGAATGGAAAAAATAATCAAAATGGATATGATGGCACTATCTCATACGCTCTATCATCAAAAAATCCAGAAATTTTAAATAAATTTACTAGAGAACTCCAAAGATTTGGTGAAAAAAATGGATTGAGCGTATCTGTATCGTCGGCTTTATGGAGCATGAGCGAAAATCAAGATGATAGTGATGGTGGAGTAGAGGATTTGAGAATTGAGGCCATCCTTTGGAGTGAAAAGTATGCGAAATTATTATCGACAAAAATAGGAAAAAACTGTAGTGTTAAAAAAATAAACTTTAGTGATGTTGGACAATATGCTCGTCCTATGATGATGAAAGCCTCAATGGCTATGAGTGATTCTGCTCCCACTCCAACACAAGACGAACAAACAGTAAGCACAAGTGCAAATATAGAGATGGTATGTAAATGATAGTATGTGCAGGAAATGGAGAAGAGTTTGATTTTGCAACTGCTATTGGAGTAGGGCTTGTAGATTGTGCTATTAATCTAACAAAAATATGTATATACGATAGACCCAAATTTATCCTCTTTGTGGGTAGTTGCGGTAGTTACGGAGAGAAAAATATATTTGACATTATCCACTCCAAAAGTGCTGCCAATATAGAAAATAGCTTTTTTAATGCCAATAGTTTTACCCCGATTGATAATCTCATCAGTACAAGTAGTGATGTTTCACGTGAAACAATAGTAAATTCATCAAACTATATAACTAGAGATGTGAGCTTAGGCAAATCATATCTAGCCAATCGCATTGGTGCAGAAAATATGGAGTTTTTTTCCGCCATGAGAGTAGCTCAGCAATATGAAATACCAGTGGGTGGAATTTTCGTTGTTACAAACTACTGTGACGAAAATGCACATGAAGATTTTATAACTAATCACAAAAAAGCAAAAGAGATACTTTCATCGTATATAATTGCAAATCAAGATAAGCTATTTAATTTCGCATCAAAATAAAACCAAAGATATATAATGAAAATCATACAAGACTACACACAAAAAGAGCTATTAGAACTAGTAAAGCCATCATTTAGAGCCAAACAGATATGGGGCTGGATATATCATAAATATGCTCAAAATTTCAATGAAATGGGAAATATACCCAAAGAGCTTAAAGAGCAACTTTCAGCCGAATATACTCTATCGCCTCTAGAAATTGTAATGGTACAAAAGAGTAGTGATGGTAGTATAAAATATCTATTCAAACTTCACGATGGGCATACCATAGAGGCAGTATTGTTATTAATGAGAGACGAAGAGTATCATGAAGATGGTGGACTGAAACATCAGAAACGATATACGGTTTGTATCTCATCTCAAGTTGGTTGTAAAGTAGGGTGTGCATTTTGTCTCACAGCAAAAGGTGGATTTGTACGAAATCTAACAGCAGGAGAGATAGTTTCACAGCTATTAATAATCAAGCGTGAAAATGATATAGATGCAAATCGTAGGCTGAATATAGTCTATATGGGGATGGGTGAACCACTTGACAACCTTGACAATGTGGCAAAAGCAGTAGAGATTTTCAGCGACCCTGATGGTATAGCAATCTCTCCAAATCGTCAAACGATATCAACCTCTGGACTGAGTGCCAAAATAGAAAAGTTAGGTAAACTTGACTTGGGTGTCAATCTAGCTATTTCCCTGCACGCCGTAGATGATGAGCTGAGAGAAAAACTAATGCCAATCAACAAGGCTTACAATATAGCTTCAATCATTGACGCTGTAAAGCAGTTTCCTGTCAACCAAAGAAAACGAGTAATGTTTGAATATCTTGTAATGCGAGATGTCAATGATGACATTAGTGCTGCCAAGAAATTAATTTCTCTACTAGATGGCATAAAAGCTAAAATTAATTTGATATATTTCAATGATTTTGAAGGAAGCGAATTCAAAAGACCTAGTGAAAAATCAATGTTAGAGTTCCAAGACTACCTCACAAAAAGAGGTCAACTATGTACGATTAGAGAATCTAAAGGCTTAGATATATCAGCAGCATGCGGACAGCTCCGTGAACAAAATATATAAAAAGGATCAAAAATGACAGCTTTAGATTTTGCGATGTTAGGAATTATATCAGTGGTAGCAATAGTGACAATAGGGTGGTTTATATATGATGCTAGAGAAGATAATGAGAAATAATTAATTATTTCTGCCGTTAAACCGACGCTTATCTTTAGGTGTAATATCTCTTATAACTCCACTAAAATCAAATCTACTTTCAATACTAAATCTTGCTCCATATTCAAATGCAAGGGTTTGAGCGTGCAGCATTAATCTAGTCGCACCTGTCTCTATTGCTCGTACTTCATCGTCGAGCTCCATATTTAGATAGCTATTGCTAATATCAAAAGCTGTGCCATAAAGTGGGTCACCAAGTATTGGATGTTTCACGTGAAACAAATGAATTCTTATCTGATGCATTCTGCCACTATGAGGCTCACATCTCAAAAGTGTAGCGTCAAGTTTTTCATCATACTCTAGAGGATAAAATCTAGTTAACGATATTTTTCCAGTATCATTTATCTCTACTTTGTGTTTTATAAAGTCGTAATTATCTCGTTTTAGTATCGGCTTGTCTACTTCAAAATCATTATCTATTTTGCCATCAACCCATGCTAGATAGCTCTTTTTGACACCTCTATTTTCAAATGCACCTTTTAGGATTACCTCTGCATCTTTGTGTATACTAGATACCAATAGCCCTGAAGTTTCCTTGTCTATTCTGTGGACAGGATTTGCCGCACTACCACCATATCTACGCATCGCATCTAGCATAGAGAGTGGAGTCCATCTATTGGTAGGGTGTACTAATACTCCAGATGGCTTATCGAAAATCATAAAATCTTTTGTACTAAATATAGGCTCAATATCAAACTCGAGTGCCTCAAACAGTATCACATTAATCTCTCCGCTCATCATAGTTGATGGACTTGTTACGACAATATCATGCTGTTTGACTCTTCCCTTGTGTACTAACTTTTGAGCATCACCATGTGATAGTTTCAATGTACGCATCAAAAACAAGAATATCTGAATCTCTTTGTCAATAATAAATTTTTTCTCTACAAATGGCACTCTAGCACCCCTTAATCACTATTTTGGTAGAATAATACAATAATAATCCACAAGAGAAACAAAGAGAAAAAGGAAATAGATATGATAGAGAGATATTCAAGACCAGAGATGAGTAGTAAATGGACAATGCAGGCAAAATATCAAGCATGGCTAGATGTGGAGCTAGCGGTAGTAAAAGCATGGAACAAAATAGGTCTTATTCCCGATGAAGATGCTAACAAGATAGTAGCAAATGCAGGATTTAATATAGAGAGAATAGACGAGATAGAAGCAAAAACTAGGCATGATCTAATAGCATTTACACAATCAGTTTCTGAAACATTAGGCGAAGAGAGTAGATGGTTTCATTATGGAATGACAAGTAGTGATACTGTTGATACTGCTGTGGCTTTGCAAATGAAAAGCTCACTGGAGCTAATCATAGAAGATGTGAAGATGATTATGGAGTCTATCAAAACAAGAGCTATTGAGCATAAAATGACACTTATGGTTGGACGAAGTCATGGTATACATGGTGAGCCTATCACATTCGGTCTTGTTCTTGCTGTTTGGTATGATGAGATGAAAAGACACCTTGAAAATCTAGAGCAAACACTGGTAGTTATTAGCGTAGGGCAGGTTAGCGGTGCTATGGGTAACTTTGCTCACGCTCCTCTTGAGCTTGAAGAATACGCTTGTGCTGAATTAGGATTAGCTTTTGCTCCAGCTTCAAATCAAGTAATACAAAGAGACAGATATGCAAGACTAGCTACGGCATTGGCACTATTGGCTTCAAGCATAGAGAAGTTTGCAGTGCAAGTTAGACATTGGCAACGAACAGAGGTTTATGAGTGCGAGGAGTATTTCGCAGCAGGTCAAAAAGGTAGCTCAGCGATGCCACACAAGAGAAATCCGATACTCACAGAAAACATCACAGGATTAGCTAGAATGATACGAGCGTACGCAATTCCTGCGATGGAAAATGTAGCATTATGGCACGAGAGAGATATAAGTCATAGTAGTACAGAGAGATTTTGGCTACCTGATAGCTTTATCACTAGTGACTTTATGTTACATAGATTTAATAGCGTAATATCAAAACTCACCGTAATGCCACAAAACATGATGAAAAATCTAAATCTAACTGGTGGCTTAGTCTTTTCCCAAAGAGTTCTTTTGGAGCTGCCTAAGGCAGGTGTGAGCCGTGAAGATGCTTATGTAATAGTACAACGAAATGCAATGAAAGTATGGGAAGAGATTCAGCAAGGCAAACCAACTACAAATGAAGCTGGCGAGAGCTTGTATCTGCAATATCTACTAGGTGATGATGAGCTTAGAAGTAAACTAAGCGAAGAGCAGATTAGAGAGTGCTTTGATTTTGATTATTACACCAAAAATGTAGATAAGATTTTTTCTAGAGTTTTTAAATAGAAATCGTATGTGAACAAAAAGCTAATATATGCTATACTTGAGAACAATATTATTCACAGGATAACACTATGGGACAGATTATAAAAAATATTATTACTGGCAAAGAGATTATAAAAGCAGATCCAGTTGATTCTGGTGTACTTTTCGATGGTGGTGTGATGATAACCGAAACTGACAAAGCAGGCATCATAACTTATGCAAATAAGAAATTTAGAGATATGACTGGCTATACAAAAGAGGAACTTATAGGGTCTCCACATAATATAAATAGGCATCCAGATATGCCAAAAGCAGCATTTAAACTTATGTGGGATGCTCTCAAAAAAGGCGATTATTTCGAAGGCTATGTAAAAAATATGAGGCGTGATGGTCAATACTATTATGTTATCGTATGGGTAAAACCAAAATATGATGAAAGTGGTAATTTAACAGGATATATTGCTGGTAGAAAAATACCAGATGATGAAGGCATGAACAAGGCCCTTGCTTGGTATAAAGAATTAAAAGCAGATGAAGATGCACAATAATGCATCATAATTTTAAATAACTGAACTTTAAGTTTTTTGGTTATGACCAAGCATTTATAGTTTCGGTAATCTCTTCTTCTCTAATAGGTTTTCGTAAAAAGCTATTAGCTCCCAAATCCAAAGCCTCTGCTTTTCTTGTATCGTCCGTTGAAAGTATGACAATAGGAACATGAGAAAAATTTCTATTATTTCTTATAATTCGTAAGAAATCTATCCCATCAAGTATTGGCATAAAAATATCAAGCAAAATCAAGTCTATTTGACTATTTGCCTCTACTTTTGCCATAGCGTCCTCGCCATTAACAGCCTCTGTAATTGTTTCTACTTTACTATTTCTTTTTAAAATAGCTTGCAATAATTTACGATTTATTAAATCATCATCAACTATTAAAACATGTAATCCCATTAGTTCTACCTTTTTATATTTTTAAGTTCTGCAATAACATTTTCTGTTATAACGACTACATTATTATTAATATTGGCATCAATCCCGCCAATAGTTTTATCATCGGTAACAACTATACCAAATGTACCATTTTTTAATGCATCTAAAAGTTGCTCGGAGTCACTAGATACTGTAACGGTATATCCCATGTTTGTAGCAACTTTTGAGATAATTTTATTTTCCAAATCTATCAGATTTGCTATTAGTATATCACTTGTGCTACCTGTTTTGCTATTTGCGTCTACCACTGTACCATCTTTTTCTAAATTAGTAGTTATTTTATGATGCAAAAATTTATTTAGAATATACAAAAGCTCTGTAGATTCTATAGGTTTTGTTATGTATTCATCCATGCCTTCACTTAAAAATCTTTCTCTATCCCCTTTAAGTGCATTGGCTGTTAGCGCAACAATAGGTATATGCGGTACACCATCATCTTCTTCGTATTCTAATATCTCTTTTGTAGCCTCAACACCATCCATAACAGGCATTTGTATGTCCATGAAAATAAGATCATATGTATGATTATTACGGCGTTTTTCAAAAGCCTCTAGCCCATTGCTTGCAACATCTGTTTTTAGACCATAATCGCTTAGAATTCTAGTGATTAATTTTTGGTTGATAGCGTTATCCTCTGCAACTAATACTTTGGCATCAAAACGCATTTTATGACTAATTATCATTGGCTTTTTAGCCGTGTCTTCTTCACTCTCTCTATCTAGGCTCTCTTTTATCTTTGATAGAGTTATTGGCTTAAATAGAATATTTTGATTGCTTAGACCTAGTTGTAGTAATTTATCCCTATTTGTTACCTGACTCATTACGATAAGTTTTGTTTTGTCAGCTTTTACTAAAGAGTCTATGACATCAGCCTCTGCTTTATCAAAATCAATTAAGCAAAACTTACAATGACTTTTTTCAGCAATAAGCTTGTACTCATCCATGGACTCAAAGATTTTAGTTTTTGTACCAAAAAAATCAAGATAATTTTTAATATAACCAGCTAGCTTAGAAGATGCATTTTCACTTTCATAAAGACCTACCAAAATGCTTGTGTATGCATCTTCAAGATTTGTACTCTCTATCATAATCTCTTCTATCGGCAAGGTAAGATAGAAAGTAGTTCCTCTATCTTTTGCACTTTCAACCTCTAATTTGCCGCCCATAAGTTGTGCAAATTGATTTGAAATGGTAAGTCCAAGACCCGTACCCCCATATTTTCTAGTAACTGATATGTCCGCTTGTGAAAATGCTTCAAATACATGTTCTTGCTGCTCTTTGGTCATTCCTATACCATTATCTTGAACTTTGATCAGAATCGTACTTGTAGTGATATTATCATCAAGTTCTTGCTCTATTTTGGTAACTTCAACATTTATCTCACCATGAGAGTTTGTAAATTTGATAGCGTTACTTAACAGATTGATAATTATTTCTTTGATTTTGGTAGGATCGCCTTTTAATTTGGGACTAATTTTCGGATCTATATAGAAATTAAGCTCTATATTTTTATCCGCAGCACTTACTGCGTATGTTTCTACTGTGCTATCGAACTCTTCATGAGTATCAAATATAATATTTTCTATATCTATTTTATTACTCTCAATTTTGGATAAATCAAGAATATTATTTATAATAGCCAAGAGATTTTCTGAGCTCTTTTCTATAATGGAGATAAATTCTAGTTGTTCTTCATCAATATTTGTACTTTTGAGAAGCTCTGTAAATCCAACAATACCATTTAGTGGCGTTCTAATCTCATGTGACATATTTGCCAAAAATAGAGATTTGGACAGATTGGCCTCTAGTGCTATGTGCTTATCGTTTTTTGCATTCTCAATAAAATGACTTAGCTTGCTGTATGCTTCGTTTGTTCCCTCGTATGTGCCTATTTTGATGCCAGTATTCTCAATTGCCTCAGCATCTGATAAATCTCTTGTAGCTGTGTCAAAGAGTTCGTGAAGTTTGTTCATATTTAGTAGTTCTTGATGAGCCGTGCTGTATCCATATACGAGCAAGATGATCCCCAAAATAATAACGAGCATAGCAACGAGTGTAATAATCAAATCTTGTGGGTTGTATATATTAAATTGTAAAAATGTTATATATAGGACATACGAAGCAAGTCCAATCATTGTCAAAGTTGGTAATAAGCTTATAAGTCTTAGTCTGTTGTGTATTATCATTATATGTTCCTTTACGCGTTATTCATAAGATTTTCAAATGAAATAAATTGAGCCCAATATTTCTTAACTAATGGTGCTACTTGCTTAATGTCCTCATTGTATTGCAGTTCGTAAAGGGAGTCAGCAAGAGGAATGATATATAGATTGCTAGCGACCCCTTTTAGCATATGAGCTATTTTCTTAACTTTTCCTACATCCCCCTCTTCGTATGCATCCAATATGTTATCGATCTCTATATGGCTTTGTTCGATAAAATATGTTATAAACTCTTTTACGATATCACCAGGTAAGGATAATTCTCTTACAGATTCATTGAGTATAAAATCAACTTTAACGGGAGCAATATCTGATAAATCTATAGAACGAACTTTTTTTGGAGTTATCTCTTTCTCTAGTTGAACTTCACTCTCATTTACCTCAATTTTTTCATCACTATCTTGAGGAGCATCAACGAATAATATTCTATTCAGCTCTAAGCCCTCATCTTCTGTTGGCTGTTCTGCTGCTTGCCTGTTTATAGATATTTTATCTATAGTATTATAGAATTTATCGATATGTTCAGGTGTAGCAGATGAAATTAGATCTAAAATTACACTAGAGATATTAGTTGGCAAACAAAGCACATCTGATAGATGAGCTATAAAATTGATAGCGGATTGTTTTTTATCTTCATCAGTACCCTCTAAATCAACCTTAAGAGATTGTGCTGTTTGTATATATTCTTGTAAAAATGAAATATATTCAGCCTGAGAAAGCTCCATTTGTTGGCTAATTGTCGGTACATCTATCTCTATCTCATCAATTTCTGTCACATTTTCTTGTAGTGAATTATCTTCAATTGTGCCAAGAAGACCAATAATTTCTTGATCATGCTCGAGAAGTGCTTCGGTGTCGGCTACATTTTCTTCTACAGAACTATCTTCTGTCGTTATCTCAAGACTAGGAATCTCATCGCCATGCTCTGGATGTGCTTCTATTGGCTTGTCGATATTGTCTTTATCTAATGTTAAGCTATCAAGAATCAAATTGCTACTGTCTACATCATTTAATATTAAGTCATCTTCTTCAAGAGTAGGTACTACATATTCCAATGGTTTATCTTCTTCTAATTGAAGCGTTTCGCTAGAATTATCTAGATTGGTATTGATTTGCTCTTTTTGCAAAATCTCTATGATACTTGCTTGGGATAATAGACCGCTTAGAGCAAAAATTCTTATAGGGTAAGATGTTACATCATCTAAGTAAGCAATGGTGATTTCATCTGTACTAAAGGTTATACTTGCAACTCCATTGGCTATTTGTCCGTATAATTCCATAAGATTTTCACTCTTCATCAAAGAGAAAAACTCTTGGTCTCCGGCAATTATATCATTGCTTTGATTGATTATGCAATACATTATCTAAACTCCTTTTTTGTTTTTTGCTATAAAATCTCTATGAGATCAGTCTCTTTGTCAACATTTTCGACCCTAGCGGCATTGATGTTATCAATTTTTTCTTTTTCTAATAATTCCCTATACAGCGGTATTACCTCTTCCACCTCGGTGGCAAATGCAGGTCTTCTAGATGCTGTGTACCCAATTATTTCACCATCCTCGGCCACTGGAGCAATATGTGAATATACCCAATAATATTTTCCATCTTTTCTCAAATTTTTGACAATACCACTCCATTCAGCTCCAGCATGCAGCTTATCCCATAGACCCTTAAATGCAATGCGAGGCATATCTGGATGTCTAATGATATTGTGGTTTTTGCCTATCAATTCATCTTTGTCGTATCCTGCGATTTCACAAAACTTTCGATTTGCATATGTAATTATGCCCTTTAAATCCGTAGAACTTACAATTACTCCAGAATCAAAAAGATATCCTTCGTCTATCGGTATTACCTTATCCATTGCACTCTCCTATTCATATAATTAAACAGCTTTTCCTAATTTTCTCAAACTATAATGTAACGATACAATAAAAATGGTAAAAAAACAATGAATTTATTATGAACAGCTGAATTAAAATAGCTAATGCAACATTTAAGAAGTAGATTCAGTTTATATGTTCAAAGATTAATTTCACAATTAGCTCACCATATTGTTGTATAGTTGGATTGTAATTACCATTGGAGATTATTATAAAAGCTTTTAAATTGATGCATTAGGATGCACAAAAATTATTAATTATATAGGAGACAAGATGAAAAAAACAGTTATTAAATTATTCGCAACTTCACAAAACTTTCGATTCATATATGTAATGATGCCATTTAAATCTGAAGAACTTACAATTACTCCAGCATCAAAAAAGATACCCTTCGTCAATCAGCATAGATTTGTCCATTAGTGACCCCCATTATTTTCTTCTTCTAGTAAATCGTTGTAGGCATTTATTGTCTTTCTTTTCTCGTTATCGTCCAGCGGTCTTCTTGCCGCCGAATACAAAGTTATCCCATTTTCAATCACTCTCACAAATTCTAGATATACCCAATAGTATCTCCCATCTTTTCTGATATATTTGACAGCACCCTCCCAATTATTACCCGCATTCAGATTGGTCCATGCATCATCCAATATAGCAGCAGGCATATCTGGATGCCACAGCATACTATGGTGATTGCCATACAATTCATCTTTGCTGTAACTTGTCATTTCTAAAAACTTTCGATTAGCATATATAACATTACCATTTGAATCCATTGAGCTTACAATCACCCCAGCATCAAAAAGATACTCTTCGTCAATCAGTATAGATTTATCCATTAGCAACTCCCATTCACATAATCAAACTATGTCATAACAATACAATAAAAATGGTAAAAAAACAATGAATTTATTATGAACAGCTGAATTAAAATAGCTAATGCAACATTTAAGAAGTAGATGCAGTTTATATGTTCAAAGATTAATTTCACAATTAGTCCACCATATTATTGTATAGTTGCATTGTAATTACCATCAGAGGTTATTATAAAAGCTTTTAAATTGATGCATTAAGATGCACAAAAATTATTAATTATATAGGAGACAAGATGAAAAAAACAGTTATTAAATTATTCGCAACTTCATTACTATTGGGTACTACAGCACTTTTTAGTGCCCCGTCATCAACTAGTGTTCAATTGGTAATCAGTAATAACAACGCTGGCGTTTACCAATATGATCGTTATAGTGACAGACCAGTCTATTTTTACAACAATAGACACTATTATGGTGGAAAGTATCGCAACGGATACTATTATGTCAATGGACATAGATTAAAAGGTGGCACTTACTACCAACACAATAGAGCATATGCCAATAATGTTAGACCTAGTATTGCTAATTTATTGTTAGCAACTATGTTTAATTATGATAGATATTATAACCAACCAGCATATATATATAATGGACGATATTATTATGGAGGAACATATCAAAATGGATATTATTATTACCAAGGACATAGACTAAATGGTGGTGAATATTATAGAAATACTAGAGAATATAGAAATGATGGGCGTAGACATAGAATAAATGATCGAATAGACAGAAGAGAAGATAGAATGGACAATCGTAGGAATAGAATTGAGGACCGACAAGACAGAAGAGAAGATAGAATTGAAGACCGACAAGATAGAAGAGAAGACAGAGCTGAAGAGCGTCAAGACGGAAGAAGATAAAACAATTACTTATACTCACCATAACATAAAGTGGTGAGTATATAATGCACTCAAAATCAAGAATTTATCTACAAAATAATCAACAAAAAACAGACAATTTTTTTACTTTTTTTAAACAAACAAAATGGCAAATTTTAATCATATTTTAGATAGAATAAATTATTGACGATTTAAAAAAACCATAATTAAAAGAGTGCAAAATGACAACAAGAGTGGTAAAGCGAAATGGACGAGTAGAGATACTTGATGTTAGTAAAATACAAAAATACACTGCAGCGTCAGTAGTTGGGTTGAATAATGTGAGCCAGAGTGAATTGGAGGTTGATGCCAAGCTACAATTTAGGGATATGATTACAAGCGAAGAGATACAGCAAACACTAATCAAAACTGCAGCTGATAAGATTGATATAGATAGACCTGATTGGACATTTGTAGCAGCCAGACTATTTTTGTATGATATATACCACAAAGTAAACAACCATACTGGCTATGGTTCATTGGCTGACTATTTTGCAAAAGGTGAAGCTGAAGGTCGTATCGTACTCGGACTAAAAGAAAAATACAATCTTGCAGACTTAGATGCTTACATACAGCCGACAAGAGATTTGCAGTTTTCGTACCTTGGAATATTGACTCTATATGACAGATACTTGCTAAAAGACAAAAATGGTGTGCCAATAGAGTTACCACAACATCTATTTATGGGCGTTTCTATGTTCTTGGCACAAAATGAGTTTGACCCACAAACATGGGCGAAGAAATTTTATGACATATTGAGCAAATTTGAAGTAATGGCCGCAACTCCAACACTCAGTAACGCCAGAACCCCACGACACCAACTAAGCTCATGCTATATAGGTTCTACTCCTGATAATATAGAGGGTATATTTGATGCCTATAAAGAGATGGCACTATTGTCTAAATTTGGTGGTGGTATAGGTTGGGATTGGTCATTGGTTAGAGGTATGGGTTCATACATTGATGGACACAAACATGCCGCTGGCGGGATAGTGCCATTTTTGAAAATCACAAATGATATAGCTATTGCAGTTGATCAGCTTGGAACACGAAAGGGAGCAATCGCCGTATACATAGAACCATGGCATATAGATGTCAGAAACTTTTTGGATTTAAAGAAAAACTCAGGCGAAGAGCGAAGAAGAGCTCATGACTTGTTTCCTGCATTATGGCTAAATGATATATTTATGCGTAGAGTTGAAGCTGATGAGCCGTGGACTCTTTTTGACCCATTTGAGGTATCTGAACTTACAGGTCTATATGGAGAAGCGTTTGAGAAGAGATATATTGAGCTAGAGAATAGCGAAAAAATAAGCAAAGAAGTTATATCAGCAAAAGGTCTATGGAAAGAGATTTTGCGTAGTTATTTTGAATCTGGCAGTCCATTCTTGACATTTAAAGATGCGGCTAACAAGACAAACCCAAATAAACATACGGGCGTAATACGAAGCTCGAACTTGTGTACAGAGATATTCCAAAATACAGCACCAAACAGCTATAAGACAAGAATAACATATGATGATGGCTCTGTAGATGTTTATGAAGAAGATGAGATAATCACAACAGACAATGGGATGGTTAGACCAGCCAAAAAAGTGACAGCACTTGACAGTATCAATGGCAAGCAAATATGGATAGTGGACAAAGAGACAACAGATGGAGACACAGCAGTATGTAATCTAGCATCAATAAATCTAGCCATTGTGCATACGGATGAAGATTTAGCTAGAGTCGTTCCAGTAGCAATTAGAATGCTTGATAATGTAATTGATCTAAACTTTTATCCACTAGCAAAAGTCAAAAAAACAAACCATAAAACAAGAGCAATAGGGCTAGGTGTGATGGGTGAGGCTCAGATGCTAGCTGAAAATGCACTTCATTGGGGCAGTAGCGAACATTTTATAAAAATCGATGAGGTGATGGAATCAGTAAGCTATTATGCCATACGAACTTCAAGTGATTTAGCTCTTGAAAAAGGCAAGTATTCTCAGTACGAAGGTTCAGACTGGAGCAAAGGAATATTCCCAATAGATAAAGCAAACGAGAACGCATGCAAGCTTGTTGACCGTGGTGGATTATTTGGCTATACTCATGATTGGCAAGCTCTAAAAGAGAAGGTTAAAAGTGACGGCATGAGAAATGGATATTTGATGGCTGTTGCACCCACTAGCTCTATATCAATACTCGTAGGTACGACTCAAGCAATCGAACCAATATACAAGAAAAAATGGTTTGAGAAAAATCTCTCAGGCATGATACCTGCTGTCGCTCCTAAACTATCGCCTGATACTTGGGAATATTATACTACTAGCTATGAGCTTGATCAAAGAGTTCTTATAAAAGCAGCTGCTGTGAGACAAAAGTGGATAGACCAAGGACAAAGCCTAAATATCTTTGTCACACTAGACAAAGCAAGTGGAAAGTATCTAAATGACATCTATATGGATGCATGGAAATTTGGATTAAAATCGACATATTATCTCAGAAGTGAATCTCCTGATGTAGTCAAGCAAACAGATGGCGTGGCTGATAGAAGTCAAGAGTGTGTTGGTTGTCAATAAGAAATATTTTATATTTATATTAAATGCAACATCTGTAAATGGTATAGATACAATATAACGATTATAAAATAAGGAGACTCTAAAATGATACAAGCAGATAAAAGCATTTTAGAAGGATACTCGTTTATTGATCTTTTTGCTGGCATTGGTGGGTTTCATTTGGCTTTAGATTCATTTGGAGTGAAATGTGTTTTTGCCTCTGAGTGGGACAAACACGCAGCGTTTACCTATGAGGCTAATTTTGGCATAAAACCACATGGAGATATCACAGAGATTAGCGAACTTGATATTCCTGCCCATGATATCTTATGCGGCGGTTTTCCGTGTCAAGCATTTTCAATTTCAGGAAAACAAAAAGGCTTTGAGGATACTAGAGGAACACTTTTTTTTGAGATAGCCAGAATAGTTAGCCATCATAAGCCAAAAGTTCTATTGCTTGAAAATGTAAAAAATCTAACCAAGCATGATGATTCAAAAACACTAAAAACTATTATCAGTAGCTTAGAAGAGTTAGAATATAGCGTCCACTACAAGGTGCTAAACTCAAGCCACTTTGGATTACCACAAAATAGAGAACGAATTTACATTGTTGCATTTCACAGCAGTATCAATTCGAATACTTTTAGCTTTCCAGCTCCCACAAATGAACCAATATCCTTGCATCAAATTCTAGAAGATGAGCCAATTAACGCTAAAATTATCAAGAGAGATGATATAGAAATGAATAGCACATATGCCACTAAAAGCTCTTTGTTTGATGATGTGGAATTGCTAAATAAGCCTATTCAGATTGGAAAAGTGAACAAAGGTGGACAAGGGGAGAGAATATATCATGTAATGGGTCATGCTATTACACTATCGGCTTACGGGGGCGGGATTGGTTCCAAAACAGGAATTTATCAGATAAACAATAAATTGCGAAAACTATCCCCTAGGGAGTGTGCTAGAGTCCAAGGCTTTCCAGAGAGTTTCATCACTAACCCAGCAGACACACAAGCATACAAGCAGTTTGGCAACAGTGTATCTGTTAATGTTTTGCAGTACATCTTGCTCGAAATAACTAAAGTGCTCACAATCCAAGAAAAAGACAAAGCATATGCGTAAAGAGCAGTTTTTGGGGTCACAAACTGCGAAAAATGGCTTTTTGAACGAAGATGATATTGTCAATAAATTCAACAACTGGATGGCTGATGAGGATACTAAAAAATGGCTATCTATTATGCAATACGAGCTTGATAAAATAGAATTTGTAAAAGCCGTAAAGCTTAGTGGTCACAAAACAGATGTTCAAGTCCAAGTCACTATAAAATTAAAAGATGCTATCGATGCTCAAAATCTACAAGTTAAATTAGTGAGTAACCCAAAAGGCTTTAATCAAATTGACAAAAGATGGGTTGACAAATATGTAGAGATGTGGGAAATGCCGAATCAAATTACTGAATTGCTAAAGCTATATAGTGGCGAACTTAAACCAAACATCTCAAGTCCAAAAGACAAAAGAAGAATGTTTGCAGACGAGTTTACAATTGATGACCAAAATGTAATGGTTGACTGGCTAACAAATAATAAAATGTTAATAATCTCAGATATACTAAAAGGTCGTGGACAATTTGCTGCTGAATGGATGCTTGTCGCACAAAAAACAAAAGAAAACTCTAGATGGGTTTTAAAGCCTATGAACTTTTGTCTAAACTATTTTGGCAGTGGAGAAGTTATGATAACTAAACTTGGTAATTTCAAAATAGGCAAAATTACAATGCAGAGAAAAGGTGGAGATAATGGACGAAAAACTGCAAATATGTTGCAATTTAAAATCAATCCAGCCGAGCTTTTTGAAGATAGCATATAAAATACCCGAGACACAAATAGGATTATGAAGCAGATTGATTTGTAAAAACAAATAATCAGTATAATAGTGTATAATATTCAAAAGCTTATTAAAACTCCCAAGAACAACCAAGGAAGTACACATGGAACGCAAAAAAATATACAATCCAGAATCAACAGAAAATACCAATGATAGACAAATTTTTGGTGGCAATCCAACAGGAATATTTGAGCTAAATGACATCAAATACCAATGGGCATATAACCTATGGGAAGTTATGTTAAACAACACTTGGTTTCCAAAAGAAGTGGACATGACAAAAGATGTTGGTGACTACAAGCAGATAACAAATTCAGAGAAACGAGCATACGACAAGGTTTTAGCCCAGCTGATATTTATGGATAGTTTGCAGACAAATAACATTATTGACAATCTAAACCCTTATATCACATCTCCTGAGATAAATCTTATTTTGGTTCGTCAAGCTTTCGAAGAAGCACTACATTCACAAAGTTACGCCGTGATGGTGGATAGCATATCTACAAATTCGGCTGAAATATATGACCTTTGGCGTACAGATATGATGCTAAAAACCAAAAATGATTCAATAGCAAAAGTTTATGATGAGCTAAGCGAAAACCCAACTGATACAAATATAGTAAAAGCGATGTTTGCAAATCAGATTTTGGAGGGAATATATTTTTATAGTGGTTTTGCTTATATATATACTCTGGCTAGAAGCGGTAAGATGCTAGGCTCAGCTGATATGATTCGCTTTATCCAAAGAGATGAGTTAACGCACCTTGCACTATTTCAAAATATGATTAAATCAACCAAGCGAGAGAGACCAGAGCTATTCACGCCAGAGCTTATTAGCGAAGTATATGATATGTTCCGTGACGCTGTCGATCTTGAAGTTAAATGGGGTCAATATATCACGGACGGTCAAATATTGGGGCTAACAAATGATATCATAGAACAATATATACAATACCTAGCAGATGATAGACTAGTCTCTGTGGGAATGGAAAAACTATATAATGTAGAAAATCCAATCAAATGGGTCGATACTTTCTCTAAATTTAATGACCAAAAAACAAATTTCTTTGAATCAAACAACACTAACTACTCAAAAGGAAGTTTGAATCTAGATGATTTCTAGCTCTAAGCAAAATATTACAGTTGGCACTGTGTCTCAGGGTGACAAGAGCTATGAAGCTAGCTTACAATTAATAATTGACAAAATCAACAAAATGAGCGATAATTCATTAATTATAGCACCAGAACTTGTATTAACAGGCTTTGATTATGACAATATGGACAAAGCCTCTGAGTTTACAAATTATGCCACTGATAAACTTTTAAGCTTGGTAGGTAGTCAAATACTAATATTTACAGCTATTGTCAAAAAAGACAATAGATATGAAAACGAAGCAATTATTTTGCATAATCATAAAGTAATACATAGACAATCAAAAAGCAGACTCTTTACGCTAGGTGGCGAAGAGAAACATTTTAAAGCAGGGGATAGCAAGGATATAATTCCATTTGAAATCAATAGCGTGAAGTATGCAGTGCTAATATGCTTTGAGATTAGATTTAAAGAGCTTTGGAAAGCAGTTGAGGGAGTGGATATAATTATCGTGCCTGCACAGTGGGGAAAAATTAGAGAAAATCATATAGTGAAACTTTCTCAGGCATTGGCTATAATGAACCAATGTTTTGTAATTATGTCTAGCAGTGGTGATTGCGGAATATTAGAGCTCTCACAAATTTACAACCCAAATGGTGACTCGTTGTCATGTGACGAAAAGATAAAGATAAGTGAAGTGGCAAAAATAAGAAGATATATAAGTATGGAGACTGAATGATTAAACGAAGAGAAATACAAAAGATGAGCGAAGCAATAGATAGACAATTCAAACTTGATGAAAATGTTAGAGAAGCAATAATAAGAGTAGATAGAGAAGCATTCGTACCTTCTGCGTTTAGACATTTGGCTTATAATCTTGATGCATTACCATTAAAAGATAGTCAGTGGATAAGCTCCCCCGTGACAGTAGCAAAGATGACACAGTACTTGGATATGGATGGTGTGGATAGCGTGTTAGAAATTGGTTGTGGTAGCGGCTATCAAGCAGCAGTGCTAAGCAAAATGTGTCGTAGAGTATTTACAATAGAGCGAATAAATGAGCTTTTGAAAACTGCAAAGAAGAGATTTTCTGAGCTAGAACTAAATAATATATTTGCGAAATTTGATGATGGACAAACAGGCTGGGCTGAATATGCACCGTTTGATAGGATAATATTTTCAGCAACTGCAACCCAAATACCACAAGTGTTATTTGACCAACTAAAAGATGGTGGTGTTATCATAGCACCAATACAAGAGGGTAGTTTACAGATATTGACACGGCATTATAAGAGAAATGGCAGAATAACAACCGAAGCTATCGAACAATGCTTATTTGTACCAGTATTAAGTGGTACACAAAGGTAGTCAATCAGATTGTCAATCAGATTGTCAATATATTAAATTTATGGTATTATTACAAGATAAAATCCTAAATTGGAGAACTTGACAATGGAAAATCTTATAAAACCATCACAATATGCTAAAGAATACGGCATATCAAGACAAGCAGTATATGCAAAGATAAAAAAAGGAACCATACCCTCAAAAGAGCTAAATGGGCAAATTTATATAGATTTAAATAATAACCATGCATCAATAGATTCACAAACTGCAAACAAGCTAACAGAAGGGATTTGTGCAGGTGACCATTTAGCAACTACTAGCTTATATGCTGAGTATCAAGCAGTAGTTGCTTCAAAAAATGAAACAATCGAAGCACTAAAATCTAGTATTAATGACCTTAAGCAAAGCAACGAGCAGACGATAAATGTTTTAAGTGGTGAGATTGATTTGCTCAAACAAGCTTTTAATGAGATGAAGTATATTTACTCAAACCAACTTCTGTCAAATCTAAATCTACAAGAAATATCAGCTGAAAGTTTGCCTGCTGGAGAAGTAGCAATAGTACAAGAGGATTATAAGCAATGGGTAACCGTAGTGAGATATTTATCTAAATACAGCATCAATCCAAAATACTATGCAAGCATAATGGACTATGTAGAAAAAATATACGAAAATGGTGATGACAGGACAAGACTTATTAATCATGAAATAAGACTAGATAACCAAAAAGTAGATTTAGAGTTTGCCAAAGAGGCATTAAACTGATAATTATTATCAATTTAAGAGTAATTTAAGCACCTTGTAGATATTATACTAGTAATTATTATCAAAAAGGATATATAAATGTCAAACGAAATCGTAGTAGCACTAGCAGGACAACCAAATGTTGGCAAAAGTTCACTAATTAATGCAATATCAAATGCAAAATTAAAAGTTGGAAACTTTTCTGGTGTTACTGTTGATAAAACCGAGGTTGTGTTTACAGTATGTGACGATGTATTATGTAGTGATTACGAAGTTCATATCATTGACTTACCAGGAGCTTATTCACTAAATGACTACACGATAGAAGAACGAGTCACAAAGAATTTTTTACAAAATGACAACTACGATATTATTCTAAATGTAATTGACTCAACAAACCTGCAAAGAAATCTACTGCTGACCACTCAGCTATTGGAAAGTGGCAAAAAAGTTATAGTAGCACTCAATATGAGTGATGAGGCCGATAAAGAAGGCATAAATATAGATGCCCATCAGCTTTCTATCATTTTAGGTGTGCCATGCATTAAAACAAGTTCAAAGAATAAATCAGGCATAGAAGAGCTAAAAAAAGAAATAATCCAAACACATAAAAATCCATATAGCGAGCCAAAGCTAATATATAGTGATGCAATAGAAGAAGAGATAGCTGAAATTACGACCTTAATGAGAGAGAAAAATTACAAACTCCAGCCACAACATTTCTCATATAGACAACTAGCTGTAAAGCTACTACAAGAAGACAAAGAAGTTTACAATGAATTACGAAGTGAGCCTATCTGGATAGAGCTTATGCCACTAATCAGGGAGAGTTTAGAGCATATTTATTTGCACTATGAGACAAAAGACTTAGAACAGATATTTGGAGATGAGCATTTTGCATTTGCAAAAGGTGCAAAAATGGAAGTGATATCTACTAAAGCGATGAAGGCAAAAAATATAACACAAAAGATTGACAACATACTTATCAGTCCATACTATGGAATACCTGTATTTTTGTTTTTTATGTGGGGCTTATTTCAGCTGACATTCACGCTAGGTGCTATACCTATGGACATGATAGATGCGATATTTACTGCACTTGGAGATGCTACAAAACATTTCCTAGGAGAAGGAATGCTAGGTTCACTTATCGCTGATGGCGTTATAGCAGGCGTGGGTGCGGTTGTGATGTTCTTGCCAAATATTTTGATCCTGTTTATAGGTATAGCACTCCTTGAGACGACTGGATACATGAGTCGAGTTGCATTTTTACTTGATGGATTTTTTCACAAGTTCGGACTTCACGGCAAGAGCTTTATACCATTGGTGACTGGTTTTGGTTGTTCTGTGCCTGCGTACATGGCGGCTAGAACGCTCAAAAATGAAAGAGATAGGCTAATTACACTATTCATTATAGGTTTTATGAGTTGCGGTGCAAGATTGCCGATTTATGTACTTTTCATTGGTGCATTTTTTGCCAAAGATAATGCTGGGACTATGCTTTTTGTGATATATATAGCTGGAGCAATATTCGGGCTGATAGCAGCAAAAGTTTTAAAAGTAGTCGTATTCAAGGGAGATGATGAACCGTTTGTAATGGAGATGCCAAAGTATAGAATGCCCTCATTTAAGCTCATCTGGCACACAGTCTACGCACAAGCAAAAAGCTACCTAAAAAAAGCAGGTACATTTATACTACTAGCTTCTATGTTAATTTGGTTTGCAGTAAACTATCCAAAAAATGAGATATTACAAAATGAGTTGACAACAAAACTAACACAAGCTGAAAATAATGCTACAAAAATATCCCTTCAAAATGAGTACAAACAAAAAGAACTAAAACAAAGCTACTTAGGACAAGTTGGGAGTGCAATGACACCGATATTTGAGCCATTAGGATTTGACTGGAAGATGAGTGTATCACTTGCTACTGGATTGGCAGCAAAAGAGGTCGTGGTATCCACCATGGGTGTGCTTTATTCATTAGGTGATGATGTAGATGAGGAAAATAATGGATTAATAGAGCAGATAAAGGCCAATATACCATTTAGTTCCGCTGTTGCATTTATAATATTTGTAATGATATACTTGCCATGCCTTGCCGCATCTATGGTATTTACAAGAGAAGCAGGTGGCTGGAGATATTTAGTGTACCTATTCATATTTACAACTACCACGGCGTGGATAATGAGCTTTATAGGCTACAGGATAGCACTATATTTAGGGGGTGCATAATGCTACTTAGCGAAATGACAAAAGGTCAAAAAGGGATAATTATCGCCATAGATGCATCAAAACAACTTCGTGATAGATTGATATCACTAGGACTTATGATAGGTGAAGAGGTGGAGGTAATTGAATATACGCTTATGCATGGGACTTTCAAAATCCTTATAGGCGATAGTTTTGTAGCTATCAGAGAAGATGAAGCCGCACGAATATTTATAAAAGCAAATTAGGATTTCATAGGCTATGAATGAATCATTACCTATAAATTAACTATCTATAGCGACACGCACTATAGCCATTATTCCAACCATTTCTATAGCTTTGATCATGATTGTATTGATAACTGTTTTTTCTTGTACCAGGATGTTGTTTTGACCAGCACCCATCAGAATACCCTTGTGAATAATAATTGTTGTTATTCTGAGAGGATCGACACTGATTATACCCAGAGTTCCATCCATTTCTATAACTTTGATTATAATTGTATTGATATGTATTCTTTCTATATGTGCCTTGTTTGGAGTTACATCCGTCTTCTATACCATTTCTATAGTCTGAATCTCTATTTGATCCATAATTGTAACCATTGTAATAATATGAATCATTATATCCTCCAGTACCAACCAGTGCATTTGCCACTACCGCTTGTTCATAAGCTGTACACCCACTAAATGCAACCACACCTAATAACGATACAGTAAGCAAACGCAATTTAAAAGATTTCATTTTCACTCCTTTTTATTTTATTATTAATGATATAATTTATTATCTTAAAAAAAACTTCAAATTATGAACTAATTTAACAAAAAACATTATAAGATTAAATAAGTTCAGTTATAACAACAAATAAATAAGGGAAAAATCGGGTATAATCATGTTTATTAAAATTCCCAAAGGAGTCGTCTGTGTGTAAACACATAATATTAGGTAATAATATAAAAAAACTATTTATATCTTCACTTTTGACTTTAGGCTTATTGCATAGTGGAGAGTTTCATGAGGACGCATCAGTCACCATAACGGCGATGATAGAAAAAGAGCCAGCCAAGAGCTTTACTAAAGAGTTTTATTCACAGTTATATTTTATTCCAGTTTGGGTGCATGAAAATGGATTGTCCACTTTTTCAAAAGAACTACTTAATCAAGTTCTAGCAGACAAAACATTAGCTGATAATGCGTTCGTCAAGACAAGAGCCATAAGCCTACTAGAGACTGGCATGTCTCCATCATTTGACAGTTTGTCAGTTGATGACAAATTAAAAGTAGAATTTGCCATGACTGGGCTTTACAAAGAATATGTCTCTCATCTGTTAAACGGTAACATTAACTGGAGTGCATTTAGAGGCAAGCTGGTCAATCCAAAAGATGAAAGTGACATTAATGGCGGATGGCTCACATATGGTGGAAAAGAAAATGCACTTACAATTATGAATGATGCTGTGACAAACGGAAGCGTTACGACAGCACTAAAAAATGCTACACCAAAAGCATTTAAGTATCAGGCATTGGAGAAAAAATTAGTAGAATATTTGGCAATCAAGAAACAAGGTGGTTGGGGAGCGATAAATAGCTCAAGTAGTGCATCAGTTGTGAGAAAGCGTCTAAGTATGACAGGTGAATTAGGAATATGTAGTATTAATGGAGCTTCATTTGATGGTTGTTTGCAAGGTGCGATATCATCATTTCAGAAGAATAATGGTATGAGTGCAACAGGCTCAATGAATGCCAATACATCAAAAGCCATGAATGAGAGTGTAGATAGAAAAATAGCCAAACTAAGACTAAATCTTGATAGAATTAAATGGCTCAATCATAGATATGAGCCTAGAAGTATTATGGTAAATATTCCTGATTATATGCTTTATTTTGTAGAAAATAACAATATTAAAAAACAGATGCGAGTTATCGTTGGAGACAAAAAACACAGAACACCAATATTTAGCAATCGTGTTTCAAATATAGTATTAAATCCATATTGGAATGTGCCTGATAGTATAATCAAAAAAGAGTTTATGCCAAAACTTTTGAGGAATCCAAATGCAATGGCAGGTCAGGGGATAGAGATTCGTAGAAATTGGGATAAAGATGCTCCAATCATAAGTGGCTCAAGCATAAACTGGAAGCAATATAGAGGTGCGGATGCTAAAATACCATTTAAGTTTGCTCAACCACCTGGAGCTGGCAATGCACTAGGAAAGATAAAATTCCTATTCCCAAATAACTTTGCAGTTTATATGCATGATACGCCAACAAAACACCTATTCGCAACTGATGTAAGGGCGTATAGTCACGGTTGCATTAGGCTTTCAGAACCGCGTGAATTGTTGAAAATATTTGCCTCGTTTGATAGTGCTGTAAGCTTACCAAATGCAAATAAGATATTAAAGGGTACAATAGAGACGAATTTGGCACTCAAGAACAGTATCCCTGTGGATATTGTATATCTAACGGCTTGGGTTGATTATAATGGAAATTTGCAATTTAGAGATGATGTATATGGCTATGATGCAATGCAGCTAGCTAGATAGATTTACACCATTACCACACCAAGTAAATACCTTGATTTTGATACAATTATTTTGTGCATAATCAAGGCGAAACTTTGAGAGCATAGCCTAAGCTACGCTAAGAAGTTTTAACGATTAGTATGTGCAAAAGCATTGTACCTTTCAGGGAGCATGATAGACAAGCAATCTTTGATTAAAAAAAGTCTCGAATTACCTACGGGTAGTCCTTTAACTTTTTTCATCCAAATCTTACTACCTCTGATGCTCTCAAAATTTAAGGTATTTGCTTGGTGTGGTAATAACTAGAACCTCTTTATATGAACATGACAATATGGCTCTTTGCCATGTTTTACATAATAGTCTTGATGGTAATCTTCGGCTGGATAAAAGTGTGCCATCGGTAGTATTTTCGTAGCTATATCGTAACCTTTAGACTCCAATATCCCTACTAATTTATCTATGGTTGCCTTTTCATCTTCATCATCCACGAATATCGCAGAGATGTATTGTGAACCTACATCTGGACCTTGTCTACCTTTTTGTGTTGGGTCGTGTATCTCGAAAAATGCTTTTGCTAAGGCCTCATAACTAACCTTCGATGCATCATATGTCACTTTAACTGCTTCTATGTGACCAGTGCCTCCATTGCATATTTCTTTATATGTAGGATTTTCTGTTTTACCACCCATGTATCCTGATTGTACATCGCTCACACCATCTATTTTTTGGAGCAGATGCTCGACACCCCAAAAGCAACCACCAGCAAAATATGCATATTTTATGCCAGTAGTGAATGGCTCTACTTTTTGTAAATTTTGCTTTTCAAAGTTAAGCGATAGTGAATTGACACAATGCCTTGTATTTTTAACCGTCATTCCCTCGCCTCTAAATACATGACCCAAATGTCCACCACACTTAGCACATACTATCTCCACTCTTCTACCATCAATATCAGGTACTTCTTTGACTGCACCACTTATTGCGTCATCAAAACTTGGCCAACCACAATGCGACTCAAATTTGTTTGTTGAGCTAAATAACGGTGTACCACATAGTTTACACTTGTAAATACCAACATCTTTATTGTCAAGCAACACACCAGTGAAAGGTCTTTCAGTGCCTTTGTCTATCAATACATATTGCTCTTCTGGTGTTAGCTTATTTATTTCCTTACTCCACTTGTTTTTGTCTGGCTTTGAATCCATAGATGTTCCTTTTATTCCTATTGTAGCTATTATGGTTGCTATTATTATGATGCTTATAACTATTTTTAACATGCTCCAATGTACACTAAATGCAATAAAATGTCAAGAGGCTCTATATGGTTTTAATTTTTTTAGCAATTGTGCATTAAGGGCAACAATTATAGTACTTGCGGACATCAATATAGCACCAACTGCAGGATTTATAAGAATACCCCATTTTGCCAATATGCCTGCGGCCAAAGGAATAGCGATAATGTTATAACCACTTGCCCACCAAAGATTTTGCAGTATTTTATGGTATGTTTGCTTTGAAATAGTGATTGCGTCAACGACACCCATAAGGTCGCTTTTGGTCAAGATTATATCAGCACTCTCTATAGCGATATCTGTTCCTGCACCTATTGCAATACCAATATTGGCACCAAGTAGTGCAGGTGCATCGTTTATGCCATCACCTACCATAGCAACTATTTTGCCACTGTCTCTGAGTGCTTGGATTTTTTTTAGTTTCGCATCAGGTAATAATCCAGCTTCATAATGATCAATACCTGTTTTTTTGCGACATCTGCTGCTACTTCATTATTGTCTCCTGTAAACATGTAGGTGACAATCCCTTTTGCTCTAATAGCTTTGATCGCCTCGGCAGAATTTTGGCGAATTGTATCTGTCAAGAGGATTACTCCATCTATTGCACCATCTATGATTATCCATACTTTGGTTGCTTCATGACTATTATATGGAAGCAGTTTTGGAGGAATGGATAATGACTCTTTTATTAAAAGCTGCGTTCCTCCTATCATAACAGTATGACCATTTATTTTGGCTTTGGCACCGATTCCAGACATAGCACTAAAATCATCAACCAAAGCGAGGGTAATCCCTTGATTTTTAGCATAATACACAATCGCTTGTGCAATACTATGTTCGGAATGTTGCTCCAATGAAGCAGCAAGATAAATCAGATTTTTTTCATCACCAAGAGCAACTACTTCATTAACGGAGAGTTTGCCTTCTGTTATCGTCCCAGTTTTGTCAAAACAAATAACATCAATTTTGTGCAATCTTTCAAATGCGTCTCTATGGCGTATCAAAATACCATTTTTGGCCGCTATTGATGTCGAAATAGCGACTACAAGTGGGACGGCGAGTCCCAGTGCATGAGGACATGCAATTACTAATACCGTAACCATTCGAAGTACTGCATCTTCAAAATTAGAAAGTATTGACCAAACAATTAGTGTAATAGTTGCTATTAGCAAAGCAGCATAAAAAAGCCACTTTGCAGCACGATTAGCAAGGTCTTGAGTATGGGATTTACTCATCTGTAACTCTTTGACAAGATTGATAATTTGTGAGATATAGCTGCTTTCACCACTTTTTGTGATGCGTACACGAAGTGAACCGTCGATATTCGTACTGCCCATAAATACAAGGCTTTTTTGGCTTTTAAATAGTGGTTTAGATTCTCCTGTGAGCAATGCTTCATCCACCATGCTCTCGCCTTTTATGACTTTTCCGTCTGCGGGGATATTTTCTCCTGGATGAATTAAAATAGTGTCGTCAACTCTAAGCTGGCTGACATCCACTTCTTCTAGTGCATCTTCATGAGTAAAACGCATTGCTTTTTTTGGGATTAATCGCACCAGCTCTTCAAGCGTATTTGAAGCACCCAATATACTTTTTGCTTCAATATAGTGCCCTATTAACATGATATCTATCAGCGTTGCAAGTTCCCAAAAAAAAGACTCTTCTGCTGAGATAAAAAGAATTACAGTAGAGTAGAAGTATGCTACACTAATTGCCATAGAGATGAGTGTCATCATTCCAAGTTCTTTGGATTTGACTTCCTTCGTCATCATCGTTAAAAACGGCCATCCACCATAAAAATAGATTAGCGTAGAGAGTGCGAATGTAAGAAGATCCCTGTATGGAAAGTCTATAATAAAACCAAACCACATTTGTATCATAGGAGAAAATAGCAAAATTGGTATAGTAAGAACAGCAGAGATAATGAAGCGTTGCTTCAACTCTTCCATATGATGTGAGTGCCCAATGCTATGATGATTGTGATTTTTGTTTTCATGGTGTGACATTTGTGCTTGCATCAGTTATCCTTTACTTGCATTTTGTAAAGTATACCTTAATAATACGAATATAATTTGCTTGTATTTTGAAAAATAAAAGAGTTTAGAAAATCTAAAAAATTATAATATTGATGAGATTATTGTAAAAATCAATTAGCTTAACTACGCTGTAAAATATACAGCGTAAAATATTTATTCGCCTTAATGGAGAGACAAGCTAAGTTAGGTATATGCCCCTATAAAACAGCATATGTGTAATTAGAAGATGAATCCGTAATGCCATCAGCATTCCAATCTTGACTGAATGTTAGCATGTTTCCATTTGTATCATAGGTAGCAGTCTCTATACTGTCATTTATACCATCGCCGTCCCAGTCAGAGCTAGCTGTTAACATATTACCGCTTGTATCATAGGTAGCGGTCTCTATACGGTCACTTATACCATTACCATCCCAATCATAACTTTCTGTTAACATATTTCCGCTTGTATTGTAGGTGAAAGTATATATACAGTTATTTATGCCATTACCATCAGAATCGTAACTAGCTGTTAGCACATTCCCATTCGTATCGTAGGTGTAAGTATTTATACTGTCATTTATGCCATCAGCATTAGAATCTTGATTTAATGTTAGCATATTTCCATTCGTATCGTAGGTGCGAGTACTTGCAAAATTATTTATACCATCAGCATTCCAATCATAACTTCCTGTTAACATATTTCCACTTGTATCATAGGTAAAAGTATATATACTATCATTTATATCATCACCCTCCCAATCGTAACTCTCTGTTAGCGTATTTCCATTTGCATCGTAGGTGAAAGTATATATACCATTTGTACCATCACCATCCCAATCATAACTTCCTGTTAACATATTTCCACTTATATCGTAGGTGTGAGTATATGTACTATCATTTGTACCATCACCATCCCAATCGTAACTCTCTGTTAGCATATTCCCGCTTGTATCATAGGTGAAAGTATCTATACTATCATTTATAGTATCATCATCCCAATTATAGCTCGCTGTTAACATATTTCCATTTGCATCGTAGGTGCGAGTACTTGCAAAATTATTTATACCATCACTATCCCAATCATAACTTTCTGTTAACATATTTCCATTTACATCGTAGGTGAGGGTATATATTGAATCTATCTGATCAATACCATTATCCCCATCGTTATCTTCACCTTGTGTCTGTGTTGTTAAATTTCCATTGCTATCATAATCATTTAAGATTATTTCATGGAAGCCATCTTCTGTGTATTCCTCTCTTATCAACAAATAACCTGGATTATTATATATATTATCTCTAGATATTGTCGCCATTTTATCCTCCTCGTAGTTTGTAAAGTTATTGCATTAAATGCACCATTTTTCCAACCATCAATTTTCCAGATACCATTTCTATTATACTCTTATTTTTCTACAAATGTCAATTTATATGGTAATTCGTCTTGATAGAAAATAAAAGAGTTAAGAAGTAAAATTTCCAAATGATAACAAATAAAAGTTTTGCGAATTGTCAAGTGTTTTGGATATACTTACAATAAACGAGCCACAATGAATATATTATCAAAAGCATCGCCACTAGAGACCACACTAGCTAATATGACAAAATCACTAAATGGCATATGTGCCGTAGAGTGTAGCACAGTAAAGCACCCTCTAAATAACTGTTATAGTGTCAATATGAACTATGACAAAGCCCCATCCCATATATATTCAAATGGCAAAGGTTCATGTGAGTATAGCTGTAGTGCTAGTGCTTATGGTGAGCTGATAGAGAGATTGCAAACCAATAATAGTTTTAGTTATTTTTATCTACCAAATCGCAAACACTATCCAGATGAGTTGGTATTTGAGCTTGGTGGCGATTATCTTAATGATGAGCTAAAAGCGATTTACAATCCAAGTGGCGAGCTTGAAGATGAGGATTTAATAGATTTCAATAGTGACCATGATGAGGGTATAATAGTCTTGCCGTTTATCAATTTACAGACAAGCCAAAAGGTCTATTTTCCTATAAATATCCTAGCAAACCTATATGTGAGTAACGGTCTGGCCAGTGGCAATACACGAGAGGAGGCTTGGATTCAGGCACTTAGCGAGATCATAGAGAGGCATGTGAAGTTTGAGGTTATCAAAAATGGTTATTCGTTGCCACTGCTTGACAATCAAGTATTGACAAATTTTCCAAAACTAATAGCTGATATGGAACTATTAAGGGAGAAAGGCTACATAGTAAATGCTCATGATGGCTCTCTTGGCGGGAAATATCCAGTGACTGCAATTTCACTCATCAATCCACAAAATGGTACATTATTTGTCTCTTTTGGTTCACACCCGATTTTGGAAGTGTCACTAGAGAGGACAATGACGGAGCTAATGCAGGGTAGGGATTTGGATAGTCTTGATGGCTTTGAAGTCCCTACATTTGATATGGAACTTGTGAGTAGTAGCATGAATATGGAGTCACATTTTGTAGATAGTAATGGTAAAATGGGCATTGGATTTTTGAGTAACAAAAAGAGCTTTGAACTTTCGCCGTGGGTTTATGATGGCAATACTATGGATGATGAATTTGCATTTTTAACCTCACTCCTTTATAGCCTTGATAAATCTATCTATATGCGAGAGTATAATCACCTAGGCTTTTATAGCACACAAATCATAGTGCCAGAGTTTTCAGAAGTTTACGCTATTGATGAGCTAATAGACAATAATAAAAATAGAGGCAAAGCCGTGCGAGACGCCGTGCTAAATTTCGCTGATTATGACCCTGCTGATGTTTTGGATGCGGTGGAGGAGCTGAGCGACGCTATTGATGTGGGTAGCTATATAGGTGTGATATTTGAGCATAGTTTTTCTATGCTTGAGTTTAAAATCCAGCTCTATATTCTAAATAGAGACGGCACAAACGCACTCAATGCCCTAGGCTATATGAATGAGCGAACGCCTCTACAAAATGCTATTTTTGAACTTTTAATACTAAAGGTTTTGAATAAAGATATAAACGAATATAAAGATGGACTTATAGCTCTATTTACAAGCGAAATATATAATGAGGCTAGCGATATTCTAGAATGCAGTAAAAGTCTTATAGATTTGACATTTGATAAGCAATATGAGGATATTTTAAAACTATATGATAGAGTGTATGCGAAGCATAGCAACTAATATCATATAGTGTTGTATTTTAGTTGTTTTTAGTTTTACAACCAGTGTTGATACCCAATAATGCATATGGTGGACACCATCCAATAATAGCCGTTAGTAAAAGTACTCCACCTATAACATCTGCTATGATACTTCCGTTCATTATGCCCCAAGCAATAGCTATTATACCTACGACACCTCTAACTATTCTCTCTGTTTTTCCTATGTTGCATGTCATGATTGACTCCTTTTTTTAATATAAGTGTATTATGACATAAAAAAAACTATTTGTATGCAACATATATCATATAATCAAATTTTCTTATATTAACTGATTCTTAACAAACTCATTATAATGACCCTCTTGCATATCTAGTTCCTCATGTGTACCTCGTTGCACGATTTTTCCATCATCAAGCACATATATAGTATCTGCATTTTTCACAGTACTTAGTCTATGGGCGATTGTAATGAGCGTTTTATCATCTAGTATTGGCATAAGTGCATTAAATAGTTTTGATTCTGTATGTACATCAAGGGCAGAGGTGGACTCATCAAAAATCACCACACTAGGGTTTGCTATAATCATTCTAGCGATACTCAGCCTTTGGCGTTGACCTCCTGAGAGTCTGATACCGTGACGACCAACGATCGTATCAAGCCCATTTTTCATGCCTTCAACCATCTGGGTGAGTTGGGCTATTTCTAGAGCTGTTTTTATCACGCTGTCACTTATGCTCTCATCTCCCATAGTGATATTAAAACGCAAGGTGGAATTAAAAAGTATAGGCATTTGTAGCACTAAAAATATTTTGCTCCTAAGCGAGTGCTTGTCTAGCTCTTCTATTTCAATGCTATTATAGGACAATGAACCACCACTCTTCTCATAAAACCCAGAGATGATTTGTGCAAGTGTAGTTTTCCCGCTCCCACTTGCCCCTATTAGTGCGATTTTGGAACCCGCTTTAATATCAAAACTTATATCTTTTAAAATCTCTTTGTCCTGTGTGTATGAAAAACTGAGATTTGTTAGCGAGATATCTGCATTCTTTTCTTCTATTATTGCCGTGCCATTTTTTTCAGTTTTTAGAGTTAGGATTTTGTTGATGCGAGAAAGTGCAGCTAAGGCTGATGTGTAGCTGTACTGCATAGATATCAAATCTTGCACTGGTGTCATCATAAACCAAATATACCCAAACATGGCAAACATCATACCAATGCTCAAATCGCTATAGGCAACTAGAAGCAATCCAGATGCTCTTAGGAGTTCAAATACTGTCAAAAATATAGTGTATGATAGTTTTTCATAAACAACACTTTTAAATCCATATTCGTTTGAAGTTTCTTGAACTAGCTTAGCACCCTCAACTGCATTTTGAAAAAAATACTTCTCCTTATTACTGGCTTTTATCTGTCCATATAAATCTAGCGTTTCGCTAAGGTCGTCTTGAAACTTTTCAACAGCTGCATTTTCCTCTTTTTTAAGCACACCTACTTTTTTTGACATTTTCTTGCTTACCAGCATTATGAGTGGTTGGATGATGAGGATTAATATTCCAAGCACAGGGTCAATCATAATCATCACAATACCAACTGCCAAAAGCGTCAAAGCAGATGCCACAAAACGACTTACACTAGAGATGATAAAACCATCAAGCGTGTTTACATCTGTTACGAGATTCGAAGTAATTGCTCCGCTACCTAGCGTTTCATACTCATTCATAGAAGCATTTTTGAGGTGCTCTATAAGTCTCTTTCGCACCATAAAAGTAACATATTTGGCTATTTTAGTAAAAATTCTAGTTATAAAAACGCCAAAGAAAAAGTAGATAAAACGCAAGAATATAACAGCAATAGCAACAATAGCTATATAATAAAACGCAGTCGTATGTCCAAAAACTGCATTTATAGAGTTGACAATATGAGATGGTTTATTTAATAGTACTTCATCGACCATCACAGGAAGCATAAGTGGAATTGGGACACTAACAAGGATAGCTAAAATTGTAAGAATTTGCCCATATATAAGAGCTGGTTTTTTGTCTAGTATGAGCTTAAAAATGGTTTTCAGAGTTATTTTATCAAAATTCATAATGGCATTATAGCCAAATCCCCAAATTTAGCTTCTTTTTTTGCCCTCTTTTTTCTTTGCGGCATATGTGTACATTCTCTTTTTATCGTAGTCTATGTAGCCTTTTTTCTCACTAAGTGTCTTTTTGATTTGTCTTTTTTGTCTAGGCTGTTTGTCCGTAAGCTCAAATCCCTCATAGGAGTCTCTTTTGATATTTAGCTTTAGGTGTTTCTCCATCTTTGTGAAAAAGTCATAATCATGAATTGTGAGTAACGATATTACAGAACCTTTGTGATTAGCTCGTCCAGTTCTACCTACTCTATGCGTGAACTCATCTGTACCTTCTGGCATATCATAGTTGATGACTATATCCAGCTCTCTAATATCTATTCCACGAGCCGCTACATCTGTGGCTACAAGCACTTGCGTTTTACCACTTTTCAAAAGACTAAGTGACTTTGCCCTAGCACCCTTATCTATATCTCCGTGCATGATTGAGGCTCGTATCTGCTGAGCTATGAGATACTCATATATTTTATCAGCAGAGGCTTTGGTACTAGCAAATAGTAATACTTGATTGAGTCCCATATCTTGCACTAGCTTTACCACAAGCTCTTTCTTTCTTTTTTTGTCCACTTTATAAGCACGGTGTGCAATGAAATCCACGACATCACGACGATTACTCACCTCTACAACTGCGGTATCTTTCATAAATTCCTTGGCAAGGCTCTTAATATTTTGCGAGATAGTTGCCGAAAACATCATGGTTTGTCTAGGTTGTTTGCAGTGTTTTAGTATCGCTTTTATTTCGCCCAAAAAACCAAGTTCTAGCATCGTATCTGCTTCATCTAGTATAACCGTACTAATATGCTCTAAGTTTATTTTTTTGTCATCTATAAAGCTTTGCAAACGCCCTGGGGTTGCCACTACTATATCGCCACCTTGTGAAAGAGCTGTGAGTTGTCTAGTTCTTGGCATGCCACCTTGTATTTTGATTGTTTTTATATCTAAGTATTTGCCCATATCGTTGATAGTTCTAGCTACTTGATCTACTAGCTCTATTGTTGGCACGATGATTAACGCTCTTAAAACTTTTTCATCTTTTTTGACTACTTTTTGAAGTTTGTTCAGTAGTGGCATCACATACGCAGCAGTTTTACCTGTACCAGATTTTGATGCACCTAGCACATCTACGCCTTTCATGGCTAGAGGTACTACCTTGTTTTGTATAGCTGTTGTCTGTTCATACTTCATTAGCACTATGGCTTTAAGTATATCAGGGTGTAAATTTAATTTTTCAAATGCTTTGATAGTAGTTCCTTTTGTGCATTATGTTTTGCGTATTATAGCGTATTATTGTTTCTCTAAGTAAATACCTGAAATTTGTGGAGTATCAGAAGTAGTGAGATTTTGGTAAAAAAAGTCAAAGGACTACTATGCACTAATTCGAGACTTTTTTACTCTAAATATTACTGCTTATGACTGCTCCATAAGAGCATAAAAGTCTTTTGGTGCATCTATTTCAAAAGTCAATGGCATTTTGCTAACAGGGTGAACGATAGAAAGTTTAAATGAGTGCAAACCCATTCTGTCACCTTTTTTACCATATCTCTCATCTCCTACCACACTATGACCTAGCCACGCCATATGAGCCCGTATTTGGTGCTGTCTGCCTGTCTCTATCCTAACCTCTAGCAGTGTATGTTTTGGAGTGCCTTTTTTGAATTTATAGTGTGTTATGGCTGGCTTGGCGTCAGGGTGTTTGCCGACATGCATACGATATTCATTTTCATCCATTCTGATTGGCTGGTTTATAGTGCCACCTTCACCTTTTGGTGTGCCTCTGACTATGGCTAAATATATTTTTTCGCAACTAGCCCAATCATTCATTACCATCTCACGCACCATCTTGCTTGTAGCAAAGAGTAGCACACCAGAAGTATCTCTATCTAGCCTATGCACAGGCCAAAGCTTGACCACCTCATCCTTGCCTCTACTGAGTTGCTCTCTTAACATAAAAAGAGCATGGAGCTTATTCTCACTCGTCGTTCCCACGGACAATAGTCCAGCTGGTTTATTGATAGCGATGAGGTCATCATCTCGATATATAATCTCTAGCTTAGGAGCTGTATCATGGGTGATTGGCTTTGTCTGTTTTGCACTATCTATCTCTATGATATCGCCTATTTTTAGTAGATGGTTATGCTTTTTGATCACCATTCCATTGACACGCACAGAGCCATTTTGGAGTCGTTGTTTTACGCTCTTTTTCGCCCACCCCTCAAGGCTTGAAAAGAGAAACTCAAGCAGTTCGCTTTGTTGCTCTACTTTGTATTGTTGTGCCATTGGTTATCACCTTTTATAATTTATAAATAATTTACTCATTATACAGTTATAGAGGTTATATCGACTTGATTAGGTTTATTCATATCATCGGAATGATTACATGCTCTACGATATTATTTTGTTTTAAAAAGTTTTTTGCAGAACTGTCTAGTATGTCACTAGATGTTACATACACTCTTTTTACAATGTACCCTTCTGCCTTGTCTTGATTGTTGTCTAGAAATGCTGTTGTTTCACCTATGAATTTTTTTATTTCTACATGGTCTATTTTGTGTTTACCATCAGCCTTCCAATTTTTGCATTGTATGAGTGTTATTACTTTTTCTTTCATTACAATGAGATCTATTCCCTTATCGTTCTTGCCGTGAATAATTCCATGATTTTTGACTTTGTATCCCCATTTTTCAAAACATTCGGATACAAACACTTCATACTCTACACCTTTTCTTATATTGTCTTGATAGACTTGCTTGGTTCTCTCTTTTCTATTCTCTTTGAATATTTTTTGCTTTTCTTCTTTAACTATTTGTTGAAATTTCATCTCTTCTGTATTCTGATGTTGCTTGATAGTTTCTTTGTCTTTAATTTCAGTATCCCATTCTAATTTTTTTCTTTTTAGCAGCAAAGGCACATTTTTTTCAATTATTTTTATCATAACAAGCAGTGTTATTATGGTAGTTATCAGAATAATAAATAGCATGTTTGTTGTCATTTTTGTAACCCTTGTTTTTTAATTGAATAAATTATACAGTTTTGTGGCTTATCTCAATACTTCTTGTTCGTACTCACAAGCATATCTTTACTACTTAAATCCTCAAGTAGATTTCCAATGCTACCAAGTGAGTAAAGCTGTAAATCCCCGCCACTCTCTTTTTTTAGTTCAGTTGTAAATTTATTTTTCGAATACAAAATATAGCTATCCACATCAAGCCCAGCTTTAGCTACACTCTCTTTGAGCTTTGTTAATTCACTTTTTGATGCTTTATTTTTAGAGTGCTTGCAAGCTCCTGCTATCCATTTGCCAGATTTGCTTCGAGCTAAAATATCTATTTCCGTTTCTGTGTCCCAATATCCACCGATAAGTACTATAGGGTCATCAATAGCATTTTTCTCTATCAATGCCATCACAAGTTGTTCATAAATTAGATTCGCAAACTCATGCTTTGCATTGCCCCAATACTTCGTAAACTCACTATAATCACCATCTCTGATGCCTTTGTAGTATGGCGAAATAGCAGAAAACCAAAAACGCATAAAGGGAGCAATAAAGTGTAGCTTGGGAGAGACTTTTTCATGATTTTTCATCGGTTTTTCTACTGAGTTGTCTTCTTTTAGTAGACCCTTGTCTATTAGAAAATCCACTGAACTTTCGCCATGCTCTCGCTCTATTTTGGACTTTTTAAATGCTGAGTGTTCCCGTCTATCCCCTGTGGCAATAGCTGAGAGGATTTTGTGATGCAAAGGATTGCTATGTGTGATGAGTGCGATATCACCATGAATGTATCTATAGTTTTTCAGCACCTTTTCCTCAATGAGAGTATCCAGTGGTACAGACATGTCCACTTTCCAGCCCATGCCACCAAAAACAGCAAAGTACTCTATGGCAGTTTCTAGATTTGTAGCGTTATTTTGAAAGCAAAAAGAGCGAAATTGCTGGAGGATTGTTGGGTGCGTTGACATGACTTCTGACCTTGTTTGTTTGATTTATTTATAGATGACCTATCGAGATACCAATATGCGTATAGTCATTGCTACTTAATCTTGTTTAGTGCATCATATAGGTACTTTTTATAGTATCTTCGTATGGAAAATACAGCTAGTGCAATAATAGGGATAGCATAGTACCAGTGATTGAGAATATTATGAAATACTTTGATAATCATATTACCAAAATACCATACAGGTACAATAGTAAGAGCAGCCCAGCACCAAGCACTTATGAGGTTAACTATGGCAAATTTTTTGGCACTATACCTCGTAAGCCCGATGGAGATAGGCAGAATAGTTCTCATGCCATACATATATCTCTGTGCGAATATTATCCAAATCCCATATTTTCGCAAAAGTAGCGTAGCTAATGCGAATTTGCGACTGTGCTGAGCGAACTTTTTATTGATATACTCTTTGTTGTAACGACCTGTGTAAAAATATATCTGATCACCAACAAAACCGCCAAGCCCAGCTACAAATATAGCCCAAAAGAGATTCATGCTTCCAGCGTGACTCAAAAGTCCAGCCATAACAAGCCCTAATTCACCCTCTAAGATACTCCATATAAATAGTATTATATAGCCATATCGTTTTAGCAGATACAAGAGTTTATTTTCAAAACCACTCACTGGTACATTAATAAGTACATATGTCAATAATAATGCACAAATAAGCACAATGCCAAATAGTAGTTTTCCTCCATTGTTTTGCAGCCAAATCATAAATCTTTTCAAACTACATCCAGCCTTTCTTGCGGAATATATATAGTGGTGTAACGGCTGACATTAACATGAATGCTATTGCTACGACATAGCCATATTTCCACTGCAACTCAGGCATAAAGTCAAAATTCATTCCGTAAACACTAGCTATTAGTGTAGGAGGTAAGAATATGACATTGACGATTGTAAACATCTTTACAGTTTTATTCTGCTCAATATTAAGCATACCCACAAATATACTTTGCAAGTAGTCAAGTCTCTCAAAATTAAAATTAGTATGTTCGATGAGCGAGCGAATATCTTTTAACATTATAGTAATCTCTTCAGATGCCGTAGTGTAAATTGTAGACTTTAAAAGTGCTGTTAAAATTCTCTGTTTGTCTGTAACATTTTCACGGATTTTCATATTTAGGTCTTCAAATTCTGATATTCGCTCTAGTATCTCTTCGTCGTCATTGGTATAGTCTGTAAATACATGTTTGCGTAAAACAGCTATTTCTTTTGAAAGCTGTTCTATCGCATCAGCATCCGCGTCAATTCTAATATCTAAAATTTGACAAAATATCTCATAGCCATCTTTGAACTCTTTTGGGGAGCTTAGAAATCTCTTGCTAAATTCATTAAAAGTACCAAGCTCTTTGTATCTTGCTGAAAATAACACTTTGCCCTGCATAATAAATGAGACCGTTTCATTGTATGGGTTTTTTTCGCTATTAATTAGAAAGTAACTATTTATTTCGACTCGTTTATCTTCTTCCCAATACCTTGAGCTTAGTTCTATCTCTTCACTCTCTTGTTTGGTTGGGAATTGTACGCTAAACATCTCTTCTATGGTTCGTATATCTTGGCGAGTGGGGCGAAGCATATCTATCCAAATAACATTTTTTTGTTGCTTAGACTCTAGTAGCTTATCTAGTCCTTGTATTATCTCTAGTCGATGACCTGTTTTAATGAAACATTTTACCATTTTTGTCACCTCTAGCCATTTTTATTTTATATATTATAATGATACTCTAAAATCTATAAAAGTATCATAGCAAATGAGAGTTAGTTCGATAATTTAACCATACATAAAAATCTTTATGATATATTCTACAAAATTGTTATGATATAATAACAAATTAAATAAAATCAAGGCAAAAAAATGATTCCATTTACAGACGAAGAGCTAAAGCCAGCCGTCACTAGCGTAATAGACAAAGTTCGTCCATCAATAAAACTAGATGGTGGCGATATAAAACTAATAGGTATAAAAGATGCAAAAGTATTCGTACAGCTACAAGGTGCATGTGTAGGGTGTGGCAGCAGTGGAACAACACTAAAATACGGCGTAGAGAAACAGCTAAAAATACTTATTCACCCTGATTTAGTAGTAGTGAATGTACCTATTGGGGCAGAGGATAATTGGGAGCAACTAAGTTAAATGACAGAACAAAATGTAGCAAATAGACTGCAAAAAGCACAAGAACTATTTCAAAGCGGAGAATATAGAGATGCATTACGATATTACGGTGATATTTATAATGAAAATCCAAAGATAGAAGAGGCAAAAATAGGTGTTTTCTTGTGTGATATGGCACTAGAGAGTGGCGAAGAGGCACAAGCACTTTTTGACTATTATTATCTAATCAAAGAAGAACAAGAAGATGCAGCAAAAGTAATAAGCGATATTATAGATACGCTTGATGAATCTAAAAATAGCATAGCATCTCTAATATCAGCTCATGCAAGATTGAGCGAAGATATTGATGGAATTTCATATATTGATTTTATGAAGATTGTTGAAGAGCGAGGTGATTTTAAACACACATTTGAGGATATTATGTTCTCCACTCGTATATATCTCACTAGCAAAGTAGAATTAATGGGCTTCATAACACAGCTTCACAAAGGTGGATTTGAGAAAATGGCACTTCAGTACTTGGATGACACAAGTGAAATATTTGATTATGACCAAGAAGTTATGGGGCTTTATAATCTGTTTGAGGAGAAAAAATGAGAATAGCCTGCGACATAGATGGATATGATTTTATTACTGATAATACAGCTTTGATTGATGACAAAACAATATTTCTAAAAACTGCTCAAAATGAAAAGTATTTTGACAATAAAAGCACATCAATCACTCCATCAGAGCTACTGGGCATATGGGCATTGGATGATATGAAAATAGTAGGTATATGTGGCACAAATGGCAAGACCACAGTCGCAGCTGCTATATATTCGCTTTTGCTTGATGTAGATGAAAAGCCATCACTCCAAGGAACAAGGGGATTCTTTGTCCTTGAAGAGAGACGCGAAGATAAGATAATGACCACCCCGTCAATATTTGAGACAATCACTCATATGAGAGACGCTAAAGCAAGTGGTTGTGACTATTTTGTGATGGAGGTTAGTTCTCACGCTATTGAGCAAAAAAGAATTGAGGGTCTAAAATTTGCACTTAAAGTTCATACAAATGTTACAGCTGACCATCTAGACTATCACAAAACTATAGAAGAGTATAGACGCATTAAAAGCCTATTTTTCGCTGATGAGACTCCAAAATTACTAAACAAAGACCATATATCAACAATCACCTATAATCCTATAAATGCTCAAAGCTATGGGGTTGATGAGCCTGCGACTTTTAAAGTCCAAGCATTTTCACTTATTAATGGTATTACGGCTGGAATAAAGCATTTTGAAGAAGAGCTTACATTCCATTCCCCAATGGTAGGGCTATTTAATCTTTATAATCTCATGGCAGCTATCGGCTCGGTACAAATCCTAACAGGTAAGCCTCTTGCACAGATATGTGACGCTGTGGAGCATTTTGCAGGAGTGGGCGGTCGCATGGAAGTGATAAGTCGTGACCCTCTCGTGATAGTAGATTTTGCTCATACTGATGATGGAATGTTGCAAGTGCTGCAAAGCATGAAAGAAAAAAGTTTATCAGTGGTATTTGGAGCTGGAGGAAACCGTGATAAGCTTAAACGCCCACGAATGGGAGCCGTAGCTGGACGATATGCAAACCGTATATATGTCACTAGCGATAATCCACGAGATGAAGAACCCCAAACTATCGTAGATGAGATAATGGTAGGCTTGGTAGGAAAGACGGGCGTAGAAGTAATATTAGACCGTAAAGAAGCGATTCAAAGAGCCTTGCAAGAGCTAGGCAAGGGCGAAGCACTGCTGATACTTGGCAAGGGGGATGAAGATTATCAAGAGATAGCAGGTATTAAATATCCATTTGATGACAGAGAAATCGCTAGAGAAATTTTAAAAAAACAAAAAGCTTAAGCTAAAAATTATCTTATCTTGGTATTATTAAGACAAATTTAGTCTTATTAAGGAATTACCATGAGTTACGCACTACCACAACCAGCTTTTTATATCTTCAAATGTCAGCAAGCATCACCTCCGGGAATGCCAAAACCGAGCTGTGTAAGCCAAGCAAACCCTGAATCAGCACAGATTTTTATGCACCTAGCACAAAGCCTTATGGCAAAAGGCATTATCAGCACAGTTCAGCCTATTCAAACAGGATGTCTTAATCGTTGTCAACAAGGACCAGTAATGCTAGTAGAGCCAGGGCATACTATGTACGCAGGTCTAACAAAAGAGAAGATAGACAGAATCATCGAAGAGCACATAATCGGAGGCAATGTTGTAGAAGAGTATTTGATACCTGCTGAGATGTGGGGTGAGCCAATTGATCCAAAATCGATTGCTCAATCATAATAATTATATTTTTATAGTATAATTGCGGTATTAAATTAAGGAAACTTGAAATGACCATAACAATGCTACAGAGTAAAATTCACCGTGCCACTGTCACAGATGCCAACTTGAACTATGTTGGCTCTATCACGATAGACAGCACACTTTTAGAAGCCGCTGGTATGCTAGTGGGTCAAAAGGTGGATATAGTCAATGTAAACAATGGTGAGAGATTTTCAACATATATCATTTCAGGCGAAGCACATAGTGGCGATATATGTCTAAATGGTGCAGCTGCTAGAAAAGTACATGTTGGGGATAAGATAATAATTATAGCATACGCAAATATGGATCATAAAGAGGCTATGGATTATAAACCAAAGCTAGTAATATTAGAAGATGAAGAAAATACAATAGCACAACTCTTAGAAGGCTTGGAGTAGATTTATAGTTTTTTAGTGTCTACTAAGTAATTAAACTCTTTTGAGTTTTTTAGAGTTGCAATTTTGCGTGTAACTTCTGATGATTTACCTTCTGTTTTCATAATTTTTTTCAAAATCAATTTTAATTTCATTTTTTTTCCTTTTTTTATGATATAGTGCAAATTAATACACAATGCAACAGTACACAATAATAGTTACGAAGTAATAACAAGGAGAACAATATGCAACCATTAGCAGAGGCGATATCAAACGATAGTATGGCGACTGTTAAGAGACTTTTGGATACAAAAGAGGCAAATATTACTGACCCACTAATTATAGGTGACGAGTATGAACTTGACGAGCCTGATGAGGTTAGTGTGCTTGTTTATGCTATTCGTTCGTATGCAAATATAGAGATGATTGAGTTACTGCTTGAGCGTGGAGCAGATATACACGAAACAGATACATTTGGCGTAGGGAGTGTTGATGTGGCTATTAAATTCAAGCGATATGATGTAGTCAGGTTATGTGTAAAGAGTGGAATTGATCTTAATATCACAAAAAGAAAAAGTGGAATTACGCCACTTATGTTAGCGTCTTGTTTTAACGACACGGATATGATAGATTTGCTACTTGAAAATGGTGCATCTCCATCCGCAGTAGATAAGATGGGCATGAGTGCAATTGATTATGCCAAAAAAATGGGTCAAAAAAAGATGAGTGAATATCTAAAAGAAAAAGGTGTAGAGCATAGTCTTTATAAATAATATAAGCCAGTAGTCATATTACCTAAATTGAGCCTTTATTGGGTTCTTTCTCTTTCTCTTTATCTTCATAACATTTTTCATTAAATAGTATTCCGTCGGCTTTTTTACACATTGTAGCTAATGGTATTTCTACACCATCTCTCATAAGCTGAGCTGGATTTTTAATGGTTTTTCTTGTGATATTTAGCTCATCTGATATTTTAGTAATATTTATATCTATGATCTCTTTATCTTTTATCTGAGTATTGTATATAATCAATCCTATGATAGCTATTGCCGCAATTATAAATAGTGGTTTCATTTTATCCCCCTTATATATCTTGTTTATTATTATACACCTTTTTAGAAAAGAAATAACCATTAATTATTTTTATGTTATATGGCCAGAAATCCAGCTATTAAAAATGCAACACTGGCAAATGTAGCTGCTATAAGAGCATATGGAAGCTGAGTGTTTACATGATCCATATTATGACAACCAGCTGCCATTGAAGATATGATAGTTGTATCAGAGATTGGTGAGGCATGGTCACCAAATACTCCACCAGACATAACCGTGCCTACCATCAAGGCAGGCGGTATTCCCAACGCTCCACCAAGAGCCAAAGCAATTGGCATCATAATAGAAAATGTCCCCCAGCTAGTCCCTGTTGCAAATGCCATAAGTGATGAAAGCAAGAACACAAGCAGAGGAATAATAGCAGGAGATATGTTATTCCCCATAAGTGAAGCTAAGTATTTAGCAGTACCCAAGTCACCTATCACTTTGCCTATCAAGAATGCTAGAAGCATAACAATCGTGATTGGTATCATATTTCCAAGACCTTTGTAAATGGATTCAAAGTATCCACTATGTGTTATATTACGAGTTGGCACCAAAAACAGATACGAGAATAAAAGAGTGACAATCACAGCGTAATATACAGAAGTAGAGCCACTCCCCTTGAATATATCGCCATCACCAGTGAGGTATAGACCCACGGGCACTGAACCAACCAGTACTATTAATGGTAATAGCATTTTCCATGGATTAGCTTTTTGGTTTGTAATAACTGATGGCTCATAGACTCTAGGTATTGCTTTTTTCATTGCACCAATATTTATATCTTTGTAAATAACTACAAAGACAATAATAATAGTAAAAATCGCATAAAAGTTAAACAGTAATGCCTCTAGTAAAATCTTTACGGGTTCTCCATTGGTTACGCCTGTTGAAATAGATGCCGTAATAAGCCCAAGCAGCAATGCACCCCAGCCATTTAGTGGCAACATAGAGCATACAGGAGCTGAAGTAGCATCGCATATATAAGCTAATTTCTCTCTGCTAACACCATTTTTATCAAAGAGTGGTTTAGCTACTATACTTGCCACCATTACGGTTATTGAGGACTCTATGAATATTACTAGTCCTATGATGTACGCCAAAAGCATTGCACCAGTTGGAGAGTCTATTTTTTTTGCTTTTTGGGATAAAAATTCCACAAATTCATCCACAGAACCGCTTCGCTCAAGTATCTCCATAATAGAGCCTACTAGCATAATGAATATTATAGTCTTGACTATCCAGCCTTCAGTGAAAAGCCCCACTATTCCATTAAAGAGTGCTGTGAATGCCATAAGTGGATTGTATCCACTCAGTGCAAGAAACCCAACAAAAGCACCACCAAGCAAGGATATAACCACATCTTTGCTCCATATGGCAACTACTATTGTGAGAAGTGGTACTATTATTGATATGACTCCATAATCCATCTATTTATCCCCGTTATTATTGTCTTTTTTTGGACTCTTTAGTATAATTATCTCAACAACAACAATAACAACATACAATACATAATGCCATAAATTATCAATCTGTGGCATTATGATACCTCCATGATTTGAGTAATTTTATCAACTAACCCTAGCTTGATATTCTCAATTTTGTTTTTATTTACTACAATAGGAGTGATTGTTGATTTGCCACTCCCCAGTATAAAATCCAAATCAGCTTCTATGATAGGCTCACCAGCTTTTACTTTTGCACCAGTGTCTACCAATGCCACAAAGCCGTCACCCTTTAGCTCCACAGTGTCTATGCCTATATGCACTATCACTTCAAGTTCACCACTCTTTACAGTAAAGGCGTGTTTTGTTGGAAATATTTTAATAATTCCGTCGATTGGAGAGCAAAAAATTCCATTACTTGGCTCTATCGCCACACCATTACCAGCCATACCAGCAGAGAATACTTCATCTTGCACTTGTGACAAATCTATTATATTACCACTCGTGGGTGAATATATAGATATTTTCTTGCTTTTAAATAGTCCAAACATAGCCAGCTCCTTTGTTTTTGATTATCATAATGATACTAAAAGTTTTATCAATTAAAGCCATACTAAAATGACGGCTTGACAATAACCATCGCAACTATAATTATTGCTAATATTGTTGGTGCTTCATTGTAAAACCTAAAGAATTTACCACTTTTATATGAACTATCTAATGCAAGTTCTTTTCTGTAGTAATCAAGCGAAAAACTATAAGCAATCAAAAGTACCAAAGCAAAAAGTTTGATATGAAACCAGCCTTGTGACATCAATGCTGAATTTAGAGTTATCATAGCAATACCGCTTAATAGCGTCGCCCATAAAGCAGGTAGACCAATATATTTATATAGTTTATACTCTTGTGTTTTGACAATCTCTATAAACTCCAGCTTATCATGATTTTCTCTATGGTACACAAAAAGCCTAGGTAGATAAAAGAGCATCGCCATCCAGCTAAGTACACTCACAATATGAAAAGCCAATATCCAACTATAATACTCCATAATTACTCCAAAATAGTAAAATCATCTCTATCGTGAACGACAAGTTGTAATCCTTTATAGTATCCTAAATGAGCATACAGAATCTTTATTTTGTCGCCACTCTTTGGCTTCGAACCTCTATTTTGAAAATATATAGGAAATGCACCCACGGTAGTTTGTAGTCTCCCGCTATTATAAACACCTTGTACATTTGTAAATATCTCATTTTGGTTCATATATCCTGTTTTGCCCAATAGCATAGACGGTCGTAAAAATGCTGAGCTTGTTGTACTGGAGGGTTTTTGTTTTAAAACAGTAAAGTTTGTTATCTCTTTTTGCCCATTGTATGTTTTGATAGCATGGATTTGCATGTCATAGGTTTTGCCCTCTTGTACTTTGCTGGCACATTTGTATAGCATGATTCCTCTACCATTTCGTGACTGTTTTATGATAGCATTATGTGCTCTTTTCCATATGACAACCGCGTTGTCAATCTTTACATCAGTGGTTAGTTTTTCTATATTATATAAACTCTCGATACTTGCGTTATTAGCTTTTGTTTGTATTGTTGGTTGTAGATTATGAGCAGTTGCTGTTGTGCTAAACGATGCCTTTATTGGTAAGTGGTCTGAGTAGCCCGTGCCTGTGTGTTGCTTTTTTTTCATACCCCAGTATGCGATTTTGCCATACTTATCCAGTAGATATGATGGTGCAAACACACTAAACGAGCCGTCCTTGTACTCGATACTTCTGTTATCAAATAGGCTTTTAGGTAATAACATATGATCAAGCGTATTTTTCTCTCCATAAAATTCATGATTCCATCTCTTCGGTGGCGTGACCTCGCTCCATAGGTTTATATGACTATCATTTGATACCATTCTTAGCATGGATTTGTCAATCAATCTACTGTTTACACTTGTCTTCATCACATCGTTTATTGCAGTGCGTCCATTTGTATCATTCAGCCTTGGTTCTATCATCTCTGATTCGTTGTATCTACTATTTAGGTCTCCCAAGATGATATATTCATTATTGACCGAGTGTAGATATGAGGCTAGTGCTGTTGCGGACTTTATCCTAGCACTCTCTTTGCCATCTTTGGCTTTTGATTTCCAATGGTTGACAAATATGCTTAGCTTTTTACCATCTACATTTACCACCGATTCTAGTATATTTCTGTCTCTACCATTTGGAGTGATTATTATTTCACGACTTGATAGTATGGGATATTTTGATAGCAACGCTACTTGCACAGCAGAGGTTGGCTTATTGGTAATAGCACTGTGTGTATAGCGAAGCCCACACGACGAGCCTATCTTTGCTACCAATGCACGCAGTACTTCCCTGTTTTCTATCTCTTGTAGCCCTATGATATCGCTATTTATATCACATATTGCCTCAGCTGTATGATTAAGCTTTATTTGTGCCATTTCACTCGTCCAGTTGTGACTACCCAGTACGAAATCCTCATATTCGTTGCCTTGATTTGTGCTATCAAATAAATTTTGCACATTATACGACGCTACTGTGAAATCCTTTGCGTGTAGCATAAATGGAAGCAGAAGTAAAAACAAAAATCTCATAATTAGCCCTCGTATCAAGATAGTGCAATTATACTAAAATACTTAACAATGTTTGAATGTATGACAAAATGAAATGTAAATTTCAAATAACGACCGCTTGGTAAATATCTACAAGCCCAAATATGCTATAATCCACCTCATGATACAAATACTTTTTATTATACTGCTCTTGCTTATTGGGTACTTGCTTAGGTTTGCGAAATTTCCTAATGATTTTGGCAAAAGCCTAAACTTATTTGTCATTTATATCTCTGTACCTGCTACTGTTTTATTGCAAATACCCAATATTATTTTTGATAGCTCTTTGTGGGTAGTGGTTCTCGCCCCATGGTTAGTTTTGGTGCTTTCAGTCGTGTTGGTACTATGGATATTTGGCAACGCACCACGCAATACCAAAGCAGCACTTCTATTATTAATCCCGCTTGGTAATACCTCATTTTTTGGCTTTCCCATGATAGAGGCACTGATGGGAAATGAGTCGCTTCAGTATGCCATTATCTATGACCAGCTAGGAAGCTTTTTGATACTTGCAACTTACGGTGCATTTATTGTTTCGTATTTTAGCGATGAGAAAAGCACGCTCAAACAGACAGTGAGCAAAATAGTTCTTTTTCCACCATTTATAGCTCTCTTGGTAGCACTTCTAGTCGGGAAAATGCCAGAGCAGTCATTGCCTTACTTGGAGCTATTATCTCATACTCTTGTGCCATTGGCGATAATTGCTGTGGGTTTTTCTATGGAGTTAAAAATAGGTAGTGATAAAAGCATTTTCGTAAAGGCATTGGCACTAAAGCTCATAGCTATTCCTCTGATAGTTTTTGGTGTATTTAGGCTTATGGAGATTGATTCCATGGTGGCACAAGTTACACTTTTGGAGGTCTCTATGCCCTCTATGATTACTGCTGGCGCGATGGCTATTCATGCTGGTTTTGCTCCGAAATTAAGTGCTTCGCTAGTGGGATACGGCATTATAGTATCACTCGCTAGCATTCCACTATTCTTTGAGCTGATAAAATAACAACAAAGAAATACAATATTTTGTAAGGGCGAAAAATCTTTCGCCCCTGCGTAGCACTAAAATCACACATAACAAATCTAAACTGTAAACCTTACTGCTTGTCAAAGTGTTGATAGTCCTTTACATTCCAATCGCCACCCCATCTCCAGCCATGTCTTTTGAATATCTCCACAGCTTTACTGTTTGGCAATAGCATCGCTTTTTCATTTACGCTAATTTGTGAGGATATATTACGGTTCTTGTAAATATTCGAAGCCTTATGCGATACATTGCCTGATCTAAATATATATGGATTTTCTATGGGGTTTATATCTATCGCTTTGCCATATGCGTGTTTGGAATATTTAGTTTCGCCTGTTGCTTTGCGACAATTAAAAGCAGAGGTATTATCAGCTTCTATGGAGTTAAAATCGCTTCCTTTGTACTTTTCTATCGGGGATATTCTGGCAATAGGGTAGTGTATCTCATATAGCTCTTTGAATATCATCTCTACATCATGGGCAATATCACGATGGACGACTAGTGTGCCATCAAATGTATCGCCATTGAAATCGTGGTATTTTACGCTCACATTGCGTAACTCATCACTACTCACGGGACAGCCATTATGCATGCTTACTCCATTCATTGCTCGCATATCTTTGTCGTTTAGAGTAGAAATATCTCCAAAAGCTAAACAGCCAAAAAATATAGTAGTTATGAGAAGTTTCATGGTTTATTTAGAAATTTGATGGAGCTGCAGTGTTGATGAGATTATAAAACTCGCTTCTAGTCCGTTCATCACTTTTAAATAGTCCTCGCAACGCTGAGCTTATTGTGGTGGAGTTTATTTTTTGCACACCTCTCATCTCCATACACATATGTCTAGCATGAACTACTACAGCAACTCCTTTTGGTTTTATGGTCTCTTCAATCGCTTGAGCTATCTGCTCTGTGAGTTGCTCTTGTATTTGAAGTCTTCGTGCAAATACATTTACTATTCGTGGTATTTTTGAAAGCCCCACTACTTTGCCATCAGGAATATATGCCACATGAACTCGTCCGATTATTGGTAATATGTGATGCTCACACATAGAGTAAAACTCGATATCACGGATTAATACCATCTCATCATTACTACTTGTAAATAGAGCTTCATTTAGTATCTCTTGTGGATTTTCGCCATATCCACTGGTCAAAAACTCTAAAGCCTTTGCTACACGCATAGGGGTTTTGAGCAGACCTTCTCTATTTGTGTCCTCGCCCAGTAGAGATATGATTTCACTCGTAGCATTTGCAATCTTTTGTAGTCTTGTTTCGTTATCCATGGCATATTCCAAATATTTTTTTCTATTGTAGCCAAATAAGATTTAATTTGATATAATTAAAACAAAAAGTGAGGCTTGTATATGGCATTTTTTGACCCAATAAAACGACAATTACGCTCAGTGATAGAATGGGATAGTCCAAGCGATGATTTACTTTTTTACCAATGGAGCGACAACGGTGATGAGATAAAAAATGCCTCAAAACTGATTATTGGACCAGCTCAGGGTTGTATTTTTGTTTATGAGGGCAAAATACAATCAATTTTTGAGACAGAAGGCGTCATAGATATAGCTACATCCAATAGACCGTTCATCACAACACTCAAGAAATTTATGCAATTTTTTGAAAGTGAACATAAAGCTGCATTTTATTTTTATAAAAAAAGTATCTTGACTAATCAAAAATGGGGGACTGCTTCACCAGTTAAATACATAGACCCAGTATACAAATTTCCTGTTGAATTGGTCTCTTTTGGGAACTATAGCATACAGGTGAAGGACGCCAAAAAGTTTTTTGTCTCAATCATGGGAGAGCAGAGTGAATTTGGAGTTGAGGCGTTAAAAGATATTGTCAATTCTCGGATTATCCACCCAATGAGCGATTATTTAGCCTCATCAAAATTCTCGTATAATCATATCGATGAATATAGGGTAGAGATAGGCGATGCACTAACTGAGAAACTTAGTCATGTATTTGAAGAGCTTGGATTTTTATTGAGTGACTTTAGGATAGAGGGAACAGATTTTGATGAAAACACAAAAGATAGAATAAACAAAATTGCCAATACTCAAGCGACCAATTATGCTGCACAAGAGGCAGGAATAAGCTACAAAGACATGAGGCAACTTGACGCACTTAGTGATGCAGCCAACAATGAAGTAGGTGTTTCTGGCATGTTTTTAGGAGCAAATGCTGGACAAGCACTAGCAACAAATATGGTAGGCTCTATACAGCAAAGTAGCTCTGTTGAAGATAGACTAAGACAGCTAAAAACGCTGTTTGACTCACAATTAATTACAAATGAAGAGTATGAAAAGAAAAAACAAACCATTCTTGAAGAGATATAATGAGATGTAAATTTTGCTCGGCACCTCTTCCTAGAAAAGGATTGATTTGTGACTATTGTGGGCAACGCAATCCACTCAACCTCGGTATACTCTCAAAGGTAGATATAGAAGAAAACAATTCAAAATATAATTGTCCAGTTTGTCATATTCCGATGGAAAACATAAATATAGGTCTAAAAAAAAGAGTTCTGATACCAAGATGTCGTGAATGTGATGGTGTTTTTGTTTCTGAGGATATTATGGAACGGCTTCTAAAAACACAAAATTTCAGAAAAGAAGATTTCGACCCTCTTTTATTGCGTTTCGTCCAAGACAATCCAAGGCACAAGCAAGAAAATATTGTCAGATATAGACAATGCCCAGTGTGCAATAAAACAATGCAGAGGATAAATTATAGAGCCATTAGTGGCGTCATCGTCGATAGATGCCTTCCCCATGGTGTTTGGCTAGATGGTGGAGAGCTTAGACAGCTTTTTGAGTGGAAAAAAGTAGGTGGGTCAACAAAAGAGAAGCACAAAACAACTGTTGCTGTAAAAATACCCTCTAGTACTAGATATAGAAATTCCGAACCAGAACCACTTTTTGATCCTGTCGGCAATTTTCTCACATGGCTATTTGGTGGAGCTTAACAGCCCCAAAGTTTTTATGCGTAAACGCTCTCTTTTCCAAAATGTACCACCAGTAAAGCATACATCAAGGCTCGATATTTATTTCTATTGCTACTTCCCATTTTCTCACAAGCTAACTTAATCGCACTATCCAAATCATCAGACGCATCAACGCCAAGTTTTTTGATTAAAAAATTATTTTTTATTGTACCAAGTTCATCGCTTTGTGAACACGCTACAGTCTCACTATCTGCATTATAAATAGATGGTCCAAGCCCACTAGTGACTTTATTTATCAAATCATCAGATAATCCAAGACCAAGTTCTTTAGCATTTGCAATATACAAGGCTATTTTTTCTTCTTTTTGACTCATTTTAAATTCCTTTTATTAAGATATTGTGTTAAATTATATCATCTTTTTAGATATTTAGTATATTATTTTGATAGCAATTAAACTAGAATCAACTACAACCCCCTAAGCGTGATACCCAGATATAATGCCACTAAGCCAAGAGCTATGTTTATTGGCAACAAAACATTAGGAAATAGAGCTATCAAGGCTTTTGCACTTGCCATATCACCACGCACAAAGAGCTTTGATGCTTTGTGGCGTCTAGTATACATAAATGTAAAATTAATAACCATCACTACCCATATCGCCTCTTTGATTAGTACAGTTTTATAAAGTGATGAGCCTTTAAGCGTTAGTGCCATAATAACAGCAGTAACGAGAAGTAAAATTATAAATGGTATTACTAGATTGAAGAGTCGTCCGATAATCTCTATAGTTTTGCCTAGTTTGATAGCAGGGTTTTCAATACTCTGCATAATGGGATGAACAGCTATTCTGATAGCTATCATGCCCCCAACCCATACTATTGCACTAATCACATGTAAAAAAACTGTTATTCCATTCATATATTTTATTCCTCGTTTTTTTGCATTCTAGTAAACATTTACTTAAATAGGAGTAAGGCACTTGTGCAAAAAATTGTTGGCTTATACACTGGAGATTAGTAGTATTTTCTAATTATTACTAATATTGGAACGATATTTGCATAGAAAAACTAGTATTACAAATCGCATTTAACAAAAGTATCTGTATAATCTCATATTTATGTCATGCTTTTATAATACTTTAAGATATGTTGCTGTATTATCAAATCAATTAGGACAAAAATAGTCCTATTTAGTTAATTTCAAAGGAAAACTATGAGAGTTTATCTCGACAATAATGCAACAACGATTGTTGACCCGCATGTATTTGAAGAAATGGAACCATTTTTTGTGCAAAAATATGGCAATCCAAATTCACTACATCAGTTTGCAAGTGATACACATAAACCTCTAAAAGAGGCAATGCAAAAGATTTACGCAGGTATACACGCACCCAACGAGGATAGTGTAGTTATCACTTCATGTGCGACGGAGAGTAACAACTGGGTATTTAAAAGCATATATTTTGATTATATCCTTACAGGACGCAAAAACCATATTATAATCAGCGAAGTAGAGCACCCTAGCGTTATAGCGTGTGCAAGATTTCTTGAGTCAAAAGGTTGTAAGGTAACATATTTACCAATTAATAGTGAAGGAATTATAGAGGCTCACACGGTAAGTGCTTTCATCACAGATAAAACAGCCTTGGTATCTATCATGTGGGTAAATAATGAAACGGGAGCGATATTTCCAATCCATGAAATAGGCGAAATCTGTAAAGCAAAGGGCGTATTGTTTCATACAGACGCCGTACAAGCGATAGGCAAAGTTCCTGTTGATGTTCAGTTGGCTAATGTGGATTATCTCACGATGTCAGCACACAAGTTCCACGGACCAAAAGGTGTGGGAGCATTGTATATTAAAAAAGGCAAAGAGTTAACACCGCTATTTCATGGTGGCTCACAAATGGGTGGACTTAGAAGTGGAACTCTAAATGTAGCTGGAATAGTAGGCATGGGCAAGGCAATGGAGCAAGCGATTGATTCACTAGACTTTGAGATGCACGATGTTAAAGAGCTTAGAGATAGACTTGAAGACGCTGTACTAGCAATCAAAGATACTTTTGTAGTAACGCCAAGAGAAAAAAGAGCATCAAATACAATTCTAGTAAGCTTTAGAGGTGTAGAAGGTGAAGCGATGCTTTGGGATTTAAATCGTCAAGGAATAGCAGCTAGCACAGGAAGTGCGTGTGCTAGTGAAGACCTTGAGAGCAATCCAGTAATGGAGGCTATCGGAGCAGAGGCGGATTTGGCACATACGGCTATAAGATTTTCTCTAAGTCGTTATACGACAAGTGAAGAGATAGATTTTGTAATCGATGCAGTTAATACTGCGGTTGAGAGACTTAGAGGAATTTCAAGCTCATATGCTTATGCCCCAGAGGGTCATGAATCTGGTCTGAGCGTCGGACACTAAGAGGTTTGTCATTCCTGCGAAGGCAGGCAAGGTGCCCTTTAGGGTGAATCCAGATGCTACACACACGCCAAATGTGTTGTGAATATGAATTTTAAAGGATAAAAGATGGGAATAGATAGCTTAATAGGCGGAACGATTTGGGATGAGTATAGTGACAAAGTCACTCAGCTTATGGCAAACCCAAAAAATATGGGTGAGATTACAGAAGAGCAAGCAGCAGCAATGGGAGCAAAACTCATAGTAGCTGATTTTGGTGCAGAGAGCTGCGGGGACGCTGTGAGACTTTATTGGGCAGTTACTCCAAATGATGATATCATTGTAGAGTCAAAGTTCAAAAGTTTTGGTTGTGGTACGGCGATAGCTAGTAGTGATACTATGGCTGAGCTGTGCAAAGGTAAAAGCGTAGATGAAGCAGTCAAGATCACAAATATAGATGTAGAAAAAGCTATGCGTGACACTCCTGATAAGCCAGCTGTGCCACCTCAAAAAATGCACTGTTCGGTAATGGCATATGATGTTATCAAAAAAGCAGCAGCTCAGTACAAAGGGGTGGACGCTGCGTCATTCGAAGCGGAAATCATCGTATGTGAGTGTGCTAGAATAAGCCTCTCTACATTGCGTGAAGTTATTCGCATTAATGAGCTTACAACTATTGAGCAAATCACAGACTATACAAAAGCAGGTGCATTTTGTAAATCATGTATCCGCCCTGGTGGACACGAAGCTAAAGATATATATCTAGTAGATTTACTAGCTGAGTATGAAAAAGAGAAACTAGCACTCATTGCTGATGCTGGAGATAGTGTGAGCTTTGCTCAGATGACAATAGTTCAACGAATAAAAGCAGTCGACAAAGTAATTGACGAAAATATTCGTCAGATGCTTATCATGGATGGTGGAAATATGGAGATACTAGACATCAAAGAGAACGGCTCTAATTTTGATATTTATATCCGTTACCTCGGTGCTTGTAGTGGTTGTGCAAGTTCAAGTACTGGCACACTATATGCTATAGAAGCAACACTAAAAGAGAGATTGGATGAGAACATTAGAGTGATACCACTCTAAGCACAAAATCTTACCATGCCACCACTTGGTGGCATTTTAATAATCTAAACGATATTATGATATACTTAAACTATTAAATACCAAGGGTAAATCATTGCAGCATTTCATTTCATTTCTAAACAGTAAAGACCCGTCAACTTCACAAATACATGAACAACTAAAAACAACTACCGAAGAGTCTTTAATAATTCAGCATATATGCCGTAGATACGCAGCAGGATCAGAGGATTGTAGTGTGATAGATATACTCCAAGAGTGTTTTTCAAATGATGAGTATGAGTATGTCAACCAGTTGTCACTTGTCAAAAATATCATAGATTTAGGCTGGATAATCCAAAGTAGTTTTGGTCAAGTAAAAACACATGAAAGTTCTCGTCTAGAGCTACTCAGTAGTGCGGTTGCTCCAAGTATAATGCTCTTAAAGCTCCTAGAAGATGGAATTATAGAAGACACTCCGCTACCTGAAATTAAGCCATATACTGATCACCTTGAGTATCTGCAAGACCAGTTTGATATGGTAACACTCTTGCATTCCATGAGCATATCAAAGCAGGGCTTTGGTGATAGCTCATCATCAGTTGGAAGACTAAAAAATAAACTCTCACTTCTCACAAGAAGAATAGAGGAACGCATAAGTGTCACAACCGAGCCGATGGAAGTAGAAGAATTTTTCAAAGAAAAAGAGCTTGACGAAAAAGAACAAAAGATATTTCTAGCACTACTAAAAGAAGAATATAGTGCAGGAGATGGTCAGTTTCGTGAGATGAATAGCCTAATAGAGTTAGTGAGCTTTGATGAATACGATAAGATAAAAAACCGTGCCATATTAGAAGAAGGTTCAAAGCTTATAAGTGAAGAGATTATAGATTATGATGAGATACTAAATATATTTGGAGGAATTAGCCGTTCTTTTTTCATAAACGAAGAGGTATTACAGCGAATAATACACCCAAACAAGAAGAAAAAGGTCATCAAATTAAAACTAGATATGCTCGTAAAAGAACAAGAGATATTTGAGTACCTAGAGCCAACAACAACGCTGGATGATGTGGTTTTGCACGCCACTACTAGAGAGACTCTGGATACTATCATCAAGCAAATAGACAAGGATGTTTTTGCCAAATTAAAACTATGGGGTATCAAAGATAAGCGAAAAAGCATAGATGCCAAAATCATATTTTATGGTCATGCAGGAACTGGTAAGACTATGACTGCTATGAGTCTAGCTAAGACACTTAAAAAGCCGATACTCTCATTTGATTGCTCCAAAATACTATCAATGTATGTAGGCGAGAGTGAGAAAAATGTCCGTAAGATTTTTGATGATTTTAAAGCATTAAGCACAAAAGCAAAAGTAGAGCCGATATTACTGCTAAATGAAGCTGACCAATTCCTCAGCAGTCGAATAGAAGGCACAGGAAGTGGCAGTGACAAGATGCACAATCAAATGCAAAATATATTTCTAGAGCAGATAGAGAGATTTGAGGGGATTTTGATAGCCACAACGAATCTACTTGGCAATATTGATAAAGCTTTTTCTCGTAGGTTTGACTATAAGCTTGAGTTCAAAAAACCAGCCAAAAAACAGAGACTTCAGCTATGGCAACTGATGCTACCAGAAAATGCAGATTATGAAGATGGCTTTGAGATAGAAAAGTTAGCGTCTCATGAACTTACGGGAGCTCAAATAAAGCTAGTGATTAAAAACACAGCCTACAAAGTAGCAGTGCGAGATGAGAGTTTATTTACTCAGGCAGACTTCGCTGAGGAGATATCAAAAGAGACTGGCAGTAGCTTTGATCATGATGGTAAAAGCATGGGCTTTAGAGTCTAATGCTTACTAGATAAAGTAAGCGAGGTCGTAGTGTTTTCAAAATCATATGCAAATTTTATAACCAAATACTTCAAGAGTGCTTTGCTCTTTATGCTACTAGCAACAGCTATTTTTGGTTATTATGCACAGTATCTGAGAATTGATGCGTCAGCAGAAACACTATTACTAGAAAATGATAAAGATTTAAAACTAAGTAGGGCTGTAAGTGAACGATATGCAGTCAATGATTATCTTGTTGTAGCGTTTACACCAAAAGATGACCTACTCTCAAATGCCACGATATCAACAATAAGCAATATCAAAAAAGCAATAGCAACCATTGATGGCGTAGAAAGCATAACCACAATTTTAGATGTACCACTCCTAATGAGTCCAAAAAAAAATATTCAAGATATAGTGGGTGATACCAGAACACTACTCTCAGCTGGTATTGACAAAAAACTTGTCAAAAAAGAGCTTATGACAAGCCCATTGTATAGTGAAAATCTTGTAAGCAAGGACTTTAAAACCACGGCGATTATCATAAATCTAAAACCTGACCCTATATACAAAAAACTACTAGCAAAACGAAATAGCTTTTTGGAGCTAAAAGCCAAAAGAGGGCTAACGCAATCAGAAAAAAAAGTGTTTACAGCTAGTCAAATAGCATTAAAAGAGTATAGAAATAGTCTGAAAATAACAGACCATGAGACAATAGTACAAGTTCGTGCCAAACTTGATGCTTTCAAAGACAAAGGAGAGTTATTTTTGGGTGGAGCGATAATGATCGCTGATGATATGATAGGATTTGTTAAAAGCGATATAGTATTGTATGGTACGGCTATTTTGCTGATTATGATTCTGATGTTTTGGGTGATTTTTCGTGAAATTAGATTCGTAGTTTTGCCTATTTTCATCTCTGTGGTTGCACTCGTTATAACTACTGGAATAAATGCTATGCTTGGATTAGAGGTTACGGTCATATCTTCAAACTATGTAGCTATACAGCTTATCACTACGCTATCGCTTGTAGTTCATCTAATTGTTAATTACCGTGAGGAGTATTTACTAAATAAGGATTTATCAAAACAAGAGATTTTGAGCATCACACTAGAGCGAATGTCTGTTCCATCGGTTTTTGTTATACTCACTTCTGTTGCAGGGTTTTCATCTTTGATTATGTGTGATATTTTGCCTATTATTGACCTTGGAATTATGATGAATATCGGTGTTGTTGTTTCACTATTGTGTGTATATATTATGTTTCCTGCCATGATGATGCTACTCTCAAAATCTGAACCAATTATGATATTTGATAACTATTTTGTACTCAATAAAATCTTTGCAAATATAGTAGAAAAATATGGTAAAGCCATTATAGTATTTATTGTGATAACTTCTGTCGTTAGTATTTATGGTGCTTCTAAGCTGATGGTTGAGAATAGCTTTATAGATTATTTCAAAAAAGATACCGAAATATACAAAGGTATGCAAAAAATAGACAATAAGCTAGGTGGCACAACACCTCTGGAGATTGTAGTTCAGTTTCCAAAAGAGTCAATTGACAAGATTGACAAAAATATGACAAAATCCTCAAGTGAATTTGATGGGTTTGAAGAGGAGTTTGCTGCCACTGGGGGAGATGCACAATATTGGTTCACTCCTGATAAAATGCAAACAGTAATGAGAGTTCATAATTATCTTGAATCTATACCACAGATCGGCAATGTCGCTTCGCTAGGCACACTTCTAAAGGTAGGAAATGAGCTTAAAAATGGAAATGACTTAGATAGTCTTGAACTTGCCTTGATGTATAATGGACTATCTTCCACATACAAAAAAATATTACTATCACCATTCGTTTCTGTGGAGGATAATGAAGTGCGTTTTGTAGCTAGGATAATAGACTCGAACCCAGATCTGAGAAGAGATGAACTACTGCAAAAAATAAAAAGCGATTTGCACCAAAAAGTAGGGCTAGATCCAAAAGAATATAAGCTAGTGGGCATGATGGTACTTTATAATAATATGCTTCAATCGCTCTTTGACTCACAGATATCTACGCTTGGTTTGGCTCTTTTACTACTTGGTAGTATGTTTTTGTTTCTTTTCCGATCACTAAAAGTGGCTATTTTGGCAATAATTGTCAATTTAGTGCCAATAAGTGTTATCTTTGGCATTATGGGATTTGCTAGTATACCACTTGATATGATGAGTATCACGATAGCCTCAATTGCTCTAGGTATCACCGTGGATAATACTATACATTACTACTATCGTTTCAGAAAAGAGCTACTTATAGACGGTAACTATATGGCATCTATGCATAGGTCACATGACACTATTGCTTTTGGTATGTTTTACTATTCATTGGTGACCATAGTGGGCTTTTTGGTACTTGTTACATCGAACTTTATACCAACGCTCATATTTGGTCTTCTCACGGTAATTGCTTTGTTTGTAGCTATAGCATCTGATTTGATTTTCTCACCATTGCTAGTTGTGTGGTTTAAACCTTTTGGGGCTGGAAAGTAGTAGTAGAATAAGATTTATAATTTTATGCTAATTTATACCCTATGCCCCATACTGGAGCAAAGTAGTTTTTAGAACCATTTGCATCTATCTTTTTCTTTAGTCGGTTGAGTGCGACATTGATAGTTTTTTCATTAAAATTTACATCATCGCCCCAAATTTCATCACGCAGAAAATCCCTGCTGATTATCTGATTTTGGTTGGCGACAAATACAACAAGTAGCTTAAATTCTAGATTTGTTAGCGTTGTCTCTTTGCTATCAATCTTTACAATTCTCCCAATAGTATCAATCTCAATATCACGATAACAAAGATTAGATTGAGTCTGGACACCACTTCGTCTAAGGAGTGATTTGACTCGTGCTACTAATTCACTTGGCTTAAAAGGCTTTGTCATATAGTCATCACCACCAGAGTTAAATCCATCGATGATGTCTTGTTCTTTGTCTTTTGCAGTTAAAAATATGACAGGGATCTCATATCCATTTTTACGAAGGTGTGCAACGAATTTGCTTCCCTCTATATTTGGTAAATTTCTATCTACTATCATCAAAGCAGGTGTTTCTTCGCTTAAAAACTGCTCCACATATTCAGTAGATAAAAATCCAGTAGCTTTATAGCCTTCTTTTGTGAGGATATACTCAATAAGCTCTAGTACATCTGGCTCATCCTCAATTACTACTATTTCCAAAAGAGTATTAGTGGTTTTCAAAAATAGCCTTTAGCTGTTGTGGCAACTATCATGTTGCAAATTAGCTATATCAGCTGCACGGTCACCTATTTTTTCTATCTTTCTAACAAGAGAAAGTGTTTCAAAATACTCTTGTGATAACTCTTTTGCATTTAGCATTTCTACAAACAAATCTTTTTCTATGATAGAGTACAAATCATCTGATTTACCCTCTTCCATATTCGCTTCCATGCACATCTCTTTCATTTTTGATTTGTCTTCTTCGCTCAGCATTCCTACGGCTAATTTTAACGCCCTAGTTGTCGATTTTTGAAGCAGTATAACATTTGGCATGATGATATCCATACTTAGCTCACCATCCATTTTTGCTGGAAAGTTCTTTAGGAAACTTTTTGTGTTTGACGCTGCCCTAACGAATGCATCTGTAATCTTAAGGTAGCTAACCATAGCTTTTAGGTCACACGCTTCAGGAGAAAATAGGGCTAGAGTAGTGACAATCTGATTGTCAACTAACGCTGCATCATCTTGGACACTCTCAAGTGCTATTTTTGTCTCTTTAAAAGCAGAATAATCTCCAGTTTTTAAACCAGACAAAATAGCCTCATTGGCATCTACAAGCTCTTCACCAAGAGAGACCATCATCTCATTTATTCCAATTAATTTTTCTTCGTATTTTGTTAGCATATCAACCAAACCTTCCTGTAATATAATCTTCTGTCTGTTTGACAGTTGGATTTAAAAATATAGTCTCTGTGTCACTGTATTCAATTACCTTGCCTAGGTGAAAGAATGCCGTATAGTCACTGACCCTAGCTGCTTGTTGCATATTGTGTGTAACCGTGATTATCGTAAAGTCTTTACGAAGCTCAAGCATAAGCTCTTCTATCTTTTCTGTGCTAATTGGGTCAAGAGCAGAAGTTGGCTCATCCATTAGTATAACTTCAGGTTTAACCGCAATTGTCCTAGCGATACAAAGTCTTTGTTGCTGTCCACCACTTAGTCCAGTTCCTGGATTTTTGAGTATGTCTTTTACTTCATTCCATAGCCCAGCACTTCTAATTGACGCTTCAACTAGATTGTCACAATCAGCACCTTTTTTGACTATACCGTGTTTGAGTGGAGCGTAAGCCACATTTTCATATATAGATTTTGGAAATGGATTTGGCTGTTGAAATACCATGCCGATTTTTTTACGAACACTAACTTCATCTACATCACTATCATATATGTTTTTATCATCAATAACTGCTTGACCTTTTATCGTAACACCACTTATGAGGTCATTCATTCGATTGAGGCATCTTAGGAATGTGGATTTGCCACAACCTGATGGTCCGATAAGAGCCGTAATTTTATTTTTGTATATATCCATAGATATATCAAATAGTGCCTGTTTGTCTCCATACCACAAGCATAAATCTTCTGTATGAACTTTCACCTCAAGCGGCTTATTATCCATCTCTCTTTTTGTTACATCAATTTTCATATTTTACCTACCATTTGATTTCATATTTTTTTCTAAAGTAAATTGCTACTGCATTCATCGTGAGCAATATAGCCAAAAGCACCATAATAGCACCACTAACTCTCTCTATGTACGCACCCTCCGGCATTCCCGCCCATGTGAATATTTGAGCTGGCATAACCGTGGCTGCTTGAGTAAAGCTAGTAGGAATATCAGGTATAAATGCTATCATTCCCACGATAATTAGAGGAGCAGTCTCGCCCATCGCCCTTGCAATTCCTATGATTGAACCAGTCAAAATTCCTGGCATACCTAGGGGCAATACATGGTCTTTCACCACTTGCCATTTAGTTAGCCCAAGCCCATAAGCTGCTTGACGGATACTAGCAGGTACGCTTCGTAATGCTGTCCGTCCTGATACGATTATTACAGGCAAGGTCATAAGAGCAAGAGTAAGCCCGCCAACCAGTGCTGATGAACGAGGAAGCCCAAAAAAGTTGATAAATACAGCCAAGCCCAAAAGACCAAATAGTATCGATGGAACTGCTGCTAGGTTGTTTATGTTTATTTCTATTAGTTGAGACATTTTGTTGTCTTTTTTGAACTCTTCTAGATATATGGCACTCATCACACCTATAGGGAATGCAAAAGCTATACAGACAAGAATAGTGAGGATTGAGCCAACGGCTGAAGCTAAAAACCCACTATTTTCAGGAATTTTTGAATCTCCTGTTGTGAAAAATAGAGTATTAAATTTGCTTTCAACTTTGCCTTGTTTTTTTAGCTCTTCAACTACAGTCTTTTGCTCATCAGTTAGGGTGTTTTGGTGACCCTTCATATACTGATCTACTTCATCATCAGCCAAAACCCACTCAATTGGAGTTTTATTCATCACTTCTGGATTTTCACTAACATATTTTGGCATATCTCTATACCATGCACGACTTACTAGTTCATAGTGTTTTTCATCTATGGCAAACGAGCTATCAGCTACTGTTTCCGTGTTATACTTGACTGGAAGCTCTATATATGCTTGTTTGTACGATGGCAATCCCTTGCTAATAATATCTGTAAAAAATACAAGCAGAAATGCAACAGAGATAAGTAGAGCCGACATCGCCATATATTTAAATATCTTATCTGATAAATGTCGCTTTTTTAGTGTTGGGTCATAAAATGGATTATGATTATTTATGTTATTACTCATAGGTTGCTCGATTTGTATTTTTCTTTAAATACTCTGATGGTATATACGCTGATGATATTTAGTATCAATGTAAATACGAACAGAGCCAGTCCAAGTGCAAATGCACTTAGAGTATCTGGCGAATCAAATGCACTATCGCCTGTGAGTGCATCAACTATTCGCACAGTTACTGTTGTCATGTCTTCTAGTGGGTTGAAGCTTAGATTTGCTCTCATACCTGCTGCCATAACCACAATCATCGTCTCTCCAATCGCTCTTGAAAGTCCCAAAAGAACAGCCGATATAATTCCTGGCAATGCAGCTGGAAGAACAATGAATTTTATGGTTTCAGACTTCGTCATACCTAGAGCAAGTGAGCCTTTTCGCATATGGTCAGGTACACTAGAGATGACATCATCGCTCATACTTGCTATGATGGGTACTATCATGATGCCCATCACTAGACCAGAGGCAAGAGCATTGTTAAACGATGCCTCTATACCAATAGATGCGAATGAATTTACTATAAATGGTGCAACGGTAATAGCTGCGAAAAATCCATAAACAACAGTAGGAATCCCGGCCAAAGTCTCGATTATAGGCTTTGCTATGTCTCTGGTTTTTTTAGATGCATATTCAGATAGATATATAGCAGTAAATAGTCCTATTGGCACTGCTACTATAATCGCAATAAATGTGATTACAAGTGTGCCTGTAAATATAGGAACGGCACCAAATTTTGCACCCTCAACACCAGGGGTCCACTCTGTGCCGGTCATAAAATAGAAAAAACTTTGTAGTTTGAAAAATTCAATAGCTTCAAATAGTATAGAAAATAGAATTCCAAAGGTCGTGAGGATAGTGATACCAGTAGCAGCAGCCAGAGCATACTCTATGAGCTTCTCTGCTAATACTCTGCGTTTATTATTTTGAGTAAGTGTTGACATCTTGACTGCTTATTTCAAGTCGCTTGGATTTAAAACTTTTTTAGCCATTACATCTTTTATTGCAGCATCTCTTTGTTCTTTTGCCATTGGTACAAGCCCAAGTTTTTTGAGATTACCTCTATCTCCTATCATCTTTTCACTCATAAATAGTGCAATATATTTATCAAGTGCAGGTACAGCAGCTCTTCTATCATTTTTCACATAAAAGAAAAGGCTTCTGCTGATTGGATACTTGCCACTTGCTATACTATCTGAAGACGGTGTCGCACCATCAACCGTAGCCGCTATTACTTTGTCGCTATTCTCTTCTAAGAACCCATATCCAAACACACCAATTGCGTTTTTGTCTTTTGTGAGTTTTTGTACAATTAGATTATCATTTTCACCACTATCAACATAAACTCCATCAGTTCTAACGCTTTTAAATTTCTCTAGCCCTGCTGCTTCATATAGGTCTTTAAAATCTTTTGTAGTAGCGTGTTCTATTACCATCTCTTCGAAACTATCTCTAGTGCCAGAGCTTTTTGGAGGACCATAAACTATGATTGGTTTTGCTGGTAGACTTGCATCTATCTCGTTCCAGTTTTTGTATGGATTGTCTATTATGCTTTTGCCATCTTTGCTTGGTACTTTTGCTGCCACTGCTAGGAATATTTGATTTCTAGTCAAGCTCATTGGTGCGGAACTTTTATCTTGAGCCAATACAATACCATCAAACCCGATTTGAGCCTGAGTGATATTTGTGATGCCATTTTTCTTGCACTCTTCATACTCTTTTGCTTTCATAGCTCTGCTTGCATTTGTGATATCGGGACTCTCATTGCTTGCACAAAACATCTTCATTCCGCCACCAGTTCCAGTTGATTCAACCACTGGAGTTGGTACGCCAGCAGTAGCACCAAGCTCTTCAGCAACTGCTGAAGCGAATGGATACACAGTCGAACTACCTACCATTTTGATTTGATTTTCTGAAACAGCTGCACTGCTAGATGCTGAGCTTGCTGCATTTTTATCGTTAGATTTATCTCCACAACCTACAAAGACCAATGTTGCTATTGTTGCTATACTTAATATTGATTTTTTCATGATTTCCCTTTTTCTGTTTTAGATACTGTTATTATATTTTGAATTGGTAACATTTTGATTACATAAATGTTATGATTGATTTTGGAGATAATTTTTTCTTGTTAGTTTTGCCATTCCTGCCTTTGCAGGAATTGAAATAGTTTATTTTTGCATCAAGCTTAATGCTTTTAGTGGAGCATGACTAGTGGCTGATTTGATACTAGCAGCTCTTGTTCCTTTGGCTAGAGGAATTAGCCCAAGTCTTTTTAAGCTTCCTCTCTCGCCTATCATTTTATCATTCATAAACATTGCTACATATTTATCAAGTGCAGGAACTTCGCCTCTGTGGTTATTTTTTATATAAAATCTCAAACTTCTACTGATTGGGTATTTGCCACTTGCGATAAGTGCTGGAGTTGGAGCTGCACCATCTACGGTTGCACCAGAAATTTTGTTACCATTTTCTTCTAGGAAACTATATCCAAATATACCTATTGCATTTTTGTTTTTGCCAAGCTTTTGAACGATAAGGTTATCATTTTCACCACTATCTACCCATACACCGTCAGTTCTAATCTTACTATATTTTTTAAGACCAGCCCCGTGGTATAGACCTTTTAGGTCACCTTCCTCCGTGAAGTGTTGCATAGTCATCTCTTCAAAGCTATCTCTAGTACCTGAACTTTTTGGTGGTCCATAGATTGTGATTGCTCTGTTTGGTAACGATGGGTTGATTTGATTCCATGTTTTGTATGGATTATTTATTATACTTTTACCATCAGCCGAAGGCACTTTTTCAGCCACTGCTAGAAATATCTCTTTTCTAGTTAATTTTAATGGTGCATTTGATTTGTTTTGACCAAGTACAATACCATCATACCCTATCAACGCTTCAGTGATATCTGTTACACCATTTGCACGGCATTGAGCTAGTTCGCTTGACTTCATTCTTCTGCTAGCATTTGTGATATCTGGAGTATTCATTCCCACGCCAGCACAAAACATTTTCATTCCTCCACCAGTTCCTGTGGATTCTACTACTGGAGTTGGTACGCCACCCGTAGCTCCTAGTTGCTCAGCTACTGCTGAAGCGAATGGATACACTGTTGAGCTACCTACCATTTTGATTTGGTCTCTAGCTTCTGAAGCTACACTTAGTACTGCCAGTAGAGCGAGGCTGATTGTTGTTTTTTTCATTATATTTCCCTTGAGTAATTATTTGTTCAGGGAATTCTAGAGTATTTTAGTTACAAATTAGTAACAGATATCTTTAGCATACATAGGAAAATCCAGCCCACATAGATGGTTAAATTTAATATTTTTTGAGGTTTAAGCTATTCAAACCGATAGCCAACACCCCAAACACTATGAAAATATCCAAGGTTTCCATGTGGATCAATCTTTTTCTTGAGTCTACTTATAGCTACATTTACAGCATTTTGATTATCATCATCTAACTTTTCGCCCCAAATGTCATTCTGCAGGGTAGCCCTATCTAGTGTTTTTGATGAATTCGTGATTAAATATGCTAAAAGTTCTACTTCAAAAGATGTCAATTGTATATTAGCACCATTTATGCTCGCACTATTGTTAGTTTTATTTAGTAAAATATCTTTGTATTTAATTTTGTTTTGTGGTTTTATTGCACCGCTTCGCTTTAGCAGAGCATTTACTCGCAGGATTAGCTCTTTTGGCTGAAATGGCTTAGTAATATAGTCATCTCCACCTCGCTCTAAGCCTTCTTCTATATCGTCTTGATTATTTTTGGCACTTAAAAATATGATTGGTATATTGTAGCCTTGTTCTCTGAGGTTGGCCACGAATTCACTACCCTCTATATTTGGTAGATTTCTATCCATAATAAGCAGTGACGGGTTCTCTTCATCTAGAAATTGTTTTAGATTTTGGGTAGTTAAAAATCCAGTAGTTCTGTATCCTTCTTTTTGGAGCAGATACTCCACAAGCTCTAGTATATCTGGCTCATCATCGACTATGACTATTTCAATCGCTGACTCGTTTGCCATTTTTGTTTTAATATCCAAAAACTGCTTTTAGGATAAAGAAGAACATTGCTGATAGTACCATAGCAATTGGAAGTGTGATTATCCATGATAGTGCTATTGGTTTCATCAATTTCCAGTTTGCATTGCGATTAAGCATTCCTATACCTATAACTGCGCCAACTAAAATATGAGTAGATGATACAGGAAGACCCATTTTTGTAGCTATCAAAATTACAAGCGTAGCACCAAGCTCTGCAGCAAAGCCAGTAACAGGAAATATATCAGCAATACGGTGACCTATTGTATTAATAACTTCTTTACCTAAAAACCAAAGTCCTGCCACCAATGCCACGCCGAATGTAAGCATTATGGCTATTGGTACACCAGCTTTTTCACTAACTGAACCAGTATGCAAAATATCTATAATGGCAGCGAATGGTCCAATAGCATTAGCTATATCGTTTGCCCCATGACTGAATGCAAATGCAGAGGCTGTAAGGACTTGTAGCATGCTAAATAATCTCAAAGTAGCCTTATGGGGAGTATCTCTATGCATCTCTTTGACAATAGCATATGTAATTCCATATGCTAGAGCCGCAAATGCTGATAATATCATTACGGTGCCAAGAGTATCAAACTTGATACCTGTATTTTTTAGACCCTTAAATAAAAGTGTGCCTCCAATGGTTACTACAGCAAATGCTGCCACGATAGGAGCATGAGTCCGTAGAGCATAAAATGCTATTGGCTTCTTTTGAAGCGTAGAGACTTCATTTCTATATTTTTCATGTGTAACTTTTTGCTCGTCAGTCGCCGTTATTTCGTCGAAATCATTCTTTAGAGCTTTGAGTGAGCTGATTTTTTCTTCGGTCTTTTCATTATAATCAAGTATGTATCTTTTGAGATACCAATATATTCCATATGATGCAAGTCCACCAAGTATAGGCGACAATACCCAGCTGATTACTATCTCTATTATCTTGTCCCATTTGATTAGTGCAGATACTCCACCTTCCATACCAGTTGCCATGGCAAGTGCTATACCGCCACCAAGTATACCACCAACAATAGCGTGAGTAGTAGATACAGGCAAACCTCTAAAAGTTGCAATCAAAAGCCATGTTCCAGCCGAAAGAAGTGACCCCATCATAACAAACACAAGCAACATAGGGTCACTATGCATAGCTCCCATATCAATAATACCTTTTTTGATAGTGTCAGTTACTTCTGCTCCAGCCAACATTGCACCACTAAGTTCAAATATGGCTGCAATTACAAGGGCTTGTTTGATGGTGAGAGTTTTTGCTCCTACGCTCGTACCAAATGAGTTTGCTACATCATTTCCGCCAATATTGAACGCCATAAAGATACCAAATATAGAGGCTATTAAAAATATCAGATGGTTCCCAGACAGATAGTTGAAGCCCCAAATCGTAAATGCTACAAGCGATAAGGCAAATACCCCGCCAAAAAATAGATTATCTCGTGAATACATAAAGCCCCCAAAAATTTGATAATAAAATTATAACTAGATAATGTTACCAAAATGTTACTGTAATGTTACCATAACTAAATATTCATTTTTCCACCAGTTCCTGTGGATTCTACTACTGGAGTTTTCAGGCCACCTGTTGCCCCTAGTTGCTTAGCTAAATGGATATACTGTTTAGCTACCTACTATTTTAATTTGTTCTCTAGTTTCTGAAGCTACTGTTAAAAGAGCCAGAACTGCTAGACTAAGTGTAGTTTTTTTATATTATTTCGCTTGAGTTTTTATTTGTCAAGGAATTTTAGAATAGTTTATTTGCAAGTTGGTAACAAGATGGTTGAATATTAATATTTTGAGTTTATAGTTTCATTTTTTTGCTAGTTAATTATATAAGTTTGCTATTTGATTTAATTCATTTGATAGTGCTGGTCTTGCGATTACGCCATAGCCAATTAATTTACCATCGTTTATTGTAGGAGTAATGACAAAGTGTGCCCAAAAAAACATTCCGTCTTCTCTAATGTTCTTTACTATACCTTCCCATGTATTCTGATTTGATACAGTGTGCCATATTTCTTTAACTATATTGCGTGGCATATCTGGATGTCTTATTGTAGTTTGTTTTAGTCCTATAATATGATCTTTTGAATAGCCAGAAACTTCGCGGAATCTAGAGTTTGCATATGTTATGCGACCATGCATGTTGGTAGAAACTAACATCACTCCATTGTCGTATATATATTCATTGTTGTAATTTGTTACTTTGCCTTTTCCAGCAATGATGGATTTGAAATATTCTTTTTTTTTATCAAATATACTTTTTTCTAGCTCATCTTTTTTCAATATGCTACTAATATAACTTGAATTTGATTTCTTAAATACAGGTGCAAAGTCATGATATTTATTTTTGTTATCTTTTGAGCTTTCTACTATTTTAGTTTGCATATTCTCTCCTTGGATGTTTTGTTGTTATTATTATTAAATGTTGTTACATTTTGGAAACAAGTTTAATATGATGAGATGCTTTGGATTGAGAGGTTTGTATTGAGCGATAAAATTAGTGTTTAGAAAATAATCCACAAATAAAAACATGCAAAAAATTTTAAAAAGATACTTTAACATTGAAATAAAATTTGTGTGATTTAAATAAAGGTGGTGACCCCACGGAGACTCGAAC
>DHVW01000001.1 GCA_002412865.1 Sulfurovum sp. UBA5198
TGGCTCTGGCAATGATACGGTTACAACAGGCAGTGGCAATAATACTATTTATGGCGGAGATGGAAACGACAAGATAACCACAAGTTCGGGAAATGATACAATTGTTGGCGATGATGGCGATGATGAGATAACGACTGGAAGTGGGGTTGATGTCATCACTGGCGGAGCTGGAAATGATACACTAAATGGCTCTTATGGCAAAGATACATATATCTTCAATCGTGGAGATGGAAAAGATACCATTATAGAATATGGTTACACAACAGATGTGGATACTCTAAAGTTTGGAGAAGGAATTACTGTTGATGATATTGTTGCAAAAATTTCAGGTGATCATATAATCCTTGCACTTAAAGAAGACGGTAAAGCATTTGATGAGCTTAGTGATAAAATCACTTTACAATATTGGTACTATAATGCTAACTACAGAATGGAAACTATCGCATTTAGTGATGGCACTATACTGACAAATAATGAGATTATCACAAATTTGCTTGCTACTGACGGCAATGACATTATTAAAAGTGCAGAAATAGCATTAACACTAGATGTCAAAAGCGGAGACGACATTGTTACAATAACCAATAATTTGGCTAATACTATTTATGGTGGCTCTGGCAATGATACGGTTACAACAGGCAGTGGCAATAATACTATTTATGGCGACTCAGGCAACGACACTATAACTACAGGCAGTGGAAATGATACTATCTACGGTGGAGATGGAAATGATGTTATAGCAACAGGAGGCGGTGCTGATATTGTTGTATTAAATAGTATAGAAGGATATGATAGTGTGTTGGATTTTAGTGTATCACAAGATAAGTTCCAACTTGATAGTACTATTTTTGAATCATTAGTAAATTTACAAGGAGTTTTATCGGTAGATAATATATCATTTGAAGCAAATACAACTGTTGCGAAAGATGAAAATGATTATATAATTTACAATCAAACAAATGGAAATATTTTTTATGATGCAGATGGTTCTGGTAGTCTATGTGCAGCCATACTTATAGCAGATGTAACAAATAATTTGGCTCTAAATAATACACAGTTTGTGGTAATATAAATTAATTTCTATGAAGTACTAAATCCCTCTCATGATAACACCATGGAGATACTCTATTTCATTATCTTCGAGGCAAATAGTTGTACAATTAGTCACAAAATGATTAAATCTTTTTATGCAAATAGATGGCGAATGGATACAGTCAGGATGTGCTGGCAAAAAACCATGCATAATAGATATACTAACTTCTATCTTTTGCTCACAAATATAGCAGTAATGAGTCTCATGTAATCGTCCCTCGTATTCTAAAAGCTTCAAATAGCTTTCGCATACTATTCGTTTTGGATTTTGTTTGTGCCAAATTCGTGCCGAGTCTAATATCAGATTAAAATAAAAGTTGTCAATACTCACAGTGTCACGCAGATGTGGCTCAAATAGCTTGATAAAATTATGCCACGAAAGAAGTCTGTTTTTGTCATAAATCCAAGGAAAACCCATATGCGATAGATTGCGAAGATGAGGCATAAACGAGCTTCCTTCTCCCTCTACCTCAAAGTCAACCAAGTATCCAAGCTGTAAGATGGAGTGTCTGGCTCCAAAAAATCTATAATATGTTTTTAGCTCTTTATCGCTTAATATGCTTACTATCATATCTTCATTTTTAGCTTTTTTAAGACTCAGTATAAAACCTTTTATTTGGACTCCTTTGGATTGATTGTTTATTTTATCTTGATTTTACTTGCTTTTTGGTATAATAGACGACCATTTATAGGGCTTTTATTAGCTCCTAGCGAAAATAACATAAAGGTTTGCTTATGCAAGATTTATTTACCTCATTTAAAGACAATTGTGGCTTTGGACTACTGGCTTCTATCGATAATATTCCATCGAACACTAACCTTGAAGACGCCATAACGGCACTTTCTAGAATGATGCACCGTGGAGCTATTGCAGCTGACGGCAAGAGTGGAGATGGTAGTGGACTTTTATTATCTATCCCTAGAAAATTCTTTGCAAAAGTAGCAAAAAATGACGGTGTTGTGTTGCCAGAATTGTACGCAGTTGGTATGATATTTAGCACAAATGACTCTAATTTTACCGTAATTGAAGAGGTATGTAAAAGTAACGATTTAAGAGTTTTGTACACAAGAGAAGTTCCACTTGATGTGGAGGCACTTGGTGTCCAGGCGTTAGCTGCATTGCCAGTAATAAAACAAGTATTCATTGCACCAAATACTTTAATGGGAACACGCAGATTTGATGCTTTGGTTTATCTATCAAGAAGAGAGATTGAGTTTAAGCTAAAAAGCGAAAAAGAGTTCTATGTCCCATCATTTTCAAGATCAGTGGTATCATACAAGGGTCTTGTTATGCCTACGCATATCAAAGAATTTTATAAAGATTTAGCTGATAAAGATTTTGAGATTTCATTTGGTCTTTTCCATCAAAGATTTTCTACAAATACTTTGCCAAAATGGAAATTAGCTCAACCATTTAGAATGATAGCTCACAATGGTGAGATTAACTCAGTTGAAGCAAATAGATTTAATGTGGCAGCAAAAAGTGCCTTTTTGGAGAGTGATATATTTTCATCAGAAGAGATAGAAAAACTACTCCCTATTATACAAGACGGCATGAGTGACAGTGCTAGTTTGGATAATTTCTTTGAATTTCTAAGAATAAATGGCGTGGATTTCTTTAAAGCAGCTAGAGCAATACTTCCGGCACCATGGCAAAATGCTCCACATATGGATGCCAAATTAAGAGCTTTTTATGAATATACAAGCACCTGTTTTGAGCCATGGGATGGACCTGCTGCTGTTAGTATGACAGATGGTAGATATATAGGGTGTGTTCTTGATAGAAATGGTCTAAGACCAGCAAAATATATAGTTACAAAAGGTAGACGACTGCTTATTGCTTCAGAGTATGGGGTGCTTGATACGCCAGAAGATGAGATTGTTGAGCGAGGCAGATTACAATCTGGTGAAATGATGGGGATCGACCTCAAATATGGCACTGTGTTAAAGAGTAAAGATATAGATAATTATCTTAAAAATAGAGAACCATATGCTCAGTGGCTTAATGAAAATATGACATATCTTCAGGAGTATATGGATAATCCATTTACAACTATTGATATACCACCAAAAGAGGAAATGGAAGCTAAGCAAAGGTTTTTCAATATCACTCTTGAAGTGCAAGAGCAAGTTTTTGAATCAATGATAAAAGATGGCAAGGAGACTACAGCGTCAATGGGTGATGATACTCCATTAGCCGCTTTTTCTTCTAAACAGAGAAATTTCTCAGATTATTTTAGACAAAAATTCGCTCAAGTAACGAATCCTCCAATTGATCCAATTCGTGAAAAAGTTGTAATGAGTCTAAATACTGGTTTTGGTGAATCGTACAATATTCTAACTGATGATGCCGAGCATGCTAAAAGATTAAAAACTGTATCTCCATTGCTTTCTCTTGAAAAATTAGAGATTTTAAAAGCATTTGGAGATTTAGCAGACCCTAGATATAATGAGAGTTATAAATCAAGAAGCTACTCCACAATATTTAGCGAAAATCTTCAAAAAAGCCTTAAAGATTTAGTATCTACAATAGTTAATGATGTGATAAACGATGGTATCCGAACGATAGTTTTAGACGACAGAGAACTTAGCAGCACTCACATGGTAATGCCAATATTGATGGTAGTTGGAGCATTAAATCAAGCACTTTTGGAAAATAAAGTTAGACATTTGGCAAGTGTTATAGTTGCAACTGGTGAGGTGTATGATTCGCATATGGCTGCTTGTGCTTTAGCTTATGGTGCAGCAGCTATTTACCCATATATGCTATTCCAATCAGTAGCAATGATGGAGCGAAGAAGAGATAGCGAAGCTGATTTGGCTTCTATTCTAAAAAAAGTTAGAAGTTCAATCAACGCTGGACTTCTAAAAGTAATGTCAAAAATGGGAATATCAACGATATCAAGCTATAGAAATTCTGGATTATTCGATGTTATTGGGTTAGCAAAAGAGATAACGGAAGAGTGTTTTGAGGTTTCTCACGCTTTGCTTGGTGGACTTGGATATGCAGATATAGAGCAAAGATTAAAACTAGCTCATACGCAGGCATATGACCCTAGAACCAAAAATAGAATATTTCCTCTAAATATTGGTGGATTTTATAAATATCTTGATGGTGGAGAATATCATGACTATGCACCTGCCACTGTTCATGCTATTCACAAATTGGCCGAAACTGGCAAGTCTGAAGATTATAATAAATTTAAAAATCTAATTAACAATAGAGATAGAAAATTTATAAGAGATTTCTTTGTTTTAAAAAGTGATAGAGAAGCAATATCTATTGATAAAGTAGAGTCAAAAGATGAGATATTTAAAAGATTTTCAACAGCAGCGATGAGCCTTGGCTCTATCTCTCCAGAAGCTCATGAGTGTCTAGCAATTGCGATGAATACCATAGGCGGAATGAGCAATTCAGGCGAGGGTGGTGAAGATGAAGTTAGATTTGGTACGCTAAAAAACTCCAAAATCAAACAAGTAGCTTCTGGAAGATTTGGTGTTACTCCAGCTTATTTGCGTTCAGCAACTGAGCTTCAAATCAAAGTAGCACAAGGTGCTAAACCGGGCGAAGGCGGTCAATTACCTGGGCATAAAGTTAGTCCACTGATAGCACGACTCAGACATACAATGCCAGGAGTAACTCTTATATCTCCACCGCCACATCACGATATATATTCTATTGAAGATTTGGCACAATTGATATTTGACCTTAAACAAATTAATCCAGAAGCAACCATAGCTGTTAAACTTGTATCCACAGCTGGTGTAGGTACGATTGCGGCTGGTGTGGCTAAAGCGTATGCTGATAAAATAATCATATCAGGTGCTGATGGTGGAACAGGTGCAGCTCCAATTGGCTCTATTAAGTTTGCTGGTAATCCATGGGAACTTGGTCTAATCGAAGCTCATAATGCTCTAAAAGCAAATGGCTTAAGAGGACAAGTAAAAGTAGAGACTGATGGTGGACTTAAAACTGGTCTTGATGTAATCAAAGCCGCAATACTAGGAGCTGAGAGTTTTGCATTTGGTACAGGCGTGTTAACTGTTGTCGGATGTAAAATACTTCGTATATGTCATCTCAATAGATGCAGTGTGGGTATCGCAACACAAGATGAAACTCTAAGAGGTCACTACGAAGGTACATTTGAGAAGGTAATCAATTACTTTACGCTATTAGCAGAAGATGTGAGAACAATTCTTGCAGAGCTAGGATATTCAAGTCTAGAAGAGATTATAGGTAAAAATGAGCTTTTAGATGTACTGAACGATGAATTTTCAAAGAAATTCTCATTTGAGAAGTTGTTATTTAAACTAGAGGGAGACAATACTTGCCAAGTTAGTTCAAATGAGCCATATGATAAAAATGAATATGAAAAATTGATATTAAAAGAGATAATGCCAGCTATAAGAAATACAAGTGAGGCGATATCTATAACCAAGAATGTATCTAATCTAAATCGTTCATTTGGTACATTAATATCTGGTGAAATTGCCAAATATTATGGTAATGTTGGTTTGCCAGATGGCACGATAGATATTAATCTAAATGGTACTGCTGGTCAATCATTGGGTGCATTTTTGATAAATGGTGTGAGCATCAGAGTCAATGGGGCAGGTAATGACTATATAGGTAAAGGCATGAATGGTGGAAGAATTGTTGTTACTTCACAAAAAAGCCGTGAGGGTTATTCGCTCGGTGGTAACACTTGTCTGTATGGTGCAACTGGCGGTAAACTTTATATTAGCGGACTTGTTGGAGAAAGATTTGCGGTGCGAAACTCAGGAGCTGTAGCGATAGTCGAGGGCACAGGGGATCATCCATGTGAGTATATGACTGGCGGAGCTGTTGTAATTTTAGGTAAAACTGGAATAAACTTTGGAGCTGGTATGACTGGTGGTGTGGCATTTGTTTATGATACAACACATGAATTTGTTGAAAATATAAATCAAGAGCTAGTAGAGCCACACAGAATAGATACTGACGATACAGATATAGAGAGATATTATCTCAAAAAACTGCTCAAAGATTACTATTATGAAACAAAAAGTGAAATTGCAAAGAAAATTATAGATAATTTTAGGGTCGAGATTAGGAATTTCTGGATAGTTAGACCAAAGGACATGAAAGGTCCACTCAAAATAGGAGCAGGTGAATAATATGCAAAAGTTTTTAGAATTTGAAAGAGTTGATGCAAAAAAAAGAGATATAGTCGAGAGAAATAAAGACTTTAATGAGATTTATGAAGTATTTTTAACTCCAAAAGCTGGCGAGCAGAGTGACCGTTGTATACAGTGTGGAGATCCATATTGTCACAATGGTTGCCCGCTTCATAATTTTATACCACAATGGTTAAAAGCAACAGCACATAAGGATTTGGATTTTGCTTTTATGCTAACTAATGATACTTCTCCTTTTCCAGAGGTTATGGGTAGAATCTGTCCTCATGATAGACTTTGTGAAGGAGCTTGTACTCTAAATGATGGATATGGTGCAATCACGATAGGTTCGATTGAAACTTTTATAAATGAAGAGGGGTTTAAAAAAGGGCTGAAACCAAAATTTAGTGAAACAAAAATCGGCAAAAAAGTAGCTATTGTGGGTGCTGGACCTGCTGGACTTTCAGCTGCTACATTTCTATTAAGAGAAGGTGTAGATGTTGAAATATTTGATAAACAATCTCGTGCGGGTGGTTTATTAACATATGGTATACCTGGGTTTAAACTTGATAAACATATTGTAGCTAGACGGATTAAGCTTCTCGAAGAAGCAGGTGCTATTTTCAGACAAAATTGTGAAGTTGGCAAAGATGTAACACTAGAATCTTTGAGTGAAAATTTCGATGCTGTATTTATAGGTGTTGGAGCTACAAAAGGTAAAAAAGTAGGACTTAAAGGCGAAGATGCACCAAATGCACACCTTGCTATGGATTTTTTAACTACTATTCAAAAAAGAATTTTTGGAGAAAAAACTGAAAAAACCATCGATGTTAAAGATAAAAAAGTAGTAGTAATTGGTGGTGGAGATACTGCAATGGACTGCGTTAGAACTTCCCTTAGAGAAAAAGCTAGTAGTGTGCAGTGCTTATATAGAAGAGATGCTCATAATATGCCAGGCAGTAAAAAAGAATATATAAACGCTAAAGAAGAGGGTGTAGAATTTGAATTTTATACATCTCCAAAATCTTTAGTTTTAAATGATAAAGGTGAAATCGTAGCTATTGAGATGATTAAAACAAAATTGAGTGACCCTGATGAGAGTGGACGACAATCTGTTGTAGAGATAGCTGGAAGTAACTATCAGGTTAATGCTGATGTTGTAATATTTGCATTAGGATTTGATATGGTAGACTACTCGTTTTTAGCAAGTAATGGAATAGATACTGATAAATGGGGACAGATAATGGTTGATGAAAACTATGAGACTACAAAATCTTTCATTTATGCTGGTGGCGATTGTCATAGGGGAGCTGATTTAGTGGTAACAGCTGCTAGAGACGGTAGGGACGCTGCGAAAGCTATTATTAATAAATTTTATAATTGATGAATGAGTTTTTAAAAGCTACACTAAAAGCCAATCAAGAAATTGCAACTGCACTGAGTGGTTGTCATGACGATGAGTGGTATGAAAAAAAAGAGATAGGATTTGGCGGCGATATTAGTAGTGGGCTAGATTTGTTTGCTGAAAATATTTTTTTTAATCATTTGCATTCATTTGGAAGTATTGAGTCAGAAGAGTCAGGCGTGATGAATGATGGTGAAGCTACTATTATAATTGACCCAATAGATGGAAGCGATAATGCACTCTCAGGCATGCCATATTTTGGTACATCAGTTGCGAGACTTGGAATTGATGGAGTTTTAAAAGATGCGATGGTTTGTAATTTATGTTCAAATGAATATTTTTTCACCTCAGTAGGATCTCAGCCAAAATATGGAAAATTATTTGATGATAGAGTTGAACATTTGGAAGTACTTAGCAGATCTAAGGTTGGTATTTTTGAGAGAGCTTATGCTTACCCGCAAATAGTAAAAGCATTAAATATTAATAGTGTCAAATTTCGCTCTCCAGGTGCTGTGGCATTATCGTTAGCTTATGCTCATTGGGTTGATTTTGTACTGTTTGCTGGTGCAATTCGTATCTATGATGTAGTTGCTGGATTGGCACTTTGTGAGGGGCTTGAAGTAATAATAAAAGATGATTATGTTATAGTTTCAAAAGAAAAAGATATCGCAGCTAAAATAGAGCAGATAATGAGCGATATCCAAACAAAGGAGAAATGATGAATTTTGGTAGTTTATTTAAGAGTATGTATACTAAAACACCACAAAAAGAGATAATAGAGGCACAAAATCAGTGGATTAAATGTCCATCTTGTTTATCTCCTATGTTTTACAAAGAGGTTGAATCAGGTGGAGAAGTTTGTCCAAAATGTCACTATCATTTTCGTATCAATGCAGCAAAGAGAATTGAATTACTAGCAGACGAGGGGAGTTTTATTGAGTTTGATAGTTCACTAGCTCCTACTGATCCACTTAAGTTTAGTGACAAAAAAAGCTACAAAAAACGCCTAGAAGAGAGTAAGGCTAAAACAGGTAAAACATCATGTGTCGTAAGTGGAAGTTGTAGCATAAATAGTGAGCCAGTTGAACTTGTAGTTTTTGATTTTGCATACATGGGCGGAAGTTTGGGTTCTGTTGAAGGTGAGAAGATAGTAAGAGCAGTAAATAGAGCCATAAAAAATAAAAGTGGAGTTATTATAGTTAGTGCAAGTGGTGGGGCTAGAATGCAAGAGAGTACATATGCTCTAATGCAAATGAGTAAAACATCAGCAGCACTTAATCGTCTAAATGAAGCAAAATTACCGTATATTTCAGTATTAACAGATCCTACTATGGGTGGAGTTAGTGCTTCTTTTGCAATGCTTGGAGATATTATCATCGCTGAACCAGGTGCATTAATAGGATTTGCTGGACAAAGAGTTATCAAGCAAACAGTTGGTGTAGATTTGCCAGAAGGATTTCAGAGAGCAGAATTTTTACTTGAACACGGTCTAATAGATATGGTTGTAAATAGATTTGAGATGAAAAAAACAATCTCTGATTTTCTGAAAATATTTGATACACAAAAGTAATGTTGAATATTGCAAAGACCATAGACTTTAAATCACTTGTTGGTGATTATTTTTCAGTAGTAGTTGCAGGTGTAATATTTTTATCAATAATAATCTTCAAGTTACCGTTTTATACGGCTATTACACTAATGTTGGAATTTATTGTAATACTAGAAGTTGTTAGAATGATCATGGATTTTGTTAAAAATAAAAGAATTCAACTTAGGTTTGTTATTGATATATTTATAGTATTTTTGACAAGAGATGTTATTATACAAGTTACGCAGCCACAGATAAATCAAGATAAAATACTATTTTTGCTACTTGTTATTTTTATATTCTTTATATTTAGACTAATGACGCTATATTTGGGTCCAACGGCCATATTAAAGAATAACAATATAAAAGAAGAGATAGAATAAGCTTGTGAAGATTACCATAGCATCTATCGATAAAGGTGGAAAAGATAAACTTTATACTCCGCTTATTGAGCATTACAGTAAAATAATTAAATCATTTGCAAAATTAGAAATAATTGATATATTTGATAAAAATATAACAAAATCACAAGATTTATCTCCACAAATCGCACAGAAAAGCTACACTGTTGCTTTTGAGCCAATTGTTTCCAAGGGTATTGTCTCTATTGCACTTGATCCATCATCCAAAGAAGTTGATAGTTTTGAGTTTGCAAATTTATTAAAAGACAAAAATGAAGTGGCACTTTTCATTGGTGGGGCATATGGATTTGAGAAAGAATTTCTGAATAAATGTAATTATTCAATTTCTTTGGGTAAAATTACGCTTTCACATAAGTTAGTAAAGTTATTGTTGCTTGAGCAGACATATAGAGCTTTAGCAATAAACAATAACCACCCGTACCATAAATAGGAGAAAATAGAGTGTTAACAACAGAAGAAATGAACTATTTTAAAGATAAGTTGAATGCCAGAAAGCATAAAATTGAACATAATTTGGCATATACATCCAGTGAGCTAGATGAGATGAGAGGTCTTGAGTTGAACGATGAGGGTGACTATGCATCAAGTTCAACTGACACAGCAATAGATAATGCTATAATGGGGCAGCAAATTTCAGAGCTTAGTGAAATTGAACTTGCTTTGTCTAAAATATCAAAAGGCACATATGGTGTATGCGAGATGTGTGGTGAGCCAATAGGTTTGCCTAGACTTGAGGTAAAGAATTTTGCAAGGTACTGTATTTTGTGTCGTCCTATTGTAGAAAAAAACAAACTTAAGGGATAAGAAATGAAACTTGGTTTATATACTTTTGCGTCATTAACACTTTTGATAATTATTGCTGTTTTGACATTTGTAATTAATGGAAGCTATTACACTGTAAATTTTCTAGGTTTATCATTATCATTGCCTGTTGCTATTTGGTTTATTTTGCCAATGGCTTTATTGCTAGTTTTGAGTCTATTGCATATGGCATACTACAGCACAAAAAACTTCTTTTTACTACGAAAATGGCAAAAAGATGCACTCACACTTGATGATTCTATCTATTGGTCAATTTTGAATGAACCAAAAGATAATAAATTTGGAATACATAGCATGCAAGAAGGTGCTTCACTTTTAGGCAGTTCATCTATATCTTTGAGCGAATCTTCAAAAAGCAAAAATCCAAAAATAGCAGAAGCTATAAGCATAGCAAACGATATTAAAAGCGGTAAATATATAGATTTTAAAGCAAATAAACTCAACAAGCAATTATCAAATGATAATCCAATGGTTGTACAAAACTTACTAAATAATATTGTGCTAGATAGTAACTTTTCTCAAACACTTTTAGCGTCAAAAGATAATATTAATAGCAATGTAAAAACAGCCGCACTAAATGATATTGCTAGCAAAGAGACATTTAAAAGTGCCAAGAAATTTATTCATATGATGAGTGTAGCACAAATAAATATTATGCTTAATCGTGTGGTAAGAGGTGCTAATATTGATTTAGACGAGGAGACGATTAAGACTCTTGCTGAAGGGAAAGCATTAAGTTGCAGTGACTATGTATTGCTTGCAGCTGCATCTATAAAGTCAATTAATCCAAGAAATTCATTGTCTATCTTTAAAGCATTTCAACAAAAAGACGAAAAAGCAGAAACAGCATATCTCTATCTGCTATTAGAATATGAAATGATGACTGATGTTGCAAATTTCTTTGAAGCTAATCCTGAAAATGAGTTCAAAAAATTAAAAATATTTTATGAGCTTAAAAAGACAAAAAATAACTATAAGCTAGAAGATATATTTACACTAGATACACTATGCGATGAAGCTTGATTTTTCTAAACCCATTTATATGCTAGCACCACTTGCTGGTTATACTGATCTCCCTTTTCGTGCAGTTGTTAAGAAATTTGGGGTAGATATAACTGTTAGCGAAATGATAAGTGCTAATGCACTTGTATATGACAGTAAGAAAACTTTAAAAATGCTTCAAAAAAGTGAAAGTGAAGATCCATATTCTGTGCAAATTGCAGGGTCTAATGAGAATATTATTCGTACCGCAGTAGAAAAGCTAAACGAGCATGATGGTATCGATATCATAGACCTTAATTGTGGCTGTCCTGCCCCAAAGATAGTGAATAACCTCTCAGGAAGCTCGCTATTGACTGATCTTAAAAGTATGGCAAAAGCTATTGAGACAATAAAAAAAACTTCCAACAAGCAATACACATCGGTTAAAGTTCGTTTGGGTTTCAATGAAAAGAACCATTTGGAAATTGCTAAAATATGCGAAGAAAGTGGAGCTGATTTTGTAGCCGTACATGGTCGCACTCGCTCTGGTAGATTTAAATCAGCAGTTGATTATGATGCAATAGCAGAGATGAAATCAATTTTAAAAATACCTTTAATTGCAAATGGAGATATAGATAGTCCCGAAAAAGCGGCATGGGTTTTAGAGTACACTAAGGCTGATGGTATTATGGTGGGTAGAGCTGCTGTGGGTAAACCATGGATATTTCAGCAGATGAAAAACGGCTCAATTGATATTGATAATGAACTAATCAAGGAGGTTGTGTTAGAGCATTTTAATCAGATGGTAGCACATTTTGGAGAATACGGGGCGATAATGTTTCGTAAACATCTACACACATACTCAAAGGCTGGGTATAGTGGTGCATCTGCATTTAGAGATGCTGTCAACAGAACAGAGAATATCACGCAGATGCGTGAGCTTATAAGTGAATTTTTTTAGTATATCTTATTGATATATACTTAAAGCTTTTTTTATTGCTGGTAGTGCGGCTAGGGCAGCTTTTTCACCCTCCAAGATTGCCTGATGTCTTGTATCAAATGAACCCGAGCTTAGTCTATCAAGATTTGGCTTGATAACGATATTTGCTTTTTTCAGTTCACTATTTAGTGCTACTTGACTCATGATATTTATACTTTGATCAAGCGTGGCAAATATTCCACTAATTCCACTTTTTGGTTTGGCTGATATGTCTACGGCTATTATAAATGTAGCCCCCATTGCTTTAGCTGCACTTACAGGTACTGGTTGCGTTAGTCCCCCATCTACATAGTAGCTAGAGCCTATTTTTACAGGTTGAAATACATTTGGTACACTAGCACTTGCTCTTACTGCTTGACCAGCATTACCTGATCTAAATAGTGCTGTTGCACCAGTGTCTCTATTTGTTGCTACTGCCCCAAATGGTATTTTAAAAGCTTGTATTTGACGATTTCCTACTGAACTATTAATAAAGTTTTGCAAGTACTCTCCTTTTATAAATCCATTAGTTGATAGTGTTAAATCTACTACTTGACCCTCTTTGAGATCCATAGCTTTTTGCTGTAATTGGGTTGGTGTTAGTCCTGAAGCGTAAAGACTGCCTATAATGGAACCAGCACTTGTGCCAGTTATAATTACTGGTTTAATTCCATTTTGCTCTAGAACTTTAATAACACCAATATGTGCAAATCCTTTTGCGGCTCCTCCACCAAGGGCTAGTGCAATTTTTACTTTTGGCTTGGTTGGTATTGGTTTAGTTGATGTACAGCCTGTGAATGCTAATATTATAGCCATAATTGTTATATTTATCTGTTTCATTGATTACCTTGATTTTATTTGTGAAAGTATACGATAAAATATTAAAATATGATATACTATTGTCTTAAAATTTGGAGTTTAGTATGGATTTGATGCTTGTCGGAGTTGGTATTTTTGTTGGCATACTCTCTGGATTTTTCGGTATAGGAGGAGGTACGGTTAGTGTACCAATACTACTATATATGGGATTTGATATCAAGCAAGCTATTGGAATATCCGTATTTCAGATGCTTATTAGCTCTATTTTGGGATATTTTATACATAGAAAAAAACAAACTTATAATGCTTCAAAAAAGATTTATTTTGGATATGGTGGAATAGCTGGAGCAATCATAGGAGCTTATTTTGTTAAGCTCTTAAATCATCAGGTGCTAGAATATCTATTTTTATCGCTTGTGGTATTTACACTTATTAGGTTGTTTTTGTCAAATCCAGAGCCAACTAAAGATGAGATATATAATCCATATTTATATACAGCAATAGGTCTTGGAATAGGTATTTTTTCTGGTATGCTTGGGGTTGGAGGTTCAATACTTATGACACCAATTTTGGTTAGTTTTTTGGGTTTTTCGCTCAAGAAAGCTTCAGCAGTTGGACTATTTTTTGTGATATTCTCATCCGCGTCATCATTTGTATCGCTCTCTTATTTAGGGCTTATGGATTATCACAATGGACTCCTACTCGGAATTGGCTCATTGTTTGGAATATGGATAGGAATTTGGCTACTTCAAAAGGTAAAATTAACACACTATAAGAAAATATTGGTTGGATTTTATATTTTTATATTTTTAATAACAATAAACAAAGTAATAGGATAGAAATGGATAGCATAAAAGTATACGGAGCTAGAGAGAATAATCTCAAAAATATAAATATAGAGATACCAAAAAATAAACTAGTAGTAATCACGGGATTAAGTGGAAGTGGCAAATCTACTTTGGCATTTTCAACTCTATATGCAGAGGGTCAACGCAGATACATAGAGTCACTCTCATCATATGCACGGCAATTTTTGGGTAAAGTAGGAAAGCCAGATGTAGATAAGATAGAAGGTCTAACTCCAGCAATTGCAATAGATCAAAAGACAACTTCTAAAAATCCTCGCTCCACAGTGGGAACTATTACAGAGATTTATGACTATTTGCGACTTTTGTTTGCTAGAGTTGGAGTGCAACATTGTCATGAGTGTGGCAAACCAATATCTTCAATGAGTGCAAGTGATATCATAAGTGAAATATTAAAGCTACCAGAAGAAAGCAAGATAGTCATTCTAGCCCCTCTAGTCAAAGAGAAAAAAGGCTCTTTTGGTGAGATGATAGAGTCACTTCGACATAAGGGTTTTGTGAGAGCTATGATAGATGGTGTGATGGTGCGACTCGATGAGGAAATAGAACTAAGTAAAACAAAAAAACATACAATAAAAGTCGTCATAGATAGAGTAGTAGTTAGTGAAGATAGTCGCGAGAGAATAGCACAAGATGTTGAAAAAGCCTTAAAAGAAAGCTATGGTGAGGTTGAGGTGGAGATATTAAACTACGCTGAAGTTGGAGTTGATACAGCTCATATGCACTACTCTGAACATTTGGCTTGTTTTGATTGCAAGATTAGTTTTGAGCCTTTAGAACCTGTGAGTTTTTCGTTTAATTCACCAAAAGGAGCTTGTAGTACTTGTGGAGGTTTGGGAATAAAATATGTTCTTGATTTAAAGAAAATTATTGATAGTTCACTTAGTATAGACAAGGGTGCTGTTCGCATAATGCATGGATTTAATAAAGGTTATTACTCTAAGTTTCTTGAGGCTTTTTGTGAGCAAAATGAGATTAGCACTTCTAAAGCATACGAAGAACTCGAAAGCCATGAGCAAAAAGCTATATTGTACGGAAATGGAAGTAGCGTAAAATTCATCTGGAAGCGACATCCTCTCACTAGAGAATGGCCTGGGGTTATTAAAATAGCATATGATATGTTCAAAGACGAGAGAGATTTAGCTGAATATATGACAGAAAAAAAATGTGATAAATGCAATGGAAATCGTTTGTCTTTGCCATCCTTGGCAGTTAAGATTGATGAGCATAATATAGCATCTATCGTAAATATGCCAATAGAATATAGCTATGAGTTTTTTGAAAATCAGCAAAATTTCTCGCACCTAAGTGAGCAACAGGCACTTATTGCCGCTCCTATTTTTAGAGAGATTAGAGAGAGGTTATTTTTTCTCTTTGATGTAGGTCTTGGTTATTTATCACTTAGTCGTGATGCTAGAAGTATATCAGGCGGAGAGGCTCAGAGAATACGGATAGCTTCACAAATAGGTTCAGGACTAACAGGAGTAATGTATGTGCTTGATGAGCCTAGTATTGGTCTTCATGAGAGAGATACTATGAAGCTAATACGAACACTAAAATCACTACAATCAAAAGGTAATAGTGTTATTGTGGTTGAGCATGACAAAGAGACCATAATTAATGCTGATTATATTATCGATATTGGACCAGGAGCTGGAGAGTATGGTGGTGAGGTTATATTTGCAGGTACATTAGAAGAGCTCAAAAAGGCTGATACTATTACGGCTGATTATCTATTTGGTCGCAAAAATGTATCATATCCACAAAATGAGATTTCTGATAAATGGATAGAGATAAACCATGCTACACTAAACAATATTGATAAGCTCTCTGCTCGTATACCACTTGGTAACTTTGTGTGTATTACTGGAGTTAGTGGAAGCGGCAAAAGCTCACTGATACTCCAAACCCTTTTACCTACGGCATTAGAGATGTTAAATCGTGCCACTAAAGTGACAAAGATTGATGGAGTAGAGATACTTGGACTTGAACAGCTAGATAAAGTAATATATCTTGACCAAAACCCAATAGGCAGGACGCCTAGGAGTAATCCAGCGACATATACAGGCATTATGGATGAGATACGAAAGCTATTTTCAAAAACAAAAGAGGCAGAGATAAGGGGTTATCAGATAGGTAGATTTTCATTTAATGTCAAGGGTGGCAGATGTGAGAAATGTCAAGGAGATGGCGAGATAAAAATAGAAATGCACTTTTTGCCTGATGTGATGGTGCAGTGTGATAGTTGCCGTGGAAAAAGATACAATGCTCAGACTTTAGAGGTCTACTATAGGGGCAAAAACATAGCTGATGTACTAGCTATGAGCGTTACCGAAGCTTTAGAATTTTTCAAAGCAGTACCTATGATAGCTGTAAAGCTTGGGACTCTTGAAGCTGTGGGCTTGGGCTACATCACTCTAGGTCAAAATGCCACAACTCTGAGTGGTGGTGAAGCTCAAAGAATAAAACTAAGTAAAGAGCTTAGCCGTAAAGATACTGGCAAAACACTATATATTCTGGATGAACCATCTACTGGACTGCACTTTGCCGATGTGGATAGACTTACAGGCGTGTTGCGTCATCTAGTGGAACTAGGTAATAGCGTAGTAGTAATAGAACATAATCTAGATATGATAAAAAATAGTGACTATATCATCGATATGGGACCTGAAGGTGGCAATAAGGGCGGTCTTATCATCGCCACAGGTACTCCAAAAGAGTTAGCCTTGAATTATAAAAAAAGCGGAAGCTACACGGGTGAATATTTAGCCCTAGAAGATGGAGTATTGTAAAATGAAAACAATCACAATCATAGATACCTTTGGGTTCTTTTTTCGCTCTTATTATGCCTTGCCGCCACTACGAAATTCTGATGGATTTCCCACAGGTCTGCTTACAGGTTTTATCAATCTCATTGACTCTTTGCATCGTAATCATAGCACCGATTATATAGTTTTTGCATTAGACAGCAAAGGCGATACATTTCGTAATGAGCTTTATGGTGCATATAAAGCAAATCGCTCTCCAGCTCCAGAGGACTTGACGCTTCAACTCCCAATAGCCATAGAATGGATAGAGAAGATGGGCTTTGCCAATTTGGCACTTGATAGATATGAAGCCGATGATATCATAGCGACAATTACAGCCAAAGCAAAAACTGATGGCATAAAAGTACGGATAGTCTCTCACGATAAAGACTTATATCAACTTATAGATGATGGTATCGTAGTGCTTCATGACTCAGTAAAAAAAGTTGATATAGATGAAGATGGGTGTGTGGCAAAATTCGGTATACATCCACGCGATTTTACAAATTTCCAGGCTATTTTAGGAGATAGTAGCGATAATGTTCCTGGTGTTAAAGGGATAGGTCAAAAAGGTGCCAGTGAACTTATTAACAAATACCATACACTAGAGGCTATCTATGATGATATAGAAAACACAGGAACTCCACGAATGCAAAAGCTACTTAGCGAGAGTCGTGAGATGGCGTTTTTGAGCCGTGAGCTTGTGACTATGAAAACTGATGTAATTGAAAATTGTGATTGGGATAGATATAAATTTGAAGATAAAAACTATCTATCAGTTTTGATTGATGAGTTTGCAAAATATGAGATGAAAGCAGCATTAAAAAAAGCTCAAATGAATGGTAACGGCTTAGCCTCACTCAATACCAATATATCAACAGCCATAAATGAAAAATTAGAAACTAAAGATATACGCTCAGTACTTAAATTTGAAGCTATTACGCTTGATACAGTGCAGAAGCTTAATCAGCAGATAGATATGTTTAATAGTGAGACCTTGGTAGCGTTTGATACAGAGACAACAGGATTGGATACAAAAAAAGCTGATATGGTTGGTTTTAGTTTTTGTGCAGATTCGCAAAAAGCATTTTATGTACCAATTGCTCATAACTATTTAGGTGTAGGGGAGCAAGTATCATTAGATGATGCACTGGGTGCTATAAAGAAGATTATGAAATGCAAAGTAGTTGGTCAAAATCTAAAATTTGATCTATCACTTCTTTATAATAGATATGAGTTTGAGCCAGTCGAACCATACAGCGACACTATGATACTAGCATGGCTGAGTAATCCATACGGTAGAGTAGGGCTTGATACATTGGCTAAAGAGTTTTTTGGGCATGAGATGATATCTTTTAAGCAGACGGTCAAAAAAGGGGAAAATTTCTCATCAGTTTTGATTGAAGATGCTACAAAATATGCCAGCGAAGATGCTTTTATTACTCTAAAACTTTATCATGCGTTGATTGAAAAGATGAATCTAAGCTCATTGGATATGCTACTGCATGAGGCAAAAATTGTCGAGTATCCATTTATAAATGTGTTAGCCAGAATGGAGAGTGTAGGTATAAAGGTTGATGTCCTCAAATTAAAAGAGAGTTCATTAATGCTTGAAGAAAAACTAGCCACACTTACTAAAGAGATTTATGAGCTTTGTGGAAGTGAGTTTAATATTCGCTCTACTCAACAACTAGGCGTGATACTGTTTCAAAACTTAGGATTAAAGGGTGGCAAAAAAACAAAAACAGGATATAGTACAAATGAAGCCGTACTAGATGAACTGCGGAGCGAGCATCCAGTAATAAATAAAATATTAGAATATAGGGAATATACAAAACTCCTATCCACATATACATTGCCACTGTATGAGCTAGGAATGAAAGATAAAGAAAACAGAATATACACATCGTTTTTACAAACAGGAACAGCCACAGGAAGGCTTAGCTCAAAAGATCCTAACCTGCAAAACATACCAGTGCGAAGTGAGCTTGGCAGGAGTATACGAAGCTCATTTGTAGCCAAAGATGGATATAAGCTTGTGAGTATAGATTACTCTCAGATTGAGCTTAGACTATTGGCTCACTTCTCAGGCGACAAGGCTCTAGGAGATGCCTTTAAAAATAATGAAGACATTCACTATGCCACAGCTCTAAAACTCTTTGGAGAAGAATTAGCTAGTAGTAAAAGAAGTGTTGCTAAAACTATTAATTTTGGAATACTATATGGCATGGGGCAAAAGAAACTTTCAGAAGCACTAGGAATTAGTGGTAGTGAAGCCAAAGATATTATCACAGCATATTTCGCATCTTTCCCGACGGTCAAAAACTTCATATCAGAGATTCAAGATGAGGTTAAAAACAGAGGATTCGTAGAGACCCTGCTAGGTCGTAGACGGTTCTTTGACTATGATGGAGCTGGTGGCATGGAGAAGGCTGCATTTTTGCGTGAAGGGGTCAATACAGTGTTCCAAGGGAGTGCGGCAGACCTGATGAAGCTATCCATGAATGAGATAGATGCACTTATCATAGATGAAGATCTTGACGCACGGATACTTTTGCAAATCCACGATGAACTGATATTTGAAGTCAAGAGTGAAAAAGCCGAAGAGCTATCAAAGCGATTCGCGTATATGATGGAAAATATCTTTGAACTAAATGTGCCACTGATTTGCTCCGTGAGTATCGGAGATAACTGGGGCGAACTTAAATAAGGGGCTTTAGATGAGTAGCGGTTGGGGTTGCCAATATCTAAGTACACATGATGGTTGCGATGATTGGTGTGTATTGCTAAAACATAAATGTGAGGCTGGATGCAAAGGGTGCGTAATGGCAAAAACTGGAATTTTTAACACCACTAAGCCCAATATCGAAGAGGATAGAGTACCTAGAAATAGAAGCGATAACCCTCTAGCCAAAAAGAGGTAATTACCCTATTAATTCGCTACACAAATCAAATCTATTATGTGTCATGAGGTGTACTTTTGGGTGGAGTGCCATTATCTCATCATAGATTCTCTTTGATAGTGCAAAGCCCACTTCATGTTCTTTTTCTTTGCCGTCCATAGTAGCTAGATTCATCTCATCAATGATGCTTTTTGGTACAGATATTCCTGGGACATGTTCATCTATAAAATTTGCAGTTTTGGCACTCACAACAGGAAATTGACCTAATATTAGTTTGGCATCTTTGGCTGTATCTCGTATGCTTTCTCTTTTTGCATTTTCAAATAGTTCCAATAAAAGCTTTGCATTTTCTATATCATAAACAGGTTGTGTTATGATAGCTCTAGCTCCATAATTTAGCTTTTTGACCATTCTCTTTTGTAGAGTCTTCGGATCTTTTGCGTAAGCGTTACTAACCGCAAATGGATAGATAGGATTGAGTGGTGGAGTTAAAGCCCTTTTGCTATAATCCATGCCACTATTGAGATGATGAATGATACTCAGTAGCAGGGTAGAATCTCGCTCCAAAACACCCTTGACCTCTGGTTGGTCTGAATATTTCGCAGGGTCTCCAGTGAGAGCCAGTATTCCTCTAATGTCAAAATCATTTGCTCCCATTAGAGCTGATTGTAATGATAGCTTGTTTTTATCACGCATACTCATAGTAGCAATTACTGGTTTGCCGAACTCTTGCTGGATACGAATAGCAGCTGTAATAGAGTCCATTTTTAGTTTAGCTAGTGGATTATCAGTAGTGGTAAATCCTGAGACTTTGTCTATCAGATTTGCCTCTTTTATCTTTGTGAGGATTGCCGACATAGAGCCACCATGTGGAGGCGTAACCTCGACGGTTATAAATGGTTTGTCGCTACAAAGGGTGGCACAAAAGGTATCAAATAGCATTATAGACTCTTATTTTATAGATTATTGGTTATAATTTTATCCAAATTATGCTTGAATAGGCGTTTGTATTACAACCAAAGGTAACTTTATGAAATTAGCTGTATTTGATTTTGACTCCACACTTATGGATGGTGAGACTATAGATTTTTTGGCTGCACAGCTGGGGTTTGAAGAGCAAGTGGCTGCTATCACACATGAAGCGATGGAAGGAAGGCTTGATTTCTTTAATGCTTTACAACAAAGGGTTAAGCTTCTCAAAGGTCTAGAGATGAGCAGTGTTGATGAGATATGCAAATCTTTACCACTTATAAATGGAGCAAAAGATACGATTGATGGACTAAAGAACAGAGGCTATACCGTGGTATGTTTTTCTGGTGGCTTTAGAAATGCAACTGCTCCAGCATCTGAATATTTGGGTATCGATGCTGATTTTTCAAATACGCTTTATGATATTGATGGAGTTTTAACTGGTGAAGTTGGTGGTGAGATGATGTTTGGAAGCTCAAAAGGCGAACTTCTCACTAGACTCCAATCGCTACTTGGCATTGAGATTAAAAATACAGTTGCGATAGGTGATGGTGCTAATGATTTAAGTATGTTTGTTTATGCTGGCACTAAAATAGCGTTTTGTGCAAAGCCTATATTGCGTGAAGCTGCAACTCATTGTATTGATATAAAAGATTTGAGAAAAGTTCTTGAAATTGTAGATTCTATATGATATTTTAACCTTAAAATGATATAATCCACCTAATCAAACCAGCAAGGTATGATAATTGTTGGCTTGGTTGCCATTAGGATGATTGGTGATATGCCAAAAGGAAAAATATGACTATAATTGATGCCCTAATATTGGGTACAGTTGAGGGATTGACGGAATTCTTACCAATATCAAGTACTGGACATTTGATTTTAGTATCTGATTTGTTGGGATTAAAGCAAACTGAAGCTCATAAGGCATTCGAGGTTTCCATTCAGTTAGGAAGTATCTTGGCCGTTTTGTTTTTGTTTGCTCAAAAACTATTAGCAGATAAGACACTGTGGTATAAAATCTCATTAGCTTTTATACCAACAGCTATTTTTGGTTTTCTATTTTATAAGAGCATCAAAGGTCTATTTGGAATAGAAACAGTAGCAATTATGCTAATCATAGGCGGTATAGCATTTTTGATTTTAGAGTATTTTAGACGCAATGCTGATGAGAGCAACTGTAAAAGTGTAGAAAATCTAACCTATCAAGAGGCTCTCATGATAGGGGTATTCCAGAGTATATCAATGGTTCCTGGGACTAGCAGATCTGGCATGACCATGATAGGTGGAATATTCGCAGGGCTTTCACGCAAAAGTGCAGCTGAATTTTCATTTCTTTTGGCAATTCCTACTATGGTCGTGGCAACAGCGTATGATTTATATAAAAATAGATCGACTATGGTAGTTGATGATTATACGCTTTTAGTTGTTGGTTTTATTACAGCTTTTGTGGTTGCATTGGTTACCGTAAAAGCTGTTATGAAATTTTTAACATCACACACATTTGTGGTATTTGGAGTTTATAGAATAGTCGTTGGACTTATTTTTTGGATATTTATTATTAAATAAATTTTGAATTTATAGAGTCTCTTTGTAGAGGTTTTATTAAGTTCACGACTTTTTGAGCTTAAATTAATGTATAAAAATACAGAAGGTAACATATGAATTTTAATGATTTTGATTTTCACCCTGAGATAGCAAAGGGTATAAGAATAGCAGGCTTTAAAGAGCCAAGTCCAATACAAGAGATGGCAATACCAGTCATCTTAAATGGAACAGATATAGTTGGTCAAGCTCATACAGGAACTGGTAAAACAGCAGCATTTGGTTTGCCAATACTCGATAAAATTGCAAAAGGTGAATGTGAACGAGCGTTGATAATCACTCCTACTAGAGAACTGGCAACGCAGGTTAGTGATGAGCTTTATCATCTCGGAAGATTTGCAGACATAAGAACACTCACGGTTTATGGTGGTGTTGGTTATGGTAGACAAATTGCACTAATTCACAAAGGCGTTCAAATAGTAGTTGCAACTCCAGGAAGACTCAAGGACTTGTATAAAAAAGGTAAAATCGATGTATTTAATCCAGAAATTATAGTTCTAGATGAAGCTGATGAGATGCTTGATATGGGATTTTTGGATGATATCAAAGAGATTTTTGAATATATTCCTCAAAATAGACAAACTCTTCTATTCTCAGCCACAATGCCTGAGCCTATTAAAGATTTGGCAGCCAATATACTTTATAAACCAGAGTATATATCTGTAATTGGAGACAATGAAACTACAAATAATATCATTGAGCAAAAATATTTTGTAATCAATGAAAGCCAAAGAGATGATGCTATCGTGAAACTTTTAGAAACAGAAGATGTCAATAAATGTATCATTTTTTGTCGTATGAAACGAGAAGTAGATAGACTTGTAGAGCATCTAGAGGCATTGGGCTTTAGTGCAAAAGGTTTACATGGTGATCTTGAGCAAGATGAGAGAGAATTGGTTGTAAAGGCATACAGAAGAGGCGAGATAAAAATAATGGTTGCCACAGATGTAGCAGCAAGAGGGCTTGATGTTAAAGATGTTACACATGTATTTAATTACCATATCCCATTTGATCCACAAAGCTATGTTCATAGAATTGGTCGTACAGGAAGAGCAGGCAAAAGTGGCATAGCTATTACACTAGTTTCAACTGAAGAGTTTAAAGAGCTCCAAAGAATTCAAAAAGAGGTTGGGGCTGATATGCAGCTTTGTACTTTAGGTTCAGGAGTGGGAATAGAAGAGAATGATTATGAGCTAATTAAAGAGAATATTACAGATATTCAAATTAGAGATGAAGCAAAGATTTTAATGGATAAATATAACGAAGATGAAAAAGAGTTATTATTGGAGAAACTGATAAGTTTCTATCTAACTAAAGAACCAATAATTAGTTCAGGTGGTATTGGATATGATGAAGATACAGTTAATGATATGATGGATAACTATAATTATTCTCAAGGTTCAGCACCAAAACGAACGAATGGTAGAAAAAGAAGATAAATAGGTGCTATTTTAACTTTATAGTAAGTAAAAATAGTCTACAATTTAGTTACAAAAATATTATCAAGATTGAAATAACTCTTTTTAGAGCATTTTTCAATCTTATTAATGTTCTTGAGTTTTAAAGTGCAAAAAAATTGACAAAGGTATTGTAAATGGCAAAAAAGTATATTGATATTATGGATACAACTTTTAGAGACGGATTCCAATCTGTTTTTGGTGGTCGTGTTTTAATGGAGGATTTCTTACCAGCAGTAGAAGCTGCTACAAACGCTGGTATATCTCATTTTGAGTTTGGTGGTGGAGCTAGATTCCAATCACTTTTCTTTTATTTGAGAGAAAACGCTTTTGATATGATGGATAAATTTAGAGAAATTGCAGGTCCAAATGCAAATCTTCAAGTTCTATCAAGAGGAATAAATACTGTAATGCTTGATACTGGCAGTAGAGAGATGATTGATTTGTTTGCAAAACTTTTTGCAAAACATGGTACATCGACTGTTAGAAATTTTGATGCTTTAAATGATGTTAACAATCTTATATATAGTGCTGAATGTATCAAAAAATATGGAATGAATCATGAAGTAGTTGTAACTATGATGGATTTACCACCAGGATGTAGTGGTGCACATGATGTTGCATTTTATGAAAAAACTCTTAGAGATATCTTGGATGCAGGAATAGCATTTGATAGTGTATGTTTCAAAGATGCAAGTGGTACTTCAAATCCACACAAAGTTTTTGAAACAATCACAATGGCAAGAAAGCTTTTGGGTGATTCAGCTCACTTGAGACTTCATACGCATGAGACAGCTGGTGTTAGTGTTGCATCTTATTTGGCGGCTCTTGAAGCTGGTGCGAATGGTATAGATATGGCAGCATCACCAGTAAGTGGTGGAACAAGCCAACCTGATATTCTTACAATGCTTCATGCTACAAAAGGTACTAATTTTAACCTTGGTGATTTAGAGCTTGGTAAAATTTTGAAATATGAAGAGGTATTGGCTGATTGTCTTAGTGACTATATGAAACCACCTGAGTCAACTCAAGTATCACCACTTATTCCGTTTTCACCAATGCCAGGCGGAGCGTTAACTGCAAATACTCAAATGATGAGAGATGCTGGAAATCTAGATAAATTTGATGAAGTAATTTTAGCAATGAAAGAAGTTGTTGAGCGAGGTGGGTATGGAACTTCTGTGACACCTGTGAGCCAATTTTACTGGCAACAAGCTTATGCAAATGTAATGTTTGGACCATGGAAGCAAATCGCTCCAGGATACGGCAAGATGGTACTTGGTTATTTCGGTAAAACACCAGTTGAGCCAGATAGTGAAATAGTTGCATTAGCATCAGCACAACTAAAACTTGAGCCTACAAACGAGAGTCCTTTGGACATAGCTGATAGAGATGAGAAAAAATCTATTGCTTACTGGACAGAAGAGCTTGAAAAAGAGGGGCTTACAGCTAATGATGAGAATATCTTTATTGGAGCATCATGCGATGCCAAAGGTATAGCGTTCCTCAAGGGCGAAGGTCCATTGATGGTAAGAAAAGGCAAATTTAAACATACAATGCAAGGAGAAAATATGAGTGGAAATTATACAGTAATGGTTGATGGTAAAAAATATAGCGTACAAGTAGCAGAAGGTGATGCAAATATACAAATTAGTGCAGCAGCAGCAACAAATTCAAGCTGTGAAGCAGCTGGTAAAGTAAAAATAAACTCACAAACTCCTGGTAATGTATGGAAAGTTCTTGTAGAAGTTGGCGACAAAGTAGAAGAGGGTCAAAAAATAATGATACTTGAAGCAATGAAAATGGAGATAGATATCTTCGCACCACAAGCTGGTGTTATTGCATCACTAGATGTTGCTCCAACTGATAGTGTTGTGGACGGTCAATTATTGGCTTCTTTGAACTAATTTCTGTTCAAAATTTATTTTTATATAAAAGAGGCAAATGTGATACCCAAGTCGACCAAAGGTCTTGAGAGATTAAAGTTAGAAAATGCAGCTAATATTTATTATAATATTAGCTATGATGAACTGCAGCGTCATGAGATAAACAATAGCGAATGCAAAATATCTACATCAGGTACTGCTATGTGTGATACTGGTATTTTTACAGGAAGAAGTCCTAAAGATAAGTACTTTGTTGATCAAGCTCCATCAAATTCTGAAATATCATGGGGTGATATAAATAAGCCAATTAAAAAAGAGATATATGAAAATCTTTTGGATATTACTATTAACCAATTAGCTGGTAAACCATTATATATCAATGATGTATATGCTGGAGCTAGTATTGAGAGTCGACGAAAGATTAGGTTTATTTCTGAAGTTGCATGGCAAGCACATTTTGTAAAAAATATGTTTATTCGTCCAACGGATACCGAACTTGAAGATTTTGAGCCTGATTTTGTTGTCTACAATGCATGTAAGACAACAAATGAGCATTATAAAGAGCAGGGGCTTAATTCTGATGTATTTGTAGTTTTCAATATAGAAGATAATGTATCTATAATTGGTGGCACCTGGTATGGTGGAGAGATGAAAAAAGGCATCTTTTCTATGATGAATTATTGGCTACCACTTGAAGGTAAACTGCCTATGCATTGCTCTGCAAATGTGGGAAAAGATGACGATGTTTGTCTATTTTTTGGACTCTCTGGAACAGGAAAAACAACTTTGTCTACCGACCCTAATCGTGCCCTTATTGGTGATGATGAACATGGTTGGGATGAGAGTGGTGTCTTTAATTTTGAGGGTGGTTGTTATGCCAAAGTAATTAACTTGGATAAAAATAGTGAGCCAGAAATTTACGCTGCAATCAGAAAAGATGCATTACTTGAAAATGTTGTATATGATGATAGTGGCGTGGTTGATTACTCGAGTACAAGCAAAACAGAGAATACAAGAGTCTCGTATCCTATTGAGCATATTGAAAATTTCAAGTGTGATTTGCAAGCAGGACACCCAAAAAATATTATATTTTTAACAGCTGATGCTTTTGGTGTCTTACCTCCTGTGAGTAAACTCACAAAAGAGCAAGCCATGTATTATTTCTTAAGTGGATATACAGCCAAAGTAGCTGGAACTGAGAGAGGAATCACTGAGCCAGTTGCAACTTTTTCAGCTTGTTTCGGAGAGGCTTTCTTGCCACTGCACCCTACTAGATATGCCAAATTACTTGGTGAAAAGATAGACGCTCATAATGTAAATGTCTATCTTATAAATACTGGTTGGAGTGGCGGTGGTTATGGCGTTGGTAAACGAATGAGTATTAAAAATACTAGAGCTTGTATAGACGCTATTCTTGATGGTTCGATTGAAAAAGCATCATTTGATTCGTTGCCTATATTCAATCTCTCAATTCCAAAAGAACTTCATGGAGTTGACACTGAAGTTCTTAATCCAAGAAACACATGGAGTAATAAGGTATCATATGATGATATGCTTAAAAAGCTTGGTGGAATGTTTGTAGAGAATTTTCATAGATATGATGATGTTAGTGATGAGTTTAATTTCTCTTCAGCAGGACCATCTTTTTCATAAAAGATTTTTTAGTTGGTAACTTTTTTTACCAACTCTCTTTGCATGTTTTCTATCTTTTGCCCCATTACTTCAGGTTCGCTTATGAGCTTATAACCCTTTACCATACTCCAAACCCCATATAGTATTACTAGCATCGCACCTATTTTAGTTATTGTGGTTCTAAAACTACTGTTTTGTAATAGTTTCGCAAATGAACCCAAGAATAGTAGTGCTGGAGTGGTTCCTAACCCAAAAATAATCATCACAATAGCACCATAAAGTGGACTGGCTGTGCTAGCTGCAATAATTGCAAATGCATAAACTGGACCACATGGAATAAGACCATTAAGTAAACCAAGAAGATAGAAGCTACCAAGACTTTTACTACTTAGCAGTGCTTTAAATGAGCGTTGAAACCAACTATATTTTGATATTGAGAAATGGGCAGAATTAAGAAATTTACCACCACCCAAGATTGTGTATCCAGCCAAAATCATTAACAAGCCAGTTGCAATAAATAAGATACCTTTTGTTGTTAGAGAAAATGAAAGTGATTTACCTATCAGCCCAAAAGCAGCACCAAATAGTGCATATGTACTAATTCTACCCAAGCTATATGATAGGTGAGATATTGTTTGTTGTATCATTGAAGATTTCTCGTCAAGTTTTGTAGTGCTATAAGCTATGACTATTCCTCCGCACATACCTATGCAATGACCAAAGCCTATCATTAGTGCGGTTGTAAATACTGCTAGTAATTCTACTGAATGCATTTTAAACCTTAATTATAAAATTTTGTAATATAATAATGTTATTGTGATAAAATATCACTTAATTAACGAAGACATTGTAACTATTTACAAAAGGAAATATTGTGGATAAAAGTAAAAAAGTAAGAATTTTACTACTTGAAGACGATACTATTTTAAATGAGACAATATGTGATTTTTTGGATTCAAAAGGTTATTTTGTAGAGAGCGTTTATGATGGTAGCGAAGCTCAAGATAAGCTTTATGAGGCTAGATATGATATTTTATTATTTGATGTAAATGTACCAGAGATAAATGGCTTTAATCTGCTTAAAGAGGCTAGAGTAAATGGAGTCGTAGCCCCAGCAATATTTATTACATCGCTTGATAGTGTTGATGATTTAGAGAAAGGCTTTAATAGTGGTTGTGATGATTATATCAGAAAGCCATTTGAGCTCAAAGAGTTACAGATTAGAATAGAAACTCTATTAAGAAGAGAATTTTATCATGAGGTTCATTCTATAGTTGAGATTACACCTAATATTTCATATGATATTGATAATAATGATTTGATAATTAACGAAAAGCATATCACTCTTGGCAATAAAGAGGCAAAACTTCTAAAGCTTTTTATGCAACATATAGGTGAAATTATTTCTCATGAGCGAATATACGAGCAGCTATGGGATTATGATGAAGAATCAAGTGATACAGCTCTTAGAACATATATTAAAAATCTTAGAAAATTAGTAGGAAAGGATAGTATTGATAGTATCAAAAAACAAGGGTACAAATTCATTATTACGAAGTGAAAAGAAGTCATTATATAGATTTTTGATACTTTATGGATTAATGATTATGGGTATAGTATTTTTGATATCACTATTTTACTACCAAAGTCAAGAGAAGCTAATGTTCTCAAATAAAAGGGCTACACTTTCTACTTATGCGTATGAGCATATAAAAAAGCTTAAAACACTACATCATTTCTTTCCAGAGCAAGTCATATATCCAAGGGATAGTCGTTATAAAAGTGCCATTTATGATATAGAAAAACAAAAGATATTTTCAGTATTAGATTGTACTAATATAGAATTTGATAATGAAATATATCACACTGAAGACAAAATTCACTACATGAAGAGTTTAGATGAGTATTATTTAGGTGCAAAGTACCTATTTATTGAGATAGCATATGATGAAACATGGAAAATTGAAGCATGGAAAACTATAGTTATGTTTGGTTCATCCTTGACGCTATTTTTTATGATTATTGGACTTTTCTTGGCTAAATTATTTGTTAGACCAATGAAAGAGTCCATAGAGCTACTAGATGTATTTATAAAAGATACTACACATGAGCTTAATACTCCACTAAGTTCAATTCTTGCCAATATAGAGATGATAGATAAAGATGGAATATCGGATGATAATAAAAGGAAAATAGACAGAATAGAGATAGCAGCCAAAACAGTATCTGTATTATATAATGATCTAACCTATCTAACGCTAGAAAATGATACTCATAAAAAAGATGAAGATATAGATTTAAAATTATTAATCATAGATAGGGTAAACTATTTTGATAGTTTGGCAAATTCAAAAATGGTATCTTTTGAGCTTGATTTAAATAATATCAACTTTTTTGGCAATAGACATAAATTAACTAGAGTTATTGATAATTTAATTTCAAATGCTATTAAATACAATAGACGAAAAGGAATTATAAAAATAACATTAAAAGATAAACTATTAAGTATATATGATAGCGGGACTGGAATGTTCGAGCATGAAATACCTATGATGTTTGATAGATATAAGAGATTTAATGAAAGCGAGGGTGGTTTCGGAATTGGTCTCAGTATAGTTAAAAAAATACTTAATGAATATGCTGCTAATATCGAAGTAACATCTAAAAAAAGTGAGTGGACAATGGTGGAGATTACATGGTAAGATTTTTATTAACAATTATATGGTTTTCAATATCACTTTTTGCAAATAATTCATTTGATAAAAATTGTATAAAATGCCATGCAAAATTATCAAGTTCACCACAGGATATTATGAAGTATTATTTACTAACATATAGTGGAGAGAAGAATGTAAAAATGGGCATGGATCACTATATGAAATATCCATCTCGTGATATATCTGCAATGCCTGAAGAGTTTCTGAGCGAATATGGAGTCAAAAAACACCAAAAAATAAGCGATAGAGAGCTAAATGAAGCGATAGATGATTTCTGGATACGCTACAAGGTGATTGGTAGACTTAAATAGCTGTGTTTCACAATATTAACACAATGATATGTTATAATTGCATTATAAAAAAGAGAAGGAGCGTGGGTGTATAAAATATTAATATTAGCATCTATCTTTGCGTCGGAATTTATTTTTGCAAGTGGTGCATCAATTTATACAAGCAAATGTGCAAGTTGTCATGGTTCAAAAGGTGAAACATCAGCTTATAAAAAAACAAAACCAATAACTGGTCAAGATAGTGCATTGACATATAAGCAGTTAAATGGATACAAAAATGGTACGCTTAATCAATATGGATTTGGTGGTGTTATGAAAAATATGGTTGATAATTTGGATGATAATTCTATAAAAGAAATCGCAAGTTATATCTCAAAATTAAAATAAGAGCTATTTTAGGCTATAATTCACCTAAATAAATATTAGGTGTCATAGTGGAAAATTTAGCTTTTTTATCCCAAGTAGTATTCCTCATTGTATTGGCACCTTTTTTTGCTAGATTGCTAAAAGCCCCAATAGTAGTTGTTGAAATTATTATAGGATTGTTAGCTGTCTCGGTTGGCTTTTTGGATAATGACAATGATTTATTAAAAGTAATAGCCAAAATAGGTCTATTTTACCTAATGTTTTTGGCTGGTTTAGAGCTTGATTTGGAGAGATTTGTCAAATTTAAAGATAAACTTTTTAAAAATGTATTAGTTTATTTCGCAACACTTTATGGTTTGTCCTTTCTTATATTTCTTGTTTTTGATTTGTCGCCTGTATACATTGTAGCACTCCCAATTGTTTCACTAGGAATGATCATGGCACTTATAAATGAACACGGCAAGAAACATGCATGGCTAGAGCTTGTGCTTACTATTGGTGTTGTTGGAGAGATTATCAGTATAACTGCTTTGGTTATTTTTGAATCTGCAGTTCAGCATGGCGTTGGCTTTGAGTTGTATAAGAACATATTTAATCTCATTGTTGCCATGATTCTAATTTATTATGTATATAAAGCTGCCATTTTTGCATTGTGGTGGTTTCCTGAGCTCCGTAAAATTATTATGCCAGAACATGATAACATGGCTCAAGATATTAGAGTTTCTATAGCTTTATTTTTTATTCTTATAGCTGCTATGCAGTATAATGGTATTGATATGGTGCTTGGTGCGTTTGTAGCTGGAGTTTTCATAGGGAATTTATTTAAACACAAAAAAGAGTTACCAGAAACATTAACTAGTGTTGGATTTGGATTTTTAGTCCCTATATTTTTTATCTATGTTGGCACTACACTTGACCTTGAGGTATTGTTTAAACCAGAAATTTTAATCAAAGCATTTTGGATTGTTGTAGCTATGGTTGCCATCAGACAAGTAGCATCATTTTTGGCATATTATAAACATTTAGGTGCTAGAGACACAGCTCTATTCAGCCTTGGAGATTCTATGCCACTTACATTTCTAATCTTGATTGCTACTATGGCTCACGATGCTAGAGCAATAACACTGTATGACTATTATTCATTTGTACTAGCTGCGATGATCGAGGGAGTTGGTATTATGGTTATTATTAAAATTATAATGGGTAAAATCATAAAGAACAAAGCAACAAACAAAAAAGCCTAGCTTATATAAGCCCTTTAAGTTCATTGACTACTTTTTCAAGTTTAGCAGATGCGTCTTTTAGTAGTAATCTATTTTCATCAATTACCTCTTTAGGTGCATTGGCTACAAATCTCTCATTATTTAGCATGCCACTTAGCTTATCTATCTCTTTTTGAAGCTTTTCTCTTTGTCTCTCTAGCTTTATGATTATTTCACTCATATCTATATCATCAGTAGCTATCATACTCTCTAGACTGTCACTTACATCAGTCACACATTTATCCAATTTTTCACTTACAAATTCTATCTCTCCAACTTTGCCAAGTTTCTCAATAAATGGAGCGTAAAGCTCAGTGTTGATGTCACTATTCATCTTGATATAAGCTTTTTCTATTTTTTGATTACCTTTGTCGATAAGCGTTTTGCATCTACGAACAGAGACTATCGCCTCCATAATTTGCTCGAACTCTTTTATGGCATCGGTGTCAATCTCTCCAGCCACTGGATATGAACTAATCATAATAGATTTTGTATCTTCAAGGTTTGTATTTGATAGTCTATGATAGAGATATTCTGTGATAAATGGCATAAACGGATGTAGCAGTTTTAGTGACTCTTTGAATATACTTCCCATCTCACTAACACTATCTTTACTAGCCTTGCTAAGCTCTATGCCCCAGTCGCAAAATTCACCCCACAAGAAGCGATACAGTACAGTAGCAGCGTCATTAAATCTATACGCATCTATGTAATCTCTAGTTTCATTGATAGCTACATAAAATCTAGACAACATATAGCGACCAAGTGGAGTTTGGATATTCTTTGCGTCCAAATCAGCAAAGCTGTCATGGTTGAGTTGCAAAAAGTTTGTCGCATTAAAGAGTTTATTGGTGAAATTCCTACTCTGTTCTAGCTTGTCCTCACTTAGCTTTATGTCTCTACCTTGAACTGCGAGAACTGCTAGGGTGAAACGCAAGGCATCAGTAGAATATTTTTCAATCATCACAAGCGGGTCGATGACATTACCTTTTGATTTACTCATCTTGTCGCCATGCTCGTCTTTTACAAGAGCATGAAGATATATATCTTTAAAAGGAAGTTTGCCGTTAAGATTTTCACCCATCATAAGCATTCTAGCAACCCAAAAGAATAATATATCAAAGCCAGTAATCAGAAGTGAATTTGGATAGAAATCATTCATATCACTATCGTTGTATTTAGCCATTTGATCATTTTCGCCATTGCCCCAGCCTAGTGTAGAAAATGGCCATAAACCTGAACTAAACCATGTATCAAGTACATCAGGGTCTTGAGTGATATTTGTACTATTGCAATGAGGGCAATGAGTAGGTGTATCTCCATCAAATACACTTTCCTCGCCACAATCATCACAGTACATTACAGGAATCTGATGACCCCACCAAAGCTGTCTGCTTATACACCAATCTCGTAGCTCCCCCATCCATGCGTTATAGCTATTTAGCCAATGAGCAGGGAAGAATTCAGCTTCTCCATTATTTACTTTTTCTATTGATTTTGAGGCAAATTCTTTTTTGACAAACCACTGTTTTGATATATATGGCTCTACTATGTTTCCACATCTATAACAATGTCCAACTTGATTGGTATGCTCTTCAATCTTGTCTAAAAATCCAGCCTCATTAAGTGCTTCTACGATTACATCTCTAGCACCAAGTCGCTCTAATCCTGCAAAGTCGCCACAATGCTCATTTAGGATACCTTGCTCATTAAAGATTGTGATAAATTCCAAATTATGTCTTTTACCAACTTCATAGTCATTTTGATCATGTGCTGGAGTTACCTTTACTACGCCAGTACCAAAGCTCATATCTACATGCTCATCGGCTATGATTTTTACATTTCTATTTATTAGTGGTAGAGTGATTTCCATGCCTACTAAATGCTTGTATCTCTCATCATCTGGATGCACCATTACAGCAGTGTCTCCAAAATATGTTTCAGGTCGTGTGGTAGCTACTACAAGCTCACCAGAGCCATCGCTCAGAGGATATTTGATATGATAGAGTTTACCAGCATGCTCTTCGTGTTCTACTTCTATATCTGATAAAGCACCATCATGTGTACACCAGTTTATCATATAGTCTCCACGGATAATATGCCCAGCGTCATACATCTGTTTGAATGATTTTTTGACACTATTAGCAAGTCCATCATCCATGGTAAATCTCTCTCGTTTCCACGCTGGAGATACGCCTAGTTTTCGTAGTTGCATTGTGATAGCACTATTTGAATTCTCTTTTTGTTGCCATGCAAGTTTTAGAAATTCTTCACGCCCTATCTCTTCTTTCGTTACACCTGTCGCTAGTAGTTGTTTTTCTACCACATTTTGTGTGGCTATCCCTGCGTGGTCAACTCCAGGTTGCCATAGAGTTTTGTAGCCGTCCATTCGTTTGTATCTTACGATAATATCTTGTAGTGTAAAAGTAAGTGCGTGACCTATGTGCAAACTTCCAGTGACATTTGGAGGAGGCATCATGATGGCAAAATTTTTGCCATCAGTTTGTAGCTCTTTATTGCCATCTATTTCGAAATATCCTCTATCTTCCCATATCTTATAGTAGCTATCTTCTATCTCTTTTGGGTTATATACTTTTTTCTCTTCACTCATTAAATTCTCTTTTGTTGATTTTATTGATAATATTATATCCAAAGGGTGCTTATAGGCTCAAATGTGACAACACTAACCAACCTTACTATCTACCAATCTACAATATAATCCTCTAACACAATATCTTTTGTTTCTACAATGTGATTTTCACTGTTTATACCGTGTATTTTTACACTTTTATCTGTTCCACTAACCAGAGGGTGCCATGATGGCAGAGGTAGACCAGCATTTCGTAGCCTATAAGCACAAGTATTTGGAAGCCAGTCAAACTCTTTGACAAGTTTAAGAGTGAGCTGCATGCATTCAGGTACTACCTCAAAACGCCTAGCATATTCAAAGCATAATCCTCTATCTATATCGTAGCATTTACAAACAACTTTTGTTGTGACTATGGTATCGTCATCACAAACTAGCCTATGCAAACAACATAATCCACACCCATCACACAGAGCTTCCCACTCATCACTATTCAGCTCTTTTAGCTGTTTGGTTTCCCAAAATTTATTTTCTACTATTTCCATAACTGTTAGTTTAACTAAAAATAGATATTGGTTAGCTATAATTTTAGATATTTTCCACCAAAAGGATTTCGATAATGTCACCAATAGTCTCTATGCTCATACCAGCAATCGTCGCTTCATTAGGTGGGCTTTTGGCTCTAGTTTGGAATCCGACTCACAACACAAGAAGCCTAATTCAGCACTTTGCAGCCGGAGTCGTTCTCGCTGCTTTAGCAATAGAAGTACTACCAGAGATTGGGCGAGAACATGCACATTGGTGGGTACTTATGGGTTCTTTTGCTATCGGGACTATCTTTATGTATATACTCAAACTTTGGAGTATTGGCATGGAAGAGAAGAGTAAACATGGCAGCACTATGATAGGTTTGAATTATGGCTTGATAGCAGCTATTTTTATAGATGTGACAATGGATGGATTTATTATAGGAGCAGGATTTGCAGCTGGTGGCGAGACTGGTCTCGTGTTGGCTTTGGGGTTATCGGTGGAGCTTCTATTTTTGGGTCTTTCATTAGTATCTGACACAATTAAAGGTTGGAGAATAGTAACGATGAGTGTTGCTTTGGCTACTGTCGTGCTTGGTGCTTCACTTTTAGGCTATTTCTTGTTAAATGGTGCATCAAAAGATGTTATTAGTGCTATCTTGGCATTTGGTGTGGCTGCTCTTTTGTATCTGGTTACTGAAGAACTTTTGGTTGAGGCTCACACGGTTGAAGAGAAACCATCTTCAACTCTATGGCTTTTTGCTGGTTTCCTCATCTTTTGGGGCATTAGCTTAGCTAGTGTGGTTTAGTGGTCTTATTTTTAATTGTAAATTTTTTGTAAAGAGTTGTATTTTGTGATTTTACAACTTTGCCTTATAGTTTTGTATATAAACTAAAAGGAGTCAAAATGAAAAAACAACTAGCTTTACTTATAGTGTCAGGAGTATTAGCCAATGCAGGAGGATTTAATCCTTCTATGCAAGGTTATATAGATAGTCTCAAAGTAGAAGCAAAAAAATCCAATAATAGCTTCGCTGATTTTAATGCTAAAAGAGGAGAACTTATATTCACCTCAAAACATATAGGCAAGAGAGGTCGTGAGATATCATGTGCATCTTGCCATGGTGCAAATCTATCATTATCTAGTCAGAATGCTTTTACAAACAAGAGTATTGAGCCACTATCCCCAAGAACAAATCCAAAACGACTAACTAATGTTCAAGATGTGCAAAAATGGCTAAAAAGAAATTTTAATGATGTTTACAAAAGAGAAGGCACACCACAAGAAAAAGGCGATGTGCTCTACTATATAAAATCAAAATAAGGAGAAAAAAATGAAAAAAATATTATTAATAGTACCATTTTTACTGACTGGAGTCCTGCTTGTGGCAGTCATGGCAGACGATGATGAAGACCATAGAAGTATTGGAAGAAGTATTGGCGATGTAGCAGTATCAAAAGATGCAACATATATCAAAGAGTGTGGAAGTTGTCACTTTGCATATCAGCCTGGACTTTTACCTAAGCGTTCATGGGTTAAGATGATGAACACACTTGATAATCATTTCAAAGATGATGCTTCATTGGATCAAAAAACGACTAAATATATCACAAATTATCTAGTCAAAAACAGTAGTGATAATGCAATGGATTACAAAAGAAGTAGAAAAATAACAAATTCTATTTCTGTAAACCAAACACCACACCGCATCACAAAAACACCATATTTCATTCATAAACATGATGAAATCCCAAAAAAAATCATAGTACAAAAAGAGGTCGGTACTCTTGGAAATTGTATAGCATGCCATACTGCTGCAGATAGAGGAATATATAGCGAAAGAGCTATAAAAATACCAAATTACGGAAGATGGGACGATGACTAGGAGTTATATATGGCCTCTTGGCAATAGAATTTCACATGTTTTAATGATATTGTTGTTTGTAGCTTCATACCTCTCTGGCGATGAAGATGAATTGCTTGGCTATCATGCAGTTTTTGGGATAACTTTGGGCATATTGATATTATTTCGTATTCTTTGGGGCTTGTTTGGGACTAAATATTCTAGGTTTAGTGATTTTGATTTTAGTATTAAAAATCTCCTTGATTATATGAGTTCTATTCTTGTTAAAACAAAATCACATATGGGGCATAACCCTGCTTCTAGTTGGGCTATCATAGCAATGTTAATTGTCGGCTTGCTTAGTATTGCAAGTGGTCTTTTGGCATATGGAGTAGGTGAGAATCATGGTATTTTTGCATATTTGCACTTGTCATATTATAAAGATACAGAAGTATTTGAAGAGCTACACGAACTGTTTGTAAATATGTTTTTGGCCATTATCATAGTTCATATAGTTGGTAGTTTAATAGCAAAATTCTTTAGAGCTGACGATGGTATAAATTCTATGATTACAGGCTATAAAAACAGAGAGAATATATCAAGTATCAAAAGTAATATTTTTAGTAAAATTTTTCAAATTATTTGGATTGCAGTCTCAATAGGAGTTTTTATTTATCTGCTGGGGAATAAAGACAATATATTTATGCACAATGAAAATAAAAGTGTAAATTATGAAACATTAAACAACACATTTTATAATGAATGTGGCAGTTGCCATATAGCTTATCCTCCATATCTTCTCCCAAAGCGTTCTTGGGTAGCAATGATGGGAAATTTGAAAAATCATTTTGGAGACGATGCCTCACTTGATGAGAAAAGCAGAGTTGAGATTTTGAATTTTCTAGTCAAAAATAGCAGTGAAAATTCGACTCATCAGGTAGCTTTGAAAATATCAAAAAGTATTGAAAGCGAAAAATTCACAATAATAGCAATGACAAAAACAGCCTACTGGAAAGCCAAGCATAAGCATATAGATAGTAAAGTATTTTTATCACAAGATGTAAAAAATAGAGCAAATTGTGCAGCATGTCATAAAGATATAGAAAAAGGCATGATGGAAAATGATTTAATAGGGCTACCAAAGGGGCTTAGAGTATGAGATTTTTATTGGTTATTTTATTTGTAGCAACTGCGATATTTGCAGATGGGAATGATGAGCATCATTACTATAAAAAAGATTTGACATCATTTGCTCTTAATGCTAATCAGAAAGTAACCATGAGAGAGATACTTCAAGAGTATAGAGTAGAAATTAGAGAGTATAAACAGTATGAACGTAGTTTGCAAAAACAAAAACGAGATATTTTTTTATCTTCCAGGTTTGATGCGTCAAAAATATCAACAATAAATCAACAATTAACCACCAAAGCGTCAAGCATAGAGGGAAGTTTCCTATCTAAAATACACAAGTTGCTTACTGTAGAGCAGAAGAAAAAATTTGCCAATTATATAGATGAGTGGGAGATAGAATGAATATTTTTCTAATAGAAGATGATTTGGTGATGCAAGAGCTACTCGCCGAGTATCTTCAAAATTATGGGCATAGTGTAGAGACTTTTGCTAACCCACTTGTTGCATGTGAGAGACTTGAATGTAGAAATAGTTGTGATTTGGTGATACTTGATTTAATGTTACCAAAAATGGATGGATTTGATGTCTGCAAACAGATTCGCACACATAGTACAGTTCCCATTATAATATCAAGTGCAAGAGGAAATCTAGGGGACAAAGTAGTGGCTTTTGAGCATGGAGCTGATGATTATCTCGCCAAACCATATGAACCAAAAGAACTATTATTGAGAATGGATGCTATTTTTAGGAGAGTTAATAATAAAGCTGGAGTGCAAAAAATCGGTACTTTTGAGATAGATGAAAATAGAATGCAAATCACACAAGATAGTCATGAGCTAGAGCTTACTAGAATAGAGTATGAGATATTTTCACTTTTACTAAGACACCAAAATCAAGTGTTTTCTAGAAGTTTGATAGCCAATCATCTTAATCAAGAGCTAAAAGATAGAGCAATAGATATGCATATTTCCAACATTAGAGCTAAGTTATTTGATAATATAAAAAATCCTATATTTATCAAATCAGTTTGGGGTGTTGGATATAAATTTATAGGATAAAACAGTGTCTATTTTTTCTAAAATAACTATACTTTTTGCCATAAGTATTGCCATCATGGGTATGTTGTCTATAAAGTCAAATCAATTATCAAATCAAAATATCAAAAACAGTATAGAAAATAGATATATTCAAGCATCAAAAGAGCTTTTTGATATATTAGCAAAAGGCGATATGAATCTTTTACAGCAGAGTTCAGATGAGCTTGGCTTTGATATGTTAGAACCAAAACAAATCAAACTCACTGGTGGTGATATGATTTATAATGTAGATACATCTTTTGGTAGTATAGCTATAGTTGGCATTGGTGATTTATATTATTTACATATGAAATATCTTGATGATGAAGTTTTATTTTTTGATAGTAGTCAAGCAGACAATATTTGGCAAAAAAAGCTTTTGAACTATTTTATAATAGCTGATATTTTGATTTTGATTTTGATGTTTGTGATTATTTGGGATATGTTAAGACCACTCAGGGGCATATCAAGGGGCATAGAAGTTTTTGGCAGCGGAGATTATAGGCATAGACTCACATTTGATGAGCGAAAAAATGATGAGATTTCGAAAGTCAAGAAACAGTTTAATCTAATGGCTCAAAATATAGACACTCTAATTACTTCAAGAAGAGAGTTGCTATGTGACATATCTCATGAGCTTCGCACACCATTAGCAAGAGCCAAACTATCTTTGGCCATGATGGATGCTAGCAAACATAAAGACATTCTGCATCGCTCCATAGAGCAGATTGATAATTTGACAAATGAAATTTTGCATATAGAGAGACTCAATTCCAACAGTTTACAATTGTCATTAGAGATTGTTTCCATTGATGATATACTTCTTGGTGCTCTATCAAAAATGTTTATAGAAGAAGACGAGCTTGAGATTAATGAGCATATAAATTTTACTATTTTGGCAGATTCTAATTATATTGGCATTGCTCTTAAAAATCTCATTGACAACGCTTTGAAATATAGAACTAGAGGCATCGTTTATATTGACATAAGAGAGAATATGATTAGTGTCAAGAATTTTGCAAAACCGTTAGAAAAAGATTTCTCATACTATACTGAACCATTTACTAGAGACGACAGTGGTAAAAGTGGATATGGTCTTGGACTTAATATAGTAAAGAAAATCTTAGATTTGCATGGGTTTTCATTGGAATATAGATACGATAATGAATATATTATATTTAATATCAATTTTCATAGTAACATATATTCAGAAGTATCTTGTAAAGATTAAATTTATATAAAATTAATCCCTAGTTGCCAATATAGCCGAAATATAAAGCTTTGAGCTATATAATATATTTTTTAAAATAGGAAGCATAATGAATATACTAAAACAACTTTTTTCAATGAAAATAGCAACAGCCATGATGATACTATTTGGCATAATCATAGGTGGTGCTACATTTTTAGAGAACGATTATGGTACTACAAGTGTACAAGGGCAAATATATCAATCTACTTGGTTTGAACTATTTTTAGTCTATTTTATAGCTATTTTGATATATCAAATGTCAAAGTATAAATCATATAAAGGCAAGATGCCAGTCTTTTTATTTCACTTCTCTTTTATAGTGATTGCTATTGGAGCTTTAGTTACTAGATACGCAGGATATGAGGGCAGATTAATGGTGCGTGAAGGTCAAGCTAGCAATATAATGATATCTGCTAATAGCTTTTTACAACTAAAAGCTACCTGTAGCAATGAATCACTAAGCAAAGAAAAACCAGTTTATATCTCATCTTTTGGTGTTAATAATATAAATGAAAATATAGATATTTGTGGTAAAAATATCAAAGTAGCACTAGATAAATATCTACCAACTGTTGGCTACAAAATAGTGCATAGCAATAATAAAAATGATATGGTTTTAGAACTAATGATAAGCGGTGGCATGCAACAAGGAAAACCTATCTATTTGGCAAAAGGTAAATCATTAAATATTGACGGTATTTCATTGGCATTTGATGATGTAAATGCTCCAGATGAAGCATTAAGAATTAGTGATAAAAATGGAACACTAGAAGCAGACTTCAGATCCCCGGTAAAATATCTAAAGATGGACGACAAAAGCCAAGGTGAACTTAAAGCTGGAGCTAATGAATTTAATACAAGAACTCTATATACGGTTGATGGTAATTCAATAGTATTGAAATCTATCAATAAAAGCTCGAAAATAGAGAAAATTGCAAAAGGATTAAAGCCCAAAAGTGGCGAAGATGAGCTTAGCATATGGAGTGTCAAAAGTAGTGATAAATCGCAAATCATAGAACTAACTAGCTCACAAGGGCAAGTATCACAACCTAAATCTGTAAATATAAATGGTATAAATCTGGAAATTGGCGTTGGGGCAAAGGCAATTAAATTACCATTTGCTATCTATCTTGAGGATTTCAAGATAGAGCATTATCCAGGGTCAAAAACTCCTTCGTCTTTTGCAAGTGATGTAATTTTGCACGACAAGGATGACAATGTGACAATGCCGTACAATATATATATGAATCATGTTCTTGATTATAAGAATTATAGACTGTTTCAATCATCATACGACCCAGATGAGCTTGGGACTGTACTTTCGGTTAATCATGACCCTGGTACAAACATCACTTACCTTGGATATTTTATACTTGCAGTCGGACTATTGTGGTCAATATTTACTAAAAATGGAAGGTTTCAAAAATTATTAAAAGAGAGTCAAAAACTGAAAAATAGCACAATCGCTATTGCTTTATTGATGTTAATACAAACTGCGTCAGTAAATGCTGATGAGTCAAAAGATTTTAATTTATCAAATTATGATGCAAACCATATACATAAATTTCAGAGGCTAGTTGTCCAAGATATGCAAGGGCGAATGAAGCCAGTTGATACAATAGCAACTGATGTTATGATGAAAGTTAGCGGTAAAACATCAATGTTTAACAAAAGTGCTAGTGAGCTATTTTTGAGTATGATGCTCGAGCCTGATAAGTTTGAAAAAATACCAATGATACAGATTGGACATAAAGATATAGCAAAAAAATTAGGCTTAAATGAAGATGCTAAGTATGCTAAGTTTACTGATTTCTTTGATGGAGTGGAACGAAAATATAAGCTTTTTGATGATGTGCAAAAAGCAAATCAAAAACCACCTTTGGAGAAGAGTCAATACGATAAAGAGCTTATAAAGATTGATGAGCGAATGAATGTGGCATATATGACATTTATGGGTAGTTTTTTGCGTATATATCCAAAACCTCATGATATTTCAAATAGCTGGTTTGCTCCACTTGATGTAACAAAATCTTTTGAGCCAACGGATGCCAAAGCAGTAGAGATGATTACAGGAAACTATTTTGGCAATCTTGATAATGCGTTGAAGACAAACGATTGGAAAAAAGCCGATGAAGCACTAGAGCTAATTGGTCAATTTCAAAGTGCATTTGGTGCCAAGGTAATGCCAAGTCCTAGCCATATTGATTTCGAGATTGCTTATAATCACTATGGGCTTTTTTCGAAGCTTGTGCCTTACTATCTTATACTTGGATTATTGCTAATTGTGGTCGCATTTATTGGTATAGTGAGACCAAAACTAAATACAAATAATATCCTAAAGATTGCAGTTGGACTTTTGGCTTTAGGCTTTTTGGTTCATCTAGTAGGACTTGGGCTTAGATGGTACATATCTGGTAATGCTCCATGGAGTAATGCCTACGAAGCTGTAGTATTTATAGCAGCCTCTACGGTGTTAGCTGGATTGCTTTTGGCTCGTAAATCTATTTTTGCACTATCAGCAACGGCGATACTAGCAGGAGCTACAATGGCGGTTGCTCATATGAGCTTTATGAATCCAGAGATTACACCGCTTGTTCCTGTTTTGAAATCATATTGGTTAATGATACATGTTGCTATGATTGTTTCTGGTGATGGATTTTTTGGACTTGGATTTATACTCTCAATGCTAACATTGATACTTTTTGTTCTTAGAAGTGATAAGCGTCCAAATATTGATCATTCAATTAAAGAGCTTACGATATTATCTGAAATGTCACTTATGATTGGACTTGTTGTGTTTACTATTGGTAACTTCCTTGGTGGTGTTTGGGCAAATGAAAGTTGGGGTAGATACTGGGGCTGGGATCCCAAGGAGACATGGGCAGCAGTTACTATTCTTGTGTATGCGTCGGTTCTACATATGAGATTCATTCCTAAGCTTAAGGGTGTATTTGCATTTAATGTGGCAACAATGTGGGCATACAGTAGTGTTCTTATGACATATTTTGGAGTTAATTATTATCTCTCAGGATTACACTCATACGCTGCTGGTGATCCTATGCCAATACCAGCCTGGGTATATTATGCAATTGCTTCAGCTGTAATATTGACAGTTGCTGCAAGTTTTAAAAATAAAATTGATAAATAATAGCTATAATGGTATTTAATAATATATAAAAGGGTATACAATGTTTAAAGAATTTAAAAAGTTTTTAATACAAGGTAATATGGTAGATATGGCAGTAGGCTTTATCTTTGGTGCAGCATTTTCAGTAGTTGTGAAATCATTTGTTGAGAATATTGTAATGCCACCAGTTGGTATGTTGCTTGGAAAGGTTGATTTCGCACAGCTGTTTGTTTCTCTAAATGGCGAGAGTTACGCTACTATGGAAGCGGCAAAAGCAGCAGGTGCACCAATGATAAAGTATGGTGTTTTTATAAATGATATTATCTCGTTTGTAATTTTAGGCTTTGTGATATTTTTGGCTATTAAGGCATATAATAAAATGAGAACGCAACAAGAAGAAGAGGTTGTGCTTCCTGAAGAAAATATTATTCTGCTTAGAGAAATAAGAGATAGTTTAGCAAAAAAATAAGTCTATTCCTTTGCATGAATTAGCTCTCAAAATTGCAACTAGTTGCGAGAGCGGTCTGCTGAAGACCTAATTTTGAGCTTTGCTCGCAAATTTGAGCATATATTTTAACTCTTACCCTTTTTGGGTAAATCTATTATCTTTTTGATAGCCTCAGAGCAGACAGCCAATCCAAATCCACCAGTTACAGCAACACAAGAACCTTTCTCTTTGCATTTTACCTCTTCATCAGAAAAGACAACTGTAAAATTTTTCTCAAACTTTGCTTTTTTTAACTCGCGTCTTATTTTATTTGCAAATGCATCACCTTGAGTTCTCCATATTGAATCAACCTTGATTTTGCTGGTATCATATCTTTTTGCAGAACCTACTGCCATTATTAGTTTTTTGAAATGTTTTTTTGCAATTTCTAATTTTACCTTTGTAGAATCACACGCATCAATGATAATATCATATGGTTCAAAGTCAAATTCATTTACCCAAACCGTATTCATCCATTGATTTATAGTCGTAATTTCTGGATATAGTTGTTTTAGTCTATCGGTTTTAAGAGCACCTATGACATCTGATCCTATTTGTCTATTTTGATTTGTCTCATCATAGACATCATGGTCTATAACGGTGATATTTGTCACTCCACTTCTATATAGGCAATCTAAAGCATAGCTACCAACTCCGCCAACTCCAAGGATTAGAATTGATGAGTTTTGTAGTTTTGCTAACCTATCATCTCCAAATAGAGTACGACATCTCTCAAATCTCATATCCAGTTATTCAACTTTTCTATATCATCATGACTTGTCATATCCAAATGTACTGGTGTAATCGATATATAGTTTTGACTTGTGGCTTCAAAATCTGTAATAATACCACTTGTCTCTTCCCAGTCTAGTTTAGGCAGACCAATCCAATAATATTCCAAGCCTCTAGGGTTGAAATGAACCTCAGCATCATTGCCGTATATTCTCGTTCCAGCTCGTGTTATTTTAAACCCCTTGCAGTCATTAGAATGAATTGGCGGGATATTGACATTTAAAAATTTTCTTTTATCAAGAGGAAACCCACCATCTAGTATTAATTTTGCTAGTTTTATTATACTTTCTTTTGCCAAATCATAACCATGTTCATCAATGTTTAGACACTGCTCTTTACACACCTGTGATATTGCTATTGCTGGTATGCCCTGAAGCACTGCCTCCATCGCTCCAGCAGCAGTTCCAGAATATGTTATATCTTCACCCATATTTGAGCCTCTATTAATCCCAGAGATTACAAGATCAGGTTGATTATTTTCATCAAATAGCTTATTTAAAGCCAAAAATATACAGTCAGTTGGAGTTCCATCATCTAATTTATAAAATCCATCTTCTAGTTCTACAAAACGCAATGGATGAGTTAGTGTAAGTGAATGACCACATGCTGATTTTTCAACCGTGGGAGCAACAACAGTCACTTTAGCTATTTGCTTTAGAGCATCTACTAACTCATGAAGTCCTTTTGATTCAAACCCATCATCATTTGTTACTAATATGTGTTTCATACTCTCTCTTTATCTGAAAATTTAAATTGTATTATATCCTTTTTCCAAAGTAAGATTAATTTAAATAAAGATTAATTTTTTGGTATAATACCAACAAATGATTACCCAAGGAAAACCAAAGTGCAAAAAGAACCAATGCTAAATGAAACATGTGTTAGACTAACAAAAGAGCTTGAATATTTAAAAACAATTGAGAGACCAGAGATAGCTCAAATAATTGACGAAGCTAGAGCATTGGGTGACTTAAAAGAAAATGCAGAATATCATGCTGCAAAAGACAAACAAGGGCTTATGGAAGGTCGAATAATAGAGCTTAGTGATTTACTATCACGAGCACAAGTGATAGATCCTGCGTCAATAACTCATGAGCGAATATGTTTTGGCTCAACTGTGGAACTCCTAGATCAAGATACCGATAAAAGTATCATATATACTATTGTAGGAGCCCAAGAATCAAGTCCAGCAAATGGATTAATATCTCTATTTTCGCCATTTGCAAAGTCACTAATGGGAAGAGAAGAGGGTGATGAAGTAGAAATATTTTTGCCAAGTGGAAATAAGTCATATGAGATAACTAAAGTCTATTTTATACCAATAGTATTGCCAACAAAGGAGTAATTGTGAGAGTAGGAATAGTTGGTGCAAGTGGATATACTGGACTTGAGTTAGTAAAGCTAATAATTTCTCATCCAGTGTTTAAACTTTCGTATTTAGCAACTACAACAGGAGATGTACTTATAGAAACTTTGCACCCGTCACTTTTGGATGTTGTGACTATGAGTGTAGAAAAAGCTTCAGTTGATGCTGTAAAAAATAGTTGTGATTTGGTATTTTTAGCACTTCCACATAAGGCTTCAATGGGATTTGCAAAAGAGCTTTGGGATAGTGATGTTAAAGTAGTAGATTTATCTGCAGATTATAGGTTGATGCAAGATACATACGAGAAGCACTATTGTGAACACGAAGATGCAGAACATGCAGATGATGGAGTTTATGGTCTACTTGAATATTATCGTGAAGATATAAAAAATGCAAAACTTGTAGCATCTCCAGGGTGTTATCCTACTGCTACACTTCTGGGTATTTTACCTTTTATGCCATATATTGATACAGATGCACCACTTTTTGTGGATGCAAAATCAGGTGTTAGTGGAGCAGGAAAATCATGTACTGAGACAACACATTTTGTAAATATGAATGATAATATTTTTGCGTATAATCCATTAAAGCATCGACATGCACCAGAGATTATGGAGAAAATTGCAGATATTTATGGCATATCTCCTAAAGTGCATTTTGTTCCTCATCTTGTGCCAATGACTAGAGGAGAACTAGTAAGTATTTATGCTACGCTAAAAAGTGATATTGACCCAATAGCAATTCTAAAGAGTCATTACGAAAATGAGCCGTTTATTCGCATCAGAGAAATGCCAGTAACTACAAAAAATGTATCAGGAACTCACTTTTGTGATATATTTGCCGTGCGAGATGGAAATGCACTATTTGTTAGTAGTAGTATTGATAATATTTTAAGAGGCGCTAGCTCACAAGCACTCGCAGCAGCCAATCTTATGTGTGGACTAAACGAATCGTTAGGTTTACCAATAATTGCATATACACCATAAATAATGATAGAGATAAAAGAAGGAGCCGTTTTTATAGCTGACGCTCACTATCCACATCATGGAGATGAGTTTATGGCTGTTTTGCAAAAAATTGAGAGTGGTGACCTTTTAGCTTCTCAGCTATTTTTAATGGGTGATATTTTTGATTTACTATTTGGGCACAATAAATATATTCATACCATTAATAATGTTGTAATTACATTATTAAATAAATTGTCCAGAAAAGTTGAGATTTACTATTTTGAAGGTAATCATGACTTTTGTCTAGCAAATATATTCCCAAACATAAAAGTCTACACAAGAGAAGAGCAACCAATCTATATGTCTATGGGAAATCAAAAAATAGGACTATCACATGGAGATAAATTTGACGGTGGTTTTTGCTACGATTCGTACTGCCTATTGCTTCGTAACAAATTTACACTAAATATGCTAAAGCCATTTCAAAAGCATATAATTGATTATAGAATCAAAAAATTATCAGAGAAGAATATTTGCCATGGGTTTATAAACTTTGAAGCCAAAGTTGGACGAATAATGACCAATTACAATGATGTAAATCTAGTTATTGAGGGGCATTTTCATCAAGCTAAACAATTTGGAAAATATATATCATTACCGTCGTTGGCTTGTCAGAAACAGATAGCAGTTGTGCAAAATAATCAAATTAGTTATTTTGATATGGTATAATTGTCACTCAAAATAAAGGAGATATTATGGATATATTAAAATTAGAGAAAACATGTAGACCACTTAGAATTGTTGTAGGTCTTGTATTGATCGGACTAGGCTTTTATACAGGAAATGATTGGTTTTTACTTGGAATAATTCCATTAGTAGTCGGTCTGTTAAACTTTAGACCATTTTGCAAGTTTACTGGTAAATGTAGCTTTAAAGATTCAAATACACCAGCTTAATTATTTTTTTGCCCTTCTTCGGGCAATCAACAAACAATAAACTTTTCCCAGATAATTCAAAAAAATCAAATATCCGCATGTTATCAAAATCTTTAAATATGTTACCATTTTATGATATAATTAATCATAAAACATAAAGGATATCGTATGAAAATAAATACAATTGATGAAGCACTTTCCAGTGTTAAAAATGATGGACTTAAGTTAAAAAAAATAGATAAAGAACTAATGAGTTCCGAAGTGATTACACTTGCAATTAAAGAGAATAGCTTGTCGTTGCAGTTTGTACCTAAAAAGTGTATCACAGAACAAATGTGTATAAAAGCAGTGACTGCTAATGGACTTGCATTAGAGTTTGTTCCAAAAGATTATAGAACAGAAAACTTATCATTAATAGCTGTTAAGCAAAATGGATTATCATTGGAATTTGTACCAAAAGGGATTAAAAATATTGATATTTGTTTGGCGGCTGTTGAGCAAAATGGACTTGCTACAACATTTGTACCAAAAAATGAGAGAACGATAGATTTGTGTAGTAAAGCTGTTGCACAAAATGGACTTGCAATTCAATATTGTGATATTGAAGATGAAACGCTTTGTCTCGCATCTGTTACACAAAATGGTCTAGCACTTAAACATATACCTAAATCTCAAAGAACAATAGATTGTTGCATGGCAGCAGTAAAGAAAAATGGATTAGCCCTGCAATATGTTCCAGATAGTCTTAAAAACAATGTAATGTGTTTAGATGCTATTAAGCAAAATGCTAAATCTCTGAAATATGTGCCAAAAAGTTTAAAGACTACAAAATTGTGTGTAGAGGCTGTAAAACAAAATCGTTGGATATTAACAAAATTAGACAATGAATATAAAGTGCCAGCCGTTTGTATGGCGGCAGTAGTTCATGATGGTTCAATGCTGGAGTATGCACCGAAAATTTCAAGAACAGTTGAGCTATGTAGTGTTGCAGTAGCAAATGATGCTTTGGCTTTAGAGTTTGTACCAAAATCTCTTAGAACAGAAGAGCTATGTGTTCAAGCTACTAAACAATATGGTAAAATATTCAAACATATTCCAAAAGAGCATATAAATGCTTGTAGAGAGGTATTGGCATAATTTATGCTGATATTGACTTAATATGTTAATGTGATTCATGACATATACAAAATGGTTCACTGAACATTCACAAAAGCATAAATCAATCTTAAAAACACTAAGTAATAAAAGCAAAAATGAAATAATAGATTATTTTACATATGAAAATATGAGAGCCAATCATATTGATTTTTGTCTTCTATATGCTACTAATACAAAATGTCATAATATGAAAAATCTAAACTGCTATGCGTGTGGTTGTCCATATTTTCGCTTTAGTGATGATGGAATTGATTTGCTAAAGGGTAGGATTGTTTATAGTAAGTGTATCAAAAGCTTAGGCTCTCAATATGTGAGCGAAAACGCTATTCATCATGACTGTTCATCGTGCGAAGTTCCTCATAAGACTAAATTTGTAAGTGATAATTTTGATATTGATTGGAATGAGATTATGAATGAAGTGAGCATAGAGTCTAAGTAATATTATAGAGTATCCCCTATAATATTCTTATGCACTAACTGCTTGCTTTATAATTTGTTTCGCTTTTTGAACATGGAAATTAAGTCCAATTTCTGCTTCGCTGCAACCAAGAGCAAGAGCAACCATTTGTGGCATATGTAGTACTGGAAGTGCAATTTCTCTGCCCATAACTTTACCCACACTATCTTGATAAGTGTCCATTTTAAGATGACAAAGTGGGCATGGCGTTACCATCATATCAGCATTGTTATCAATAGCATCTAGTAGTGCATTTCCTGCTAATACTTCGCTAGTGTGATTTGCTTGAAGTTCCACATGGAAGCCACAACATTTATTTTTACTTGCATAATTAACAGGTCTGCCCTCTAGAGCTACTATTAATTCATCTAATGATGTTGGCTTGTATGAATTTTCACCACCATTGCTTGTGTGGTGAAGTTCACTTGGTCTGATGTTGTGACAACCATAAAATGGTGCTATGTTAAAGTTACTTAATGGCACAACAACTTTATCTTTAACATTCTCAAGTCCATACTCTTCGATAATTGCATAAAGAAAATGTTTGATTTCGCTTGTGCCTTTGTACTCTAGACCAACTTCTGCAAGTTTCTCATTAACTCTTGCTTTTAGTTCACTATTCGTATCTAGTGCATGTTTAGTCATGGCTGAGTTTAGCTGACAGGTGTTGCAGATGGTAATCATTGTTAGACCTAATTTTTCTGCATAGCAGATATTTCTAGCATTTAAAACATGTGCTAAAAACTCATCAAAATCTTGTAGGTGACTAGCACCACAACAACTAGCTTCTTCAAGTATAGTAATCTCAATTCCTAGTTTTTTTGCAACTGCTAGAGTAGAAGAGAGTAGTTCTGGAGTTGACTGCTTTGCAGTACATCCTGTAAATAGTGCATAATGTAATTGACTCATATTTTCTCCTTACAGTCTATTTGTTTGTGAAATTTTAATGAGTTTTTGAACTTCATCTAAATTTTTAATTTTAGGAATACTATTTATAAATGGTACTCCTGAATGCCAATGGATTTTACCACTTTTCATCATTTTCATAGCTGTACCAAGATGCTTATACATACCCATATAGCCCTCTGAGTATGTTACTATATCAGCTTCATCTAGATAACCAGTTTTTTTCATACCTCGCAGGAATCCTTCTGCATGACGAGTTGCCACATTACTAACGGCTACATTTTTTTCAAACTGCAAGTTGTGAAGTTTTGTAATTTTCTCAATCGGATTAATCTCTTTTGGACACGCTTCAGCACATTCAAAACATTTCACACAATCCCAAACACCTTGACTAGATTCAGATGTAATCTCTAATCTTTCTATTCCAGCTGAATCTCTGGTATCAACAGTAAATCTATAAGCAGCAACAAATGCAGCAGGTCCAAGAAATGCATCATTTACTTCAAGAGCAGGGCAAGAGTAGTGACATGCACCACACTGAATGCACAAATCAGAATCCAAGAAGTTATTAAACTCGGCAATGGACTGTTTTGTCTCATGTGTAGGATGAGCTTCAACATCAGCAACTACGAATGGTTTAATAGTAGCGTGTTTCGCCCAAAAATCACTCTTGTCGATAATCATATCTTTTACAGCTCGCTTGATACTTGAAGGCTCAAGTACAAGCTCATTATCAAAGAGATCCAAAAGCTCCATAGCATTTTGCTTGCAAGCGAGTGTTGCTTTGCCATTTACTTTAATAGCACAAGCTCCACAAATTCCATGTCTACATGAACGACGGTAAGAAAAACTTCCATCATGTTCCCATTTGATTTTGTTCATCAAATCTAACACTAACTCATCTTTGCCAACTTCCATCTCATAGCTTTTATAGTATGGTAGGTAGTCAGTTTCGGAATTAAATCTAAATGCTTTTATTGTTACTTTTCTAGTTTCGCTATTTTTATTAATTGCACTCATCATGACTCCTAGTATGTTCTTTCTTTTGGCTCGAATTTACCAAGCACTACATCGCCCCACTCAGAGGTAATATTAAAATCTTTATCCATATATGCATAAGTATGTTTTAGGAATTTTTTGTCATTTCGCTTTGGGAAATCTTCACGGAAATGACCGCCGCGACTCTCTTCACGATTCAAAGCACCATCTACAATAAACTTTGAAAACTCTAACATATGACCAAGCTCAATTGCCTCTTGAAGGTCAGTATTGAAGGTTTTTGACTTATCGTCAATTCTGATATTATTAAATCTTTTTAACAAATCATTAATCAGTGCAAGTTGTTCTTTTAGAGTTTTTTTAGTTCTAAACACACCAGCATTTTTAGTCATACCATCTTGAAGTTCTTCTCTAAGATCTGGAACTCTCTCGTCACCATTTGAAGTTTTTAGTTTGTTCATTTCTGCTAGCATATTTTCAGCGTCAGCTACTGAGGCAGGGCGAAGCTCAATACCTTCATTTAGTGCTTTAAGCATATTTTCACCAGCATGTCTTCCAAACAAAAGTGCTTCAAGAACAGAATTGGCTCCCAATCTATTTGCTCCATGTACGCTAACGCAACTACATTCCCCAGCTGCGTAAAATCCTTCTACAAGCTCAGTTGGATTTTTACGAACCTGACAGTTGATATTTACTGGAATTCCACCCATTGAGTAGTGTGCGGTTGCTGAGATATGAATAGGCTCTTTAAGCATATCTTGCCCTTGAAATGCAATGGCAAGTTCTCTAAGTTCAGGAAGTTTTGTCAAAATAATTTGTGGGTCAAGGTGGGTTAAGTCAATGTTCACTGATTGACCATCTTTGCCCACACCTCTTCCTTCTCTGATCTCTTGCATAATCGCTCTACTTACAACATCGCGAGATGCAAGTTCCATTGCATTTGGGGCATATTTGTCCATAAATCGCTCACCAAGTGAATTAAATAGACGACCGCCTTCTCCTCTAGCAGCTTCAGAAATAAGTACTCCAGAACCACCTAAGCCACTTGGATGGAACTGTACAAACTCCATATCTTCTAGTGGAAGACCGTGGCGTGCTACAATAGAAAGCGAATCTCCTGTGTTAGCATGAGCATTTGAATTAAATCTATAAGCTCTTCCATGCCCACCAGTAGCAAACATAGTAACTTTAGCATTAAAAATAGCAGGTTCAGAGTTTCTAATATTATAAGCAGCTACTCCTGAAACTTTACCATTTTCATATATAAGATCAGAACAGTACCACTCATCAAATACCTCTACTCCTGCTCTATTTGCTTGTTCATAAATAGTTTGTAAAAGGGTAAGACCAGTTCTGTCTTTTGCATAACATGCTCTGGGTTGAGATTGTCCACCAAAAGGTCTGATTGCGATATCTCCATCTTCATCTCTACTAAATACGGCCCCCATTCGCTCAGCCCAGCGAATTGTCTCTGGTGCTTTAGTACACATAAGCTCAACACAATCTTGATCAGCCAAATAGTCGCTTCCCTTGACTGTATCAAACTCATGAAGCTCAGTAGAGTCATTTTTGCCTAATGCGGCATTAATGCCACCTTGTGCCGCACCTGAGTGACTTCTTAGTGGGTGAAGCTTTGTTATTACTGCTGTTCTTTTTCCTGCTTCTGTTAGCTCTTTCGCCGCTGCTAAACCAGCCAAGCCAGCACCAACAATTATAGCGTCATATTCGTAGATTTTAACATCCATGTTTATATCGTCCCTTTTGGTCATTTTGCTTATATTATAGCCTTAAATCCTTATTTTAGAACTAAATATAGGCTACCATTAAATCAAAATTGGATAAATTGTGTTAAAATTTTACAATAATAGATGCAACAAGGAGCATGACTTGATAAATAAAGAAGATTTTGTTATAAAACAGTTTAGCTCAGCTTATATAGGCGATGATGGTGCAGTGATTGGAGATATGGTTTATAGTATGGACTCATTTTTTGAAGATGTACACTTCAAAAGAGCATGGATGAGCATAACTCAAATCGCTAGAAAAGCTATGCTTATAAATATATCTGACGCCGTTGCTATGAATGCAAAGCCACTTTATGCGTTAATCTCACTATCTTTACCATCAAACATCACTAATAATGAGATTTTAGAGCTTACAGCTTCGTTTAGTCAAACTGCACAAGAGTTTGATTGTGAAATCATAGGTGGCGATACAATAGCTTCAGATAAACTACATATTTCAATAACAATTATATCAAAAACATCAAACCCATTAACTAGAAGAGGACTAAAAGATGGAGATATACTTGGATATACTGGCACCTTAGGAGAAAGTAAGAGAGATCTAAATAGACTCTTTAATGGCGAAAAGATAGAGCCTAAATCCAAATTTTATGAACCTATCTTGCGTAGTGAGTTTATATCAAAAGCTAGAGAATTTCTAAGTGTAGGTATGGATATAAGCGATGGGCTTTTTTGTGATACGAATAAACTTTTGGATAGTAATAATACAGGTATGGAATTATTAAATGATATATCTAATGAAATAGGTAGTAGTGGAGAGGAGTATGAAATGTTAATTGGATTTGATGCTAAAAATTTAGAAGATATAACTAAAATTGCGAAAGAGACAAACACACCGATAAGTATGTTTGCCAAAATATCAAGTAGTGGAGCTAGGTTTGAATGCCTAAACCACCACTTTTGATATTATTTAAGAGTTGCTATATAAGCTGAAAGCTCAGTGATACCTTTAGCATCAACTGTAGCCATGTTACCTTTCATAACAGCACCCATACCAGCAGTGTTAAGAGTACCAGCTTTATAGCCAGCAAGTTTTTTAGCTATTACAGCTGCAGATTGACCAGAGATTACCGCTGATTTACCAAGAGCTTTAGTTTTACCATTTGCACCATGACAGCTTGCACATTTTGCAGCATAAGTTGCTTTGCCATCAGCCATAAGAGCTGTAGTTGCACTAAGAACTAGAGCAGTTAATACGATTTTTTTCATTTTATTTCCTTTAATTTGTTTTGAACTTGGATAATACCATAAGAATTGTTAAGTAATTGTGAAATTATTATCTATTTTAGATAATTTTACTCTGTTATCTCTTTTTTAGTAAGCATTTTTCTAATTAAAACTTCATTACACTATAAACATTATAATTACCAAGCTTCTCTCTGCCGTTTAAAAAATCAAGCTCGATGATAAAACAACACTCAACACATAATGCACCTGTTTTTTCTATCAATTCACATGCAGCCTTAGCCGTTCCACCAGTTGCCATAAGGTCATCTATTAATAGCACTCTAGCTCCATCATTTAAGCCAAAAGCATCAATATGTACCTCTACTTCATCAGTGCCGTACTCTAATGAATACTGTTCGCAGATAGTATCATATGGTAGTTTCCCTTTTTTTCTAATAGGTACAAATCCAATTCCAAGTCTATCAGCCAATATTGAACCAAAGATAAATCCCCTAGCATCAATACCAGCTATAAAATCAAGTCTATAATCCTTGTATCTAGCTACTAAATGACTCATAAGTATATTTAATTCTTCGTGCGAACCTAGAAGTGGAGTGATGTCTTTGAAAATTATGCCCGCTTTTGGAAAATCTTGTACATCACGAAGTTTGGCTACAATTTTATTATATTCATCATTTGTAAGCTCTTGTTTCATTCAACTCTTCCTATGTCACAGCCTTCTATTTTGGCTACTCTATCTCCATGTCTGCCACCTTCAAACTGTGTTTCACAAAAAGCATTCAGCATACTCTCTATGACACCTTTGCCCACGACTCTCTCTCCAAAACATAAGATATTGGCATCATTATGAGCTCTGCACATTGAGGCGGTATATGCGTCGTGACATAGTGCTGCTCTTATTCCAGCTACTTTATTTGCTGCAATAGATATGCCAATCCCAGTTCCACAAATCAGTATGCCGAAACTCCCATCATCTGCTATTACTTTGCCAGCACACTTTTTTGCAAAATCAGGATAATCTACTCTCTCATCACTCATCGGTCCAAGGTCAATTATCTCATGACCTTTGGCACTTAAATATTCAATCACAAATGCCTTTAATATAAATCCAGCGTGATCAGTTGCTATATAAAATTTCATTTTTTTCCTTTAAAGTAGTATTTGCAATAACCATTTTATTGGTGCAAAAAATATATTTCCAAGTGGTGTTGCAATAATAGCTATAAGTATAAACATTCCGTATGGATATACTTTATCAAGCCATTTTGCTGTTCCATTCCAGCCATTTCCAATTGCAAAATATTTTAGTGCTTGTGAGCCATCAAGAGGTGGAATTGGCCATAGATTAAAAAATCCAAGAATGGTGTTTAATAATACTAATTGAAATACTAGATTATGTATGAAAAAATCTATAGCATCAATAGGCTTATCAAGCATATTATAAATAATTGCAAATATAATAGCGAGACTAAAGTTATAAGCTATTCCAGCCAAAGCCACCATAATGGCACCATTTGTACCTCTATTTATTATAACTGTTCGCATATTAATCGGTACTGGCTTTGCCCAACCAAACAAAAATGAAGAGCCTGCAAAAAATAAGATCGCAGGGAGCAAAATAGAACCAACAGGGTCAATATGGACAATAGGATTTGGACTAAGTCTGCCTAAATCTTTGGCAGTATTGTCACCAAATTTGTGTGCAACAAGACCGTGCATTATCTCATGTCCAATTATCGCAACGAGTAGGGCAATAATTATTCCAGTAATTTTGATTATCTCTTCTGTGATTACTATTCCCATAATTTCCATCGTGTAATCCTTTACTTTATTGGTTGCTCTAGTTCCATATCATCTATAAATTGCCCAACACGACTCCATCTAACAGTAAATCTTTCTTTATCCCATATTTTACGACACTCCATAGAATGTATATCTATATTACCACAAGCTCTGTTTAGCATGGAATTGTCGCCGCTGGTATCTTTATTTATTAGTGTATCATAGCTTTGTGTTTCAAGACTAAAATATATTAGCCATGGTTTACCCACAATATGAGAATATGGCACAGGACCCCAAAATCTACTATCGCTTGAGTTTTCTCTATTATCACCCATCATGTAAAAATTATCAGCTGGGATTTTTCTATACAATACTTCAGCTTGTAGTTCATCAACAAACACTGGTTGCATATCAACTATAAAAGGCGTTGAAGCCATAGGTGATTTAGCTCTAGCCATTAGCTCATCAAATGTATTCATATCTGGTTGTGGAGTGTAGTTGATCCCTGGATATTTGTCAATATATGGGTCTTTTACCCACAATTTACCACCTAATGTTATTATCTGAGATAGTTTATAATTTGATTTTATATAGCTATCGCCACCATTTGGTCTAATGTATAGCTGTTTATCTGTGTAAATTATTTCATCTCCACCAACTGCAACACATCTTTTTACAAAATGTATTTTTGGAGTCTCTGGATTTCTGAATATTACGATATCGCCTCTTTGTGGTCTAGGACCTTCTATTAGATGACCATTTCCATTAAAATCTGGCAACAATGGAATTTCAAGCCAAGGCAAATGTGGCGTAGGAATACCATAACTAAATTTTTTGGCAAACAAAAAATCGCCTATTAGTAGAGTTCTCTTCATAGAACCACTAGGAATGACAAATGATTGAGCCACAAAAAAGATTAAAAAAAGCACAATTGTAATAGTTCCAGTCCAAGAACCAGCGAAACTATAAAATCCAGATAATACTTTTTTCATTTATAGCTCCCTTTTTTGTGCTGATTTTAGTGTATTTGATAACAGCATTGCTATTGTCATTGGACCAACACCGCCAGGAACTGGCGTGATATATGAGCATAATGGGCTAACAGCAGGAAAATCTACATCGCCAGTTATTGTTCCATCAGGAAGCTTGATAATGCCGATATCTATTACAATTGCACCTTCTTTTATCATCTCTTTTTTAATGAGTTTCGGTACTCCAGTACCAACTATTACTATATCCGCTTTTTTGGTATGAAAAGCTAAATCTTTAGTGTAAATATGAGTAATAGTTACAGTAGCATTTGCGTTCAAAAGTAAGCTAGCCATAGGCTTACCTACTATGTTACTAGCTCCTACAACGCATACATCTTTGCCTTGCAAATCTATATTGTACTCTTCAAACATCTTCATTACGCCAAGTGGAGTACATGCCACAAAGCTATCGAGCCCAGCTACAAGCCTGCCTACATTATATGGATGAAATCCATCTACATCTTTTTTTGGATTGATTATTTCTATGATTTTATTCGTATCTACATGAGAAGGAAGCGGAAGTTGTACTAAAATACCATCAATTCTAGGATTAGCATTCATCATCTCTATTGTTGAAATTATCTCATCTTGTGTGATTGTGGTTGGCATTTCATGTACGATACTATAAAAGCCTACCTCTTTACATGCCTTAGCCTTCATCTTTACATAAGCTTGGCTAGCAGGATCATCGCCTATAAGTAGTACTGCTAGTCCAGGAGTTATGTTTTTTTCTTCTTTTAGTTTTGATACTTTTATTGTAATATCTGCTTGAATTTTATTTGCTAATGACTTGCCATCTATGAGTTGCATTGTACTCTCTTTAATATTTTTAGGTATTATATCAAAAATTGTTTAGGAGAAGAGTTTTTGAGAATTTTACTTTTACTTATAGTGCCTCTGTTTTTATTTTCAAAACAAGATTTTATATCAGATTATGAATATGGTGCAATGCTATATGAAAATCCAAGAGGTATAAGCTGTGTCAAATGCCATGGAGCAAAAGGGAAAGGTGTTGTGATAGGTACATATTATACTACCGATAAAAAGACAAAAAAAAGAATGGTGCATGAGGTAAAGGGTGCAGATATTAATAAAAAAACTTTGGAAGAGACCATAGCAAGTGTAAATAGAGTTCATGATGTGATGCCGACTTATTCATTGACGAATGAAGAGGTAAAAGCTATATATGATTATATAGGTAAGAAAAATAGATAAGTTAGATTTTTTATAATTTAATTTTGTGAATTTGAATCAAGAAGTGCAAAGAGGATTGCTCCTCTTTTTTTGAACTTATAGTGCAGTTACATTTTGAGCTTGTGGCCCTTTATCGCTTTCACCTATTTCAAAAGTCACAGGTTGACCTTCTCTAAGTGTAATACGACCTCTATCTGGGTTATTGATTTGACGAAAGTGTACGAAAACATCTTTACCACCATTGTTTTGTTGGATAAATCCAAAACCTTTTTCATCGTTGAACCATTTAACAGTTCCTTCTAAAATTTGTGCCATGTGTGAACCTTATGTTATATATACACTTCATTAAAGAAGCGGAATCAGAGCCAGTAGAATTTAGTCGTATAGCGTCGTACAATTGTAACACAGCTAAGATGACATTAAACTTCATCTTTCATCGTCAATATTATAGCACATTTTTAAAATCTTTACTTAAAAATATCTATATTTCCTAATTTATTTATATATTTAACATTTATTTAGTTAAATCATCTATCCAAATGTTAAAATTCATCTCGCTTGGCATACGCAAATCAGCCCTAGGACTGAGGCTAATAGTGCCAACTTTGGGACCATCAGGCATTGCATTTCTTTTGAATTGTTGTGTGAAAAATCTTTTTATAAACACTATCAACCATTCTTTTATTTCAGCTTCATTGTATTTATTCTCAAAAGCTAACTCTGCTAAAAATAGTATTTTGCTAGGTTTTGCTCCATATTTGAGCATATGATATATGAAAAAGTCATGCAGTTCGTATGGTCCAATGATTTTTTCTGTCTCTTGCAAAATTACACCTGTATCATGTGGTAGAAGTTCAGGAGATATCGGCGTATCGATTATATCTTGTAAAATGGCTTTTACATTACTATTTTTCTGAAAATATTCTACCAAGAATTTCACTAAAGTTTTTGGCACACCACTATTTAGCCCATATGAACTCATATGGTCGCCATTATAGGTATTCCAACCAAGAGCAATCTCACTCAAATCCCCAGTACCGATTACGATACCACCCTCTTTATTTGCAATATTCATCAATATTGTGGTTCGTATTCTAGCTTGTACATTTTCATACACAACGCTATGGTCGCTCTCATTATGACCAATAGCTTCGAATTCTTTTTTGGCGATATCTATTATAGGTATATCACGCATAGCAATACTTAGTAGCCCGCAAAGTTTATGAGCATTTGATTTTGTATTGTTAGTCGTGCCAAATCCAGCCATGGTTATAGCTATGATATTTTCTTTATTCCAGCCCATCATCTCAAAAGCGTAGTTACAAACCAAAAGTGCCAAAGTAGAATCAAGTCCACCTGATACTCCAATCACTACCTTTTTTATATTTGCACTCTCTAGCCTTGTGATTAGAGAATTTGCTTGAATATTTACAATCTCATCACATCTAAGTTCTTTTTCTATACTAGAGCTAGGCACGAAAGGAGTTGGGTCAATATCTCTATTCAGATTTTCTATTACGGGAGTGCATTTGCAGATTATTTTTCGAATATTTGTTTGTGGACTATCACAAAAAGATGTTTCACTAAGCCTCATATATGTAAGTTTTTGTAAATCTACATCGCTGTTAACTAATTGACTTTTTCTTTCAAACATTTTGCTTCTAGCTAGCATTGAACCATACTCACAAATAATACTATCCCCACTAAAAACAGTATCGCTAGTTGATTCATAAACCCCACTAGAGCTATAAGCATAAGCACACAAAAGTCTAGCACTTTGATTTTTTACTAAATCAGCTCTATAATTTGCTTTACCTACAAGTTCATTACTTGCTGATAGATTTAGGATCAGAGTTGCCCCATTTGATGCTAATTGATTACTTGGTGGTGTTAATGCCCATAAATCTTCACATATCTCAATGCCAAAAGTCATCTCATTATTATCGCTAAAAATCAAATCAAGCCCAAAAGGAACATCTTGACCACATATATTTATTGAGTTAAATCGTGCATCAAATCCACTCGTGAAGTGTCTTTTTTCATAAAATTCTCTTTTATTGGGCAAATAACTTTTTGGTACTATGCCTAGTATATTTCCATTTTGAATAGCTATACCACAATTGTATAACCTATCAGATTCCATAATGGCAACACCCAGAACAACAATAGATGATATATTTTTGCTTTCTTGAAGTATTTCATTTAGGGCAGATATTTGTGCATCATAAAGTGTTTTATTAAAAAACATATCACCAGCACTATATCCAGTAATGCAAAGTTCAGGAAAAAGTATAATGGAGCTTTGTTGTGATTTAGTAATGAGATTTAATATCTCAATTTTATTATTGTTAGTAGAGCCAAGATGAAGCCTAGGAGAGGCTACCGTAATACGATAAAATCCATGCATTTTGACTCCAAATTTTGGTTTAGTTTTTCTCTTTTAGTATCTCTATTTTTTCAATAGTGTCATTCATAGCGATACTATCAAGTGTCATAAGGCTATCAACATCTTCAGGGTCAATGCCACCAAAAACAGTATGAACACCATCAAGATGTGGAGTTGCAACAAATGTTATAAAGAATTGGCTACCACCAGTATCTCTACCAGCGTGAGCCATAGACAGCGTGCCTCTACTGTGTTTGTGACAGTTTGATTTTGTTTCACACTCGATAGCCCAATCAGGTCCACCAGTTCCAGCCATACCGCCATTTGCACCTTTTCTTGAATGAGGACATCCACCTTGAGCCATAAAACCAGCTATTACTCTATGAAATCTAAGACCATCATAAAAGCCTTCATTAGCCAAATGTGCAAAGTTTGCTACCGTGATTGGTGTTTCATCTGGGTATAAGTTTGTCCACATTACACCCTTGTTAGTTGTGATTTTTGCATATTGCATTCCCGCTAACTCTTCTGCTGTTGGATTGTAGTTTTTTATTTTTTTACCGAACATTTTTTTGTTTCCTTATTCTCTTTAGTGTTAATTAGATATTATTATACCAAATAAAAATCAAAACAAGGTAATTCATGGAGTTATGTGTCGCATTAGATTTGCCAACAAAATTGCAAAATATAGAACTAGTTAGAGAAATTGGTGTGAAGCCAATATGGATAAAGGTTGGTTTTCGCTCATACATTAGAGATGGCAGAGAGTTTATAAATGATATTAAAAAGCTCAATCCAGAAGCAAAAATATTTTTAGATTTAAAACTATATGACATACCAAATACTATGGCGGACGCTGCTATGGAGATAGCCAATATTGGTGTGGATATGTTCAATATTCATGCAAGTGCAGGAGACGAGGCTATGCGTGCTGTGATGGAGCGACTTTCAACTCTTCCAAGTAGACCAATTGTATTAGCAGTTACGGCACTCACATCATTTGATGAGGATAATTTCCAAGCTATTTATGAAAAATCTATTATAGAGAAAGCAACACAATTTGCGTCCATGAGCTACGAAAATGGGCTTGATGGTGTAGTGTGTAGTGCATTTGAGAGTAAGGCTATAAAGTCAGCGACTGCTAAGAGCTTTATGACACTTTGTCCAGCTATTAGACCTTTTGGAGAAGATAGTGGAGATCAGAGTCGTGTAGCAACGCTTGAGTTTGCATACTCACAGCTCGTAGATTTTCCTGTTATTGGTAGACCAATATATGATGATAGTAATCCAAAAGAGAAAGTAGAAAAAATCCTAACTCTTATTGACCAATTAGCTCAAAAGTAGCAACTTATTTAGCAATACTTTTTGCATTTGGTTGTGTCATCTTAACTACATTACTCATGCCGTCTATCATCCACCATGCCCCTAGACCAAATATAACTAATATTATTAATGGTATAAACTTATCTTTCATAATTGCAAATATCCTTCTTTTTTGTAATCATACTATAATATAACTTTTGTTTAAAATTTCTCATAATTCCATTCTACTTTAAGTTTTATTTTAGCTTTTATCAAGTAAAATACCACTCCACAAACAAGTGGACGAATAGGAAAGCGGCTGAATCCACCTCCCTGCTAAGGAGACGTACGGGCAACTGTACCGAGAGTTCGAATCTCTCTTCGTCCGCCACAAACCAATCCAAACCAATCCAAAAACATCATTTTAACCCCTTAAATACGAGCTTTGAACCTCTTTTAGTGTCCAAACCAATTCATACCAATATCATACAATCTAACATTTTAAGTAATACATTTAGTCATACACGATATAATTTTAAATATTCCAAAACAAAAGTATGACTAAAATATCAAAGGTTACCTATGGCACGAACAGTCAAGCCCTTAACAGATAAAGAGATTAAAGAGGCTAAAAGCAAAACAAAAGATTATCAGCTCACAGACGGTAATGGCTTATATTTATTAGTCACGAGTAGAAACACAAAGCTATGGCGTTTTAATTACATATTTGAGAATAAAAGAAATTTAACATCATTTGGAACATATCCAGCAGTTACACTAAAACAAGCCCGTGACAAAAGAGACGAACTCAAAGAATTAATTGCAGGTGGAGTTAATCCAGCTCAAAAGAAAAAAGATGACAAAATCCAAGTTCAAACGATAGAGCAGTCAAAGCAAAATACATTTTACGAGGTATCTCAAAAGTGGCTTAAGCATAATATTAATAATTGGATACCAAAGCACCACAAAGAAAAAAGCCAAAGAGTGGTTAATCATCTCTATTCTACATATAACTACAATGGCAAAACAATATCAATCAAAGATAAGCCCATAGATACAATCTCACGCCTTGAAGTGATAGATTTACTTTTAGCCGTGGAGCATAAACCAAATGGTACAAATGAACTTGCACGACGAACCAAACAGCTACTCCAGCAAATATTGGATTATGCAGTAACTTTTGAGTATGTACCTCACAATATCATCAGAGGTATTAACACCGTGGATATTTTAGGCAAGAAACAATCAAAAAATTACCCTACTATAACAGAGCCAAAAGAGGTCAAAAAGCTACTTGAAGCCATAGACACATACAACGGTGGTTACAGTACCAAAATGGCTTTAAAGCTATTACCTTACCTATTTGTAAGAAGTGCCAACATAAGGCAAATGGAGTGGGTAGAAATCGATTTTAACACCAAAGAGTGGAGCATACCAAAGGATAAGATGAAGACCAAAGAGGCTTTTATCTTGCCATTGTGTCATCAGGCTATAACAATACTCAAAGAGGTACAAGCTAACAAGATGAGTGATAAATATGTATTCCCAAGTGATATTTATATAAACCGTCCTATGAGTGATAACACTCTAAATTATGCACTTAAGAGATTAGGTTATAAAGATGAGTTTGTTACACACTCTTTTAGAGCTATGTTCAGCACCATAGCATACACACAATTAAACGAGCCAAACGGTCATAACTTTAGTAGTGAAGTCATAGAGGCGTGTTTAGCTCACAAAGAGCCAAATAAGGTTAAAGGTGCATATAATCGCAGTAGCTACAAAAACGCAATGAGAGGGCTTATGGTGTGGTATGGTAATTATCTTGACGAGGTTAAAAAAGGAGTATCAGAATGAATGAGAATGAAGATGATTTCAATAAACAGCTACAAAATTATATAAAAAAATATCCAAAAATGATTTTGGAGCATGTAGAGAATGAACACGGGTTAAATAGTATAAGCGATTATATAAAAGGCAAAAAAGCTAAATTGAGAAAAAAATATATAACTGGTAATACAAGATATTCAATAGCAATGCAATTTTATAGCTTAAAAGTATTTCATGGCTATTCATACAGTGGTGCAGTAAGGCAGATAGTTGATGAATTTGACTATTCAAATGCAAGTGGAGTAGAGAGCCATTTACAAAACTTTAAAAAGACAATGTTAAAAGAGAAATTAGATGAGCGTAGTGGAAGTGCAATTAATGATTTTTTGTATTCATTTATGGCTCAAATATTTAATGGTTATTCTAATTTAACAGACATTAGCAAAGATAAACTTGGAAATGCTATTCTACAAGATTTGAAAAAATGGTACAAGCAAAAAGAATTAGAGTTGCCCTTGCAATATTATCGTGATGAGAATAGTATTCCATTTTAATTAATAGCCTACTATTAACTTACTACTAACCAGCTATGAAGTTACTACTATAAAACTACTACTTTACTACTACTAAATATTAACTATGAAATTATTATCAAATCCACTAAAATTCCTATTGTACAAGGTTGATACCGATGAGTATCTAAAGCATATAAGAATTAATGCTATTGAAAAACAAAAAGGTAATTTAAAATGAATTCTACAAAAAAAGGGTACAGAATACCAGACGCAGGAACATACATAGGAGTTTCAAAAAGTTGTGTATGGCTTTACATAAAGCAAGGCAAGTTACAGGCTCACAAATTGAGTGATAGAGTAACTATAATCTATAAAGAAGATTTAGACAACTTTATGGCGGGGGTGTGAAATGAACTATGAACACAAAGTAATGGTTAGATTTCTAACCGACTTAATCAATAATGAGATAGTAGGTGCAAGTGACGGTAAAAGATACGGGGTTAGTTGGTTAGCGAATTATGCAACAGCTTTGAGAGATACCTATGGATTAGAAATAAAATCTATTCCAAAAGGTAAAGGCTTAAAGCACTTTTATATTCTGATGGATAAAAAACACGCTATGAAAGTATTGAGAAGTTTACAAGATAAAAGATTAAAAAGAGGTGCATAATGGATAATTTTATAATTGATATTGTAATTGGAATGTACATTTATTTAGTGATAGATTTTGCTATTTATCTGATAAAAACTACACCAAAAAAACAAGATAAAAAAAGGGGCTAAAAACCCCGTTTAGGTTGAAAATATTTGTGTAACGCAATTAAGTCCAATACGGTCTAAAGGACAAAATCACTCTTAATTTATTTTGGAGTAGTAAAATAGCCTCTAAGCCCGTGGTGGGCGTGGTTTGAGCAGTCAAGCCACACAGCCACAAAATCAGTCAAGAAATGAAGCCCGTAATGTAGGGTAAAAAAAGAGGTAAAAAGTGAACATTTTAGACGCCCTTTATCATAGCATTAATCACAAAGATTATGTGTTTGATATTGATACTATTCGTATTGAGTATTCTTTGAGATACAAGCTCCAGCAATTACAAGATTTAGGCAAATGGACAAAGCTCAAAAAAGATGGTTTCAAGTACAATCAAATCAGCAAGAGGTTAGATGAAAAAGAAATTGCAAGTGTTTATAAACTTGAAGATTACAACATCTACTATTACAGAAAAAGAGATAAACAAAATAGAACCAAAGCAGTTATGGTCATATTTGGTATGAAGCAATATCACAAAGCACCACCACCAAGAGAGCTTATTAATTCAATAGTAACAATCCTTACTCACAAAATAGATTTTATGAAGTACCGTGACTTTGAGATAGATTTATGTTTTGATACTCCAGTAGTTCCAAATTATGACTTACTTGCTAAAGAGTACAAACTCAAAACCGTTCTATCTTCACGGGGCGTAACCCACTACATAAACAATCCAAGGCTATTAATGATTAGAAGTGTGTGCATTTATGACAAAGCCTCTAAAAATACCCTTGACGCTCCATTATTCAGATATGAAGCAACTATCCACATACCAAATCCAAAAGCCTTAAGCTTACCACTTGATGACTTTATAGAAATAATACAAAAAGGAATGACATATGAAAATTAACAGCTTACTATTCGTAAGAGATGAAACAGCTCCAGCACTAACAAAGAAACAGATTAAAAACAATCCTATCATCAAGGATATTAAGAAACTTAAAAATCCAACCAAAGAAGATATTGAGAGAATTATCAAAAAACACTTGATAAAAGCAGGGTACGAAATTGATAATGTAGTAGTTAATGAATAGTTAAGGTACAGTCAAGGTAGGGTCAAGGAATAGGCAAGGTTTTAGCAAGGGTTCAGCATATTTTGCCACAGTTACCAAAGAGTAAAACCACGGCTACACCGTGCATAAATGAGTTATTAAAGAAAATAAGGTAAAACAACGATATTTTAACGAGTATTTCAGAGTTAAAGCAATCTATCACTTAATCATCAAAGAGCATTTAAACAGCTCCAAACCTCATCACACAATTTACTTATCATCAGACCAACTACAAGCCCTTTAAGGTACTATTGTGTTAAAGTATTCATAGATAAGGTGGGGTGGGTCAAATCTCTACAACATACTAAGCCATACACCGAAGCCCCTCATAGATTTTCACAAACTTTTGTTACAGGGGGTGGGGTCTAAATGTAACACAACAAAACAAAAGATACTTTTTGCTAAACTTACTTATTCGTAACTCTCTAATTTATTACTCTTATATGCTCACACATTTAGTTTTAGTCATACATTTAGTCATACATTTTAAGTTATAGCCATTTATAGCCCTTAAATATGTATTGTATGAAAGTCTCTTCGCCGCCACCAAAATCACACAATTAATCCAATCCATATTTTCACAGACAATCACTCTATATTTAAACATTCCTTATGATATAATTTTTGTAATCATGAATCTACAAAAAGGCTTCAATATGTCACTATTCCAGCCGTCAGTCCTGCGAAACATCAAACAAAACGAAGCACTAGTAGCTACTAGATACGCAGAGTATCAAAAATATTTAGCCAAAATAGATTTTATCAGCAGTGTCAAAGAAGAGAAATACCAAGATGGCTTTTTGCACGATATATTCGAGCTATGCTTGGGATATACGCTAGATACTACCAGTCCAAATGACTTTAACCTAGCACGAGAAGAGAAAAACGAAACGGGTGGCAAAAAAGCTGATGGAGTGATATTTGTTAATAGTATCATAGTGGGCGTCATAGAGCTAAAAGCACAAGACTCAAAAAACCTAGATGTCATCGAAGCTCAAGCATTTGGCTATCACTCATCGCATACCAATAGCAAATATATCATCATCTCCAACTTTGATGAACTGCGATTTTATGTAGACAAACGCTCAAATTATGAGAAATTTAGCTTATTTCGTCTTACATATGAGGATTTCCAAAAGCTCCATTTGCTACTAAGCTATGAGAGTATCAGCAGTGGACTAACTCTAAAGCTAAAAGAGCAATCAAACACATTTGAACAAAATATATCCAAATCCCTATATAAAGATTATAGTGCATTTCGTACAAATCTATTTGATAATATTGTAAGCAATAATATATCAATAGACAAAACAGCATTATTACGCCTCACGCAAAAGCTTTGTGATAGATTGGTGTTTGTGCTATTTGCAGAAGATAGAGGGCTATTGCGTCCAAATACCGTTAGGGAAATTAGAACTGAATTTGCAAACCAAAAGTTCACAGACCACAATCTATATGACATATATAAATTCTATTTTGATGGTATAGCAAATGGTAATGAAAAGCTACAAATACCAAAGTACAACGGTGGACTATTTGCTCGTGACGAGATACTTGATAGTCTAATCATAGATGATGATATTCTTGATATGGAGGCTCAAAAGCTCTCTGATTATGACTTCCAGAGTGACATTAGTGTCAATATATTGGGGCATATATTCGAGCAATCGCTTACGGATTTAGAGGAGATGGAAAAGAATTTGCATGTAGGGGTAAGCCCCAGTGCTTACCCAAATATTGAGGGCAACCACGGGGGGATTGCCCCTACGATAAACACGATTGATAACCACGGGGGGGTCGCCCCTACGGAAAATATCCAAACGAAAAAAAGACGGAGTATTCTACACACCTGAATATATCACGCGATATATTGTAGAAAATACACTTGGAAAACTATGCGAACAGAAGAAATTGGAGCTAAATCTAACAGAAATCACACCACCAAAAGATAGCCGTAAACCTACAAAAACCGAATCCAAAACCAAAGAAAATCTGAATATTTACAGAGATTGGCTTTTGGAGCTGAAAATCATCGACCCTGCATGTGGTAGTGGTGCTTTTTTAAATCAAGCACTTGAATACTTGCTCCGTGAACACAAAAACCTCACGGTAAATCTAGCTATCATGGGAGACCTCACGGCATACTATGACATAGAGAGCAGTATACTAGAGCATAATCTATATGGTGTGGATATCAACGAGGACGCTGTGGAGATAGCACGGCTTTCTCTGTGGTTACGAACTGCTGTGAGTGGACGAACGCTTACGAATTTGAGTGATAAGATAGTTTGCCGTAATTCATTGTTGGATTTTCCGTTTGATGAAAATTCATTCGATGTCGTCATAGGTAATCCACCGTATGTGAGAAATACACAAATCCCAGCTGAAGATAAGAATTTGTACGATTCACTATTCTATGTTGCAGATGGACAATATGATTTGTATATTCTATTTAATGAGTTGGCGTTAAAATTATCAAAAATAAATGGCATGATTGGATTTATTCAGCCAAATAAGTTTTTGTCATCTGACTATGGGCTAAAAACAGTAAACTTTATATTTCATAATTCAAATATTCATTTTATAAATAATGTTTCGCTTGATAATATTTTTAGTGAAGCATCTGTATATCCATATATATTTATTTTTGAAAAAAAATCATTTGAAACAAACATAAATATTAAAAATATTTCTATATTTGATAGTTGTAAAGAAACTTCTCTGATTGGTTTTGAAAAGCAATTAGAATCAGTGAATATTGTAAATATAATTAATAATAATTCAACTACACTAAAAGAACTTGCAAAATATATAAAGCGTGGTGTAGCGAATAACAAACTAATTTTTAGTGACGATGGTAAATACAGTGCGGTTGCTTCAAAAGATTTAAGTACGCCATATAGTCTTGATTTTGCATCCAAATTAATCAATTACAATAATGAAAAATATGAATTAACAAAAATTGCAGAATTTAATCAAAAATTAATAGTTTTACCTAGAACAACTTTAAAAATTAGAGCTATCTTAATTGAGAATTATGTACATATTCTAGATAGAATTTATTATCTATGCTTATCAAATACAAGTTATGATTTAAAATTTATTTTGGCAATGTTAAATTCTTCTATAACAACATTTTTTTATGAATATTATTTTAGTAGTTCTAAAATAGGTGGAGGCTATATTGATTTAAAAGGTACGCAGATTGAAACTCTTCCAATCCCACAAATCTCACCTGAAGAACAACAGCCATTTATTGAGCTTGTAGATGAGATAATGAACTCAAAAGAGAGCATCAAAAAGTACCAAAAGCACTATGAGAGCATGAATGCGATGGAAAAAATAGAGATAAAAGAAGCTATCGAAAAGCTAGAAAACAGAGTGAGCGAATGCGAAAAAAGCATAGATAGTATGGTTTATGAACTTTATGGGTTGAGTGATGATGAGATTGGGATTGTGGAGGGGAATTAAAAAATATTGCAATTTGTAATATTTTTCTAATTTACAAATAATAAAGCATATAATTACAACAAAAAAGTGAGAGTTATGAATGAATTAGAAAAATATTTAGATGAATTGTTGATTTTTATGGCGAATGAAATTGAATGTAACGCTTCAACATTGAATATGACAGAGTTTAATTTTAGCTTTGCATATAATGAAAAGTACTTTAATGCTGAAGATGAAAAATTTGAAGATGGTGAAGATTTAAAAAACTTTAAAGCAACATTTAAAGTACAAGATAATGAGCTAATCAAAAAAGTTTTAATGAAAGCACTTAATGAAAAATTTATTGAAAGAAATGGAATGAGTGAGTTTAGTAGAATTCAATTAACGGATAATGGTTTTAAAAAGTCTAAAGCTATCAAACTAAACAGAAGAGAAAATAAGAAAAAATGGTTGAGTTATCCATTTGAAAAATTAATTTTACCTATTTTATTGACAATTATTACAGCATTTATTGCTTCTTATATAACTTCTGAGATTCAAAATAAAAATATTGCAACTGAATTAGAAACTTTAAAAAAGGATATTGAATGGATCAAAAAAAACAAATAAAACTAGAATGTATTTTTTGTGGTTCATCAAATTTTGAAGTGCCATATCAAGGCTATCAACCAAAAGAAAATGAAAATATAAAATGTTCTAATTGCAATCAATTAAATATTTATGAAGATTTATTAGAAATAGCAAAAGAAAAAGGGTATAAAGAGGTAAAAGAAGACATTGAAAATGAATTTAAAACTATGTTTCAAAGTATTAAGTTTTAAATTCCATGTATATCATTGCATAATACAGAAAACCATTTTGTTGATATCAACAAAATGATAGATATAGGCTCTGGAGCTAAAAAAGAGATAACTATCTACAATGCAAAAGAAAAAGATATGAAAACAGAGTGAGCGAGTGTGAGAAAAGCATAGGTAGTATGGCTTCTGAACTTTATGATTTAATTGATGATGAGATTAAGATCGTGGAGGGGTGAAAATGTAGGGGTAAGCCCCCCCTGTGCTTACCCTTGTGTTTTTGGCAACCACCAATGTATTTTTGGGCAACCACAGGGGGTTTGCCCCTACAATAAACACCATCGACAGCCATCAATGTATTTTTGGCAACCACAGGGGGTTTGCCCCCTACGGAATGATATATCAATATGACATTTTGACATATTTTGTGCATATAAATATGTTTTGGTATATGATTATAAAAAAGGATAGAGGTGGATAACATGATAGAGTTTAATCGTCGTTCTATCAGGCTACAAGGATACGATTATTCTCTAAATGGTGTATATTTTGTCACTATCGTCACGCAAAATCGCAAATCTCTTTTTGGTAATATAATTAATGGGATGATGGTGCTAAATGAGGCAGGGCTTATGGTACAAAGAATTTACAATGAATTGCCAATATTTTATAATGGATTTCAAATTGATGTGTGTCAGATTATGACAAATCATATTCATATTATTATAATTATTGACAATAATGTCGTAGGGGTAAGCCCCTGTGCTTACCCTTGTCTTTTGGGCAACCACAGGGGGTTTGCCCCTACAATAAACAACATTGGCAACCACCAATGTATTTCGGGCAACCACAGGGGGTTTGCCCCTACAATAAACAACATTAGCAACCACAGGATGTTGTCATTGCATGATATTGTTCATAGGTTTAAATCAATGACTACAAATCAATATATTAAAGGTGTTCACAATAATAATTGGATGTCATTTGATAAAAAATTGTGGCAACGAAATTATTATGATCGAATTATTCGTGATGAAAAAGAGTTAAACAATACTCGTGAGTATATCGTCAATAATCCATTAAGTTGGGAAAATGATGAGAATAACATTCATTAATATTTGGTTCATACATTTTGGGTATAATTCGCACTAAAACACAAGGGAAACTATTGAAGCCAGTTAACGAAACAAAATTGATTATTATTATTTCATTTTTTTTACTAATATTTGCGAATTTTACATTTTTTTCAAAAGTGACAGAGGTATATCCATTTAGTGGATTTAATATACTGTTTGTAGGTGCATTGGCTATTGTGCTTTTTGCTGTTACGACTTTGATATTGACACTGTTTTGCTCTAAATACACCACAAAACCATTACTTATTTTATTTACATTTATATCTGCATTTTCGGCGTATTTTATGTATACATACAATGTTGTAATTGATTCTGATATGATACAAAATGCTACACAAACCAATCTCAATGAATCTGCTGATTTGTTTAGTTGGCAGCTTGTTGGGTTCGTACTATTTTTGGCTGTTTTACCATCTATTTATATATACAAACAACCAATAGTATGCCATCCTCTAAAGAAAACGATAAAACATCGATTGATTACCTCTGTGGCAAGTGTGGCAATTATTGCAATCACAATACTATCTTTTGGCCCATATTTCGCATCATTTTTTAGAGAGCATAAGCCACTTAGATTTTATACAAACCCAACATTTCCTATTTATAATGCAGGCAAATTAGTGGGGCAAACGCTATTTCCAAAAAATACAACATATACTCAAAAAGGTCTTGATGCAAAGATAGTCAAACCAAATGGGGCCAAGAGAGAACTTGTAATAATGGTGGTCGGAGAGTCTGCTAGAGGTGACCATTTTTCATTAAATGGATATTATAAAGATACAAATCCAAGATTAAAAAATGAATCCAATATTGTTAGTTTTCCAACTGTTGAATCATGCGGAACTTCCACGGCAGTATCTGTGCCATGTATGTTCTCATTTTTAGGTCAAAATGGAGACAATAAAGATGATGCAAATGCAGAGGATAATGTACTTGATGTATTAAAGCGAGCTGGTGTTAGCGTACTTTGGAGAGATAATAATTCAGACTCAAAAGGCGTGGCTACACATGTAGAGTATGCGGATTATAAGACTGCAAAAAATAATACTATTTGTGACGAGGAGTGCAGAGACAAAGGTATGCTCGTAGGACTACAGCAGTATATAGATAGTAAAAAAAGTGGTGATATACTCATAGTGTTACACCAAATGGGCAACCATGGACCAGCATATTATAAACGCTATCCAAAAGAGTTTGAGAAATTCAAGCCAACTTGCAAAACAAACCAGCTGGAACAATGTAGCAAGGCTGATATTGCCAATGCGTATGATAATGCCTTGTTGTATACAGATTCGTTTTTAGGAGATACTATAGATTTGCTTAAGAAAAACAATAATTTTAATACCAAAATGCTTTATGTGAGTGACCACGGCGAGTCACTTGGTGAGGCTGGAGTTTATTTGCATGGTATGCCAAAAATAATAGCTCCAAAAGCTCAAACTCATGTAGGAATGGTTGTTTGGGGTGGTGACAAGGGCGATATCGATAGAGTTGCTGGCATAGCAAAAGAGGATTATACGCATTTTAATCTACCTCATATGTTATTAGGTATGTTTAATGTTAAAAGTGAAGTATACAACGGTGCGTTGGATATGCTAAATAAAGTAAAATAGTAACAATGATTATAGATACACATTGTCATCTTGATGATAGCAGATATATAGATGATATAGATGAAGTAGTTAAGCGAGCTATTGATGGTGGTGTTGGTAGGTTTATAATTCCTGCTGCCGACCCTATGACTTTAAAAAGAGCAGTAGAGCTTAGTGAGAAATATGATGAGATATTTTTTTCTGTCGGAGTTCATCCATATGATGCCGTGCATTACGATAGATATGAGCTAGAAAAGTACATAAGGCATCATAAATGTGTAGCTGTGGGTGAATGTGGACTTGACTATTATCGTTTACCTGAGAATGAAGATGAAGTGATAGCAGAAAAAAAACTTCAAAAAGAGATTTTTATAGATCAAATTGAGCTTGCTAATAAATATAATAAACCTCTTATAATTCATATTAGAGATGCAAGCAATGACTCTTTAGCGATACTAGAGCAATATGCTGGAGAAAAGGGTGGAGTACTGCACTGTTATAATGCTGATCATCAATTGCTTAGATTAGCCAAGAAAAATTTCTATTTTGGAATCGGTGGTGTTTTGACATTTAGTAATGCTAGAAAACTTATAGAAGTGTATCCTAAAATACCAACTGATAGATTAATCATAGAAACAGATGCTCCATACTTAACCCCACATCCACATAGAGGCGAGAGAAATGAGCCAGATTTTTGTAATTTTATAGCATCAAAAATGTCTGAACTCTCAAACATATCTAAAGAAAATATATGTGAAATTACAACCAATAATGCAATAAGACTATTTTGGTCATAAAGCAAAATCAAAGCCAAATATTGAGATAATAAAATAATACAAGATTAAAATAAAAGGTGTTTATGAAGAAAATATTTACTATTTATATTGCTACTACACTTTCCGTTGGATTGTTCACCGGTTGTTTTAACCAGACTATTGGCAAGAAAAATGTAAAAATTACAAGTCAAGCAAGGCATAAATCAACAATGAAGCCGTATATTGTTCTCGGTCAGCCTTATGAACCTACATTTATTAGTGCTGGAGAAAAAATGAAAGGAATTTCAAGCTGGTATGGACCAACATTTCATGGTAAATATACAAGTAATGGTGAAATATATGATATGAATGATATGACTGCAGCCCATAAAACTTGGCCTATGGATACTATGGTTAGAGTGCAAAATCATGACAATGGAAAGTCCGTAGTTGTGCGTATTACTGATAGAGGTCCATTTGTAAATGGAAGGATTATAGATTGTAGCTACGCTGCAGGTAAAGCCATCGGTCTTGATAAAGCAGGGATTGCAAATGTGACAATTACAGCGTTGTCTTTCAAAAGCAAACTAGAGGGTACTAGGCAAATAGCAAAGGTGACTCAAGCAGTAAAAATACCATTAAATAATTTTAGCATACAAGTTGGAGCATTTAAAAATCCTAATATAGCTCAAAATGCAAAATCTAGATATGCAAATCTTGATTCTAAAAAAGTAGTCAAAACAAAAAGTTTTTCTTCTAGTGATGGACAGCCTATATACAGGGTCTTTATAGATGGATTTGATACTGAAGCAGAAGCTAGAGATTTTATAGTTTTGCATAATCTTGATACAAAAATAATAATTAGAGGATAAGTATGACCGAAATACAAAGGGTTACAAAAGAGACAAATATAAAAGTTAGCGTTGAGCTTTATGGAAAAGGTGAAACTAATATCTCTACTGGTGTAGGATTTTTAGACCATATGCTTGAAGCGTTTGGTAGGCATGCACATTTAAATCTAAATATTTCATGTATTGGTGACACGCACATAGATGACCACCATAGCGTAGAAGATGTAGCAATAGTATTAGCAAATGCACTTAGTAAACTTATATATCCCGTCAAAAATATAGAGAGATATGGAAATGCAGTTGTGGTAATGGACGAGGCTAGTATAGCTTGTGATATAGACCTCTCTAACCGTGGATATTTAGTTTTTGACTTACCAATAGGTGGTAAAGTAGGTGATTTTGATGTGGAGCTTGTAGAAGAGTTTTTTAAATCATTTGCGATGAATTTACCTCTCACTTTGCACCTTGTGTATCAAAGGGGAACTAATAAGCATCACATCATAGAGGCTTCATTTAAAGCTTTGGCTGTTGCGTTGCGTAGAGCGTTGGTAATAAACCATAATGCAGGAATTCCAAGCACAAAAGGTGTACTATGAGTATAGAGCTTATAGTTCTTGATGTTGATGGGACACTCACAGATGGTTCAATCATATATAGCTCTAGTGGAGATGATATAAAATCATTTAATGTTAAAGATGGATTTGGAATAGAGGGCTGGATAAAACTAGGCAAACAAGCTGCTATTATTACAGGAAGAACCTCTGTGATTATCAAAAGAAGAGCTGGTGAGCTTAAAATAGAGCATTTTTTTGAGGGTGTGCGAAATAAAAAAGAGGTTTTGAGTAAATTAATGTCTGATTTATCGCTAGACTCTTCACAAGTAGCATCAATTGGAGATGATTTGAATGATTTAAGTATGTTTTCACTCTCAGGATTATCATTTGCACCAGCTGACGCCATAGAATATGTAAGAAATTGCGCCGATATAGTGCTAAGTAAAAAAGGTGGAGATGGTGCTGTGCGAGAGATGATTGAGTATATTTTAAAGCGTGACGAATTAGAAGAAAAGTTTATAGAGCCATGGCTATAAAACTTGAAACCTTTCTTTATATTGCAATATTTATTGTCATAGCTTTTACCTTAAGTTTAAAACAAGAAAATAAAGATGCCGCAATAGCTACTTCAAAAAAAGAGCTTGAGTTCACTAATTCAACATTTAGCGAAGTCAATACTACTGCTCAACTAAGTCAAGCATTTACCAAGTCTGGCATTCAAGAAAATGGTGTATTAACACTAAATGATATAACCTATAGCGGTCAAAAGTTAAAATCTTTAAAAGCAAATAGAGCTGTTTATGATGGCAATATTTCTACGCTATATGGCAATGTTGTCTTGAAACAAGAGAGTGGATTTGAATATACAACGGATAAAGCAATATACGATATTAATAAGCAATTCATCTATGTGCCAAACTCATTTCTTGCCAAAATGAATGATAATACTATGAATGGAAAAGATTTAAAGTATAATATATCCACACAAAATGCTGAGGCAACTAATATTCATGCTATTTTATACACAAAAAATTAATATTTGAGAGGAGATTCACTTTGCCACAATTAAAACTAGGGAAGACATCTATCGCAGGATTTACTATTAAGCCAAATGATAGTTCGCTTAAAGATATATATCTTAATATTAAAACTATTTTTGAAGGCAAAGGCATCAAAGTCCTTTTATCAAATAGTTCTGCGGGTACAATCGGCGAAGATGGTATGGATTTTGATGAAATGTGCAAAGAATCTGATTTTTTGGTCTCACTTGGCGGAGATGGGACACTATTGTCACTTGTACGAAAAAGCTATAAACATAAAAAACCAGTTCTTGGTATCAATGCAGGAAATTTAGGATTTTTAGCAGATATTAATATAGATAGTGTTGATGAATTTCTGGACGATTTGCTTAGTGGTAAATATACAATTGATGAGAGAATGATGATAGAGGGCTATATAGTCTCACCACATAAGACAAAGGTGAGTTTCTTTGCTTTCAATGATGTAGTCTTAACTCGTCCAACAATATCAAAAATGGTAAAAATAGATGCGATGATTGATGGAAAATGGTTTAATACTTATCGTGGAGATGGGCTTATTGTTTCCACGCCAACTGGATCGACAGCATATAATTTAGCAGTGGGTGGACCAGTAATGTATCCCCTTACTAAGGCATTTATAATGACACCTATATCAGCACATTCGCTTACACAAAGACCCCTTGTTGTTCCAGCTGATTTTACGATTGAGCTAACATCTGCTGAGGAAAAAATGATATTAATTGTAGATGGGCAGGATGACTATAGTCTTTCATGCGGTGATACTGTGGTTATAAAAGGTGCTAAGCGAGGAGCTAAAATGTTACATGGACTTAATAAAACATATTTTGATACATTAAGAGAAAAATTACACTGGGGTGATAAAAAATAATAATGATTGAACAGCTTATATTTAAAGATTTAGTAGATTTTAAAAGTATTAATTTAGAGTTTGAGAATGGTCTCGTAGTTTTTACAGGACCAAGCGGTGCTGGTAAATCTTTGCTTATGGGTACTATTTTGAGTAGCTTTGGATATCAATCGTCACTTAATGCATCACTATGTGAACTAAGCATAAATACACCAAATGAATTCACAAGTGAACTCTACGAAATATCTGAAACAACTCTCATAAAATCAATCAAAAAAGATAAAATGAGATATTATCTCAATGATCAAAATATATCTAAGAAATCTCTTGAAGAAATGTTCTCTCCATTTGTAAAATATCTCAGTGTGCGAGATAAGAGTGGTATTGACAGTGATTCGCTTTTATCAATTATTGATAGCCATATTTGCACGATTGATACCTCTTATATTCAGAAACTTATCGATATGAAAGCTAGTTTTGAAGTATACAAAGAAGCACAAAATAAACTGAAAAAAATAATAGAAGATGAGCAAAAAATAGTTGACTTAATAGAGTTTACTAAATTTGAAATAGAAAAAATAAGCTCAATAAATCCTAAAATCGGAGAAGATATTGCTCTTTTGGAAGTGAAACAAAAGCTATCCAAACTTGACAAAATTAAAGCGTCCACAGAGAGTTGCGAAGGAATATTTGAATTCGAGACAAGAGTATCAGAATTTTATAAATTTGCCAATAAAGATAGCTCTATTTTTGCTGAAGCCATGAATCAGCTCCGCATTGATATTGATGAGACCACCTCATTAACAAATGAGCTTGAAGAGCTTGATATTGAGACAATATTGGGCAGGCTTGAGAAGCTAACATCCTTACAAAATAGATATGGTTCAATAGAAGATTCATTGACATATCTTGAGCAAAAAAAATCTGAACTTGCTTCATTTGAACACACAGAAGAAGACAAAACAAACCTAAAAGAGTTTATAAAGCAACAACAAAAATTATTAGATAATCTAAGTCAAGATATTTCAAAATCAAGAAAAGTAGCCGCACTAAAACTAGAAAATATAATAGGCGAATATCTCTGTGAATTAAAGTTGCCAAAAGCAGTATTTAATTTTACAAATAAAGAGATAGATAAAAGTGGAGTGGATAGTTTGGATATGCTAATTGGAAGTTCAAAAGTGTCAACCCTAAGTGGCGGTGAGTTTAACAGACTCAGACTAGCTGTACTAGTAGCATCAAAGTCCAATAATAGCTCAAACCAAGGTGTGATTATACTTGATGAAATAGATGCCAATGTTAGTGGAGATGAGTCAATTGCTATAGCCAATATGCTTTCAATGTTATCGGCTAGTTATCAAATATTTGCTATTTCTCATCAGGCACATTTAACTTCAAAAGCTAAGCAACATATATTAGTATCTAAAAATGGTGAAACTAGTAGTGCTATAATACTTGACGCCAAGGGTAGAATAGATGAAATAGCTAGGATTATTGGTGGTGAGAGTCCAACGCAAGAGGCACTAGAATTTGCAAAGGCTCTAATGATATAGATTAATCTTTGTTTTGTTATCTTTGTGCTATAATATGACAAATTTAACAAACAAGTTAAAAGTTTTAAAGTAAAAGGATATGTTTTTTATGAACAACAACGACTCTGGTCATAGGTGTAACAATGCACATGACTACAAGGCTCTTATAGTATGACTCTTCTAATAATCTACCTAGGTTTGGCACTTTTTGTATCTTTTGTATGTTCTATGCTTGAAGCTGTACTATTATCAAGTACAAATTCATATATAGAAACATTATCAAGAGATGAACATGGTGACACTGTTGATATAATTAAAAATCTTAAAAAGAATATTGATAGACCAATATCTTCAATTTTAACATTTAATACTTTTGCACACACCATGGGTGCTGCTGGTGTTGGTGCTCAAGCTCAAATACTTTTTGGTAGTCAGTTTCAAACTGCAGCAGCATTTATTTTGACACTTTTGATATTGTATTTTGCTGAGATTATCCCTAAAACTATTGGTGCATTGCATTGGAAAAAATTATTAGTCCCTTCAGCACTTGTAATTGAATTTTTAATAAAACTAACATTTCCTTTTGTTTGGTTGTCAAAAATTATTACTAATTTCCTAACCAAAGGCAAGAAAAAAGTAGCAGACTATAGTCGAGATGAGATTATGGCAGTTGTTGCAATGGGCGAGAGAGAAGGTACAATCCAGAGCAATGAGAGCCACTTGATAGAAAATCTACTCAAGCTAAAACATATTAAAGCAAAAGATATTATGACTCCAAGAAGCGTTGTTGTGGCATTTCAAGCAGAAATGAGCGTAGGTGAAGCGATTGAAGATGACAGAATGTATATTCACTCTCGTATACCAATTTATAATGAAACTATTGATAATATCGCAGGAATTGTACTAAACCAGTCAATCTTAGAGGCAAGCTTGGAAGATAGAGATGATGCCACAATGAATGATTTGATTATAGATGCCCACCATGTCTCAGAAAGCTTACCTGTTTCATTGCTCATTGATATGTTTATTAAGCGTAAAACGCACCTATTTATAGTCAGAGATAGCTATGGTCAAACTGCTGGCGTTGTTACACTAGAAGATGTTATTGAAGTATTATTGGGTGTTGAAATTGTTGATGAAATGGATGAAGTAGAAGATATGCAGATATTTGCTAAAAGCAAAAACAAGATAAGTCAAGATAGACTACTATTAGAACAAAAACGCAAAGAAAAGATTAGAGCAGCAGCTAATAAATAAGGCTTACATATCCATCAAATTAATATAAGATGAGAATTATATGTTTTCACGATGAAAAGTTATTGCCACCATATTTTTCTTTTGCTACTACAATAGATTTTTGTATCTCTTTTTTGTGGTTATCTTTTTCTACAAATATAGGTTTGCGAGTTTTTGGGTCTAGTTCTGTATAGTACATCACGGCACTATAAGTTCCAGGGGTTGGAGTAAATACTTGGGCTTGTTCTGGATTTATGCGTAGCTCATTTGTAGTGAAGTTTTTTAGATTAACCATATCGCTATCCTTACATCCTGGATGGGCTGCGATTAGATAATATGTCAAGAACTGCTTTTTATCTGTGGTTTTATTTATCTTGTCAAATAGCTGTTTGAAATCTCTTAAACTTTGCTTTCCTGGTTTACCCATGAGTTCAAGAACTCTATCTTCTGTATGTTCCGGAGCTATTTTCATCTGTCCAGATATGTGGTGAGTTATGAGTTCTCGCAGGTATTTCTCGCCATGTTCTTTGTCTTTGCTTATGATGTCATACCTGATACCTGATGTTACAAATGCTTTTTTGACACCTTTTATATTTCGTACTCTTTTCATAAGAGATAGTAGTCTCTCGTGATTTGGTTTCATTGATTTGCATAGTCTTTTGTGATCAACACACCTTTGGTGTTCGCAAGTTCCATGATTTAGCTTTTTATCACACTCATAGCCGTACATATTTGCACTAGCACCACCTAAGTCATGAATGATGCCTTTGAACTTTGGTTCTTTTGTGAAGTTTGTGACCTCTTTGATTATAGAATCTTCGCTTCTGGTGCGTATAGTTCTGCCTTGATGCACGCCTATTGCACAAAAGTTACACTCGCCCCAACATCCATGATGAGTAGTAACAGAGTAGCCAATAGTCTCCATACATTTTACTTTACCACCATCTGCATAATATGGGTGCAATGTTCTAGTATATGGCAACGCAGCTACGGTGTCCATCTCTGGCTCACTTAGGTATCTGCATGGTGGATTTTGTATTAGATATCTACTATCTACCTTTTGGCACAATCCTTTGGCACTTATAGGGTCATTATGGTCATAGAATATATCAAATAGATCTATATATTTCTCTTTGTCTTTTAAACACTGATCATGGCTTGGAAGTGTTAGATAATCATCTTTTGGTGTAGTTGAAATATAGCAAACACCCCTAATATCTTTTGGATTACTGCCATTGCTTATAGCAAGAGCAAGTTCCTTTAATGCAATTTCACCCATACCATATATGAGGTAATCAGCTTTGCTATCAAAAAGTATCGGTTTGCGTAGACTATTGCTCCAATAGTCATAGTGAGTGACCCGTCTTAGACTAGCCTCTATACCACCTAGTACTATTGGAACTGTATTTTTGAAGTATTGCCTTATGAGGTTTGTATATGCTAAAACTGCTCTGTCTGGACGGCGGTTATTAACTCCTCCTGGAGTATAGTCATCACTATTTCGGAATTTCTTTGTTGCTGTGTAGTTTGCAACCATTGAGTCAACACTGCCACCACTAACGCCCCAGAATAGTTTTGGTTCCCCAAGTCGCATAATGTCAATATTACTTTTAATATCTGGTTGAGCTATTATTCCTACTTTAAAACCTTGTGATTCTAAAATTCGTCCCACGACTGCAACGCCAATATATGGGGAATCTACATAGCTATCTCCAGTTACGAGTATGACATCGCACTTATCCCAGCCCAGAGAATTCATCTCTGATTTGGTGGTTGGTAAAAATATGGAATTTGTCACAATAAGTAGAATTAGTCTTTTCTAGGAGCTCTGTTACCGCCACCAGTACCGCCTGATGGTCTATCGCCTCTTGGTCGGCTTGGTCTGCTGTTTCTATCGCTATTTGAACGACCTTCTGAACGACCACCTTCTCTTCTGTCATCGCTTGAACCACTTCTTGAACGGTTAAATGGTGGTTTGCCTCTACCGCCACCTCCGCCACTTCTGCCTCTACTATTTTTGTTATCTCTGCTTGCATTAGCTTTTTCAAGTAATTTTGCTACATCTTCGGCTTTAAATCCTATTTTCTCTTTACCTTTGATCTCTTGTTTCTCAAGTACCATTGAAGCAAGCATGTGTGCAATAGCAACGATATCAATTTCGTGTTGTAAAGTTTTTACTATTTCTATCGCATGTTCAGTTATTTTTGTATTTGCCACAGCTGTTACAAGCTCATCTTGTTTACTAGATTGCACTTCACTTCTACTAGGAATTGATTGAGTTACCATTTGTGTACCGACATCTTTTTCTATTCGCTTGATAGTTCTGATTTCACTAGGGCTAACTAGAGTGATAGCCTCTCCACTCTTACCGCCACGGCCAGTTCTACCAATTCTATGTACATAACTTTCACTATCAAAAGGCATATGGTAATTGAATACATGGCTTACATCATTTACATCTAGACCTCTTGCAGCTACATCAGTTGCAATAAATATATCAACGCTTCCTTGTTTGAATGCTCTAATTACAGTTTCTCTTTGTCTTTGCTCCATATCTCCATGCAATGCTCCAACCTTGAAACCTTGGCTAGTCATATGTGAAGCTAGTCTATCAACCTCTTTTTTCATACGACAAAATATGATACATTTTGTAGGGTTTTTATAGTCAATCAAACGAACAAGAGCATCATCTCTCTCATGATCTTCAACTACATAATAAAGTTGCGTGATTAATTTATTTGTGCTTTCACCTTTTGTAATAGCTACTGTTGCAGGGTCTTTTAGTATTTTTTCTGCTAGTTTTCTGATTTGAGGAGGCATTGTTGCTGAGAACATCAAAGTTTGTCTATTTTCATTTTCAATCATCTCAAAGATTGCAGTAATCTCGTCTAAAAAGCCCATATCAAGCATCTCATCTGCTTCATCAAGAACAACAAATTTTGGAGATAATTTAATACGACCACCTTGTAATAAATCTTGTAGTCTACCTGGAGTGGCTACTACAACACTTGCTTGTTTTATTCTCTCTATTTGTTTATCGTACGCTGTTCCACCATATACGGTAGCAGTTTTTAGATTTGAGCTTTTACCAAATCTAAAAATCTCATCACTAACTTGCATCGCAAGTTCTCTAGTAGGAACGATGATTAGACCCTCTACTGAGCCATCACCTTCCATCATATTTAGCATTGGTAAACCAAATGCAGCAGTCTTACCAGTACCTGTTTGGGCTTGGGCTATAATGTCTCTACCTGCTAAAATTAGAGGTATTGCTTCTTTTTGAACTGGGCTTGGTTCTATAAAACCAGCTTCATCTATTGCTTGTTGGATTGGTGCTTTTAAATTAAAGTCTTTAAATGTCATTGTTTATTCTTTCATGTTTAGTTTGATTTTTTGCGAAAAATTGACTGTTGTGTGTAATATTTTGCAGAAGTTAAAAACATTATATCATAATTATATTAAAAGTCGATATATATGATTCAATAAGTAGACAAAAAGGATATTATGTTAGTATGCCATATTATTATAATTATAAGGAAAAAATATGAAAAGAGTCTCAATACTATTAGTATCAATACTATTAGTATCAATACTATTTGTTGGTTGCAGTAATCAAAATAAAACTATTGCTCCTGTAGCAAAAACAGAGCAACCAACTGGTGTAAAAAATATTATGAATTTCATAGGAGGAATTCAGCCTATTTTGGGAAGTTCAATAAAACAAGACCCTAGTGGTATTCATGCTTCCAATTTTTGTGCTACCTCTGCTATGGAGATGACAAAAGGCTATAATGCAACACTTCCAAAAGGACAAAGTGTTAGAAGAACAGCACTAAAATATAGAAATCCAGCTAATAAGCCAGATGCTATTGATGTGAAAGTAATGAAAGAGTTTGTGGCTTCAAGAGATTTTAGCAAGCCAAAAATTATTATAGTAGACGAAGTAGAGAGAACATACAAGGCATTGCCTATAAAACAAGAGTGCCTAGCCTGTCATGGAGAAAATATATCACCAGAGGTTAAAAAGGTGATTATGAAAAGCTATCCAAAGGATTTAGCAACTGGATTTAAACTAGGAGATTTCAGAGGAGTGGTTGTTTCTGAAATTAGGAGATAATTAACACTAAACCATCCTGAGATGGTCTAGTAGCACTAAATATTATAAAACTTAAAATGTTACTTTTAATCCAGCAACAATCTCTCTTCCTCTAAGTGGAGCATAAATATATGCAGTATCAAATCCTCCATCTGCATCATAAAATAGTGGACTTTCACCTTTATTAACTTGAGTATAGTCAAAGATATTTTTTACACCAGCATACAATGAAAAGTTCTTGTTTATGTCTTTTGAAACTCTTGCATCAACAGTATAATATGATAGTGCTTTTGTCTCTTTTTGTTTGTTTATATCACCAACATCCGCCAATGAATTCCAACCCTCATAGCCATATTCACTCAAATTCCTAGAGCCAACCCAAGTTGCAGTCGTATTAAGTGCCCAGCCATTATGCTCGTAATCAAACGATATTTTGGCTCTATTTTCTATTGATGCTATGTCACTAGCCAATTTATAAGCTTTGTCATAAAAGTAATGCTCATAGCTAGCCCCAAAACTTAATTCTGTTGTTAATTGATATCCTGCTGTGATATCAAAATTTTTATTTAACATTGTTTGTTTTGATGTTTTGAGTGTTGGCACTGTCATTGTATCGTCTATATATGCAAGGTTTTTTAGATTGGTTAATCCACAAGATATCGTTGATGTTAATCTATTGGTATCATAGCTTAAACTATAGTTTATATTTTTTGATTTTTCAATATCACTAATATCAATTCCGAAACCACCATCTAAAATACCATGCTCGGATTCAAAAAATGTTAGTGGCACACGATAACCAGTTCCTAGAGCCAATCTTGATGTTAATTGTTCGTTATGTTTATGTTTGATATGAATTCTTGGACTTAATATTGTTTTATCTATCTCTTTAGACGATCCTATATCTATCCAGTCCGCATTTACTTTGTCAACCCTTAGTGCTATGGCTATATCTGTATTTTCAGTTGGCGTGTAGCTATCTTGAAGATAAAGACCGATTCGTTGCGAGTTGAAATCATCTTTGTTGATATCAGGATCAGTATAGAAAGATGACTCTGATCTCATTTTCTCGTTTTTATAGTCAATACCCACTGTTAAAAGATTCTTATCGTTTAAAATTTTATTGAGTCTTATATCTCCAAATAGACTATTATCTATATTGTCATAAGTATCACTCTCATATAATGAATTTTGCTTTTGTTTTGCATGGCTTATGGTGAGTATCGTATTGTCACCATCTGTGTTTAATTCATGTTTCCATTTCCCTATAACTTCATCTCGTGTTGTTTCGATAATTTCGGTTATGCCTATAGCTTCGCCAATGTATTTTTTGCGAACATCATCATTGAGAAAGAGTGGATCACTATTTCCAGTTGTTCCGTAACTGTAGTTATTTACAAATCCACCGGTAACTTTTGATTTGAGTCGATTATAAACAAAAGATAAGTTGTCAGTATCAGAAATATCGTAGCTTGTTTTTAGTCTAGCTGATTCATTATCTATCTTAGGAGATTCACTAACACCATTCTTATCTTCATCTATATTAGGAGTTTTTGAGCTACTTAGGTTTATTGAGGCTTTTAGTTTATTGTCTTTGCTTACAAGACTGCCAAGCATAGAAGTTCCAATTTTGCCATTTAAACTTTCTATTTTAGCCTCAAAAGCATTATCTTTAATTTTCTGTGATTTGATATTAACAACACCACCGATAGCTTCAGGAGCTATAAGAGCAGCACCACTTCCTCTTGCTATCTCAATAGATTCAATACCACTCAAAGATATTGAATCCATTCCATAATAGCTTGAAACTGTAGAGTGCATGGGGACATCATCGAAAAGCACAGTTGTGTGCTCACCTTTTAGACCATTTATCTTTATTCTTTTTAGCCCACAAAGAGAACAACCTGTGGCAGTTTGCACACCAATAGCATTACCAATAGCATCTGAAAAGTTAGTTGACATACTTTTTTCTATCTCTTTTTTGTCCATAACTTCTGTTTCAATGATAATATTTTTTACTCTTCCGCTTTTGCCAACATCTTTTTTTTCACTACTTATTACAATTTTATTTAGCTCTACGGTTTCTGATGCTAGTATCAATGTAGTAGTTATTAAACTCATTAAAATTATTCTTTTACTCATTCCTAATCCTTTTAATTGCAACTTAGTCGCAATAATACCTATTTTTAAATTAAATATGCTTAAGGATTGTTTAGGAATTGTTTTTATATGTGTTAATTTAAAATATATAAGTTACCAATAAAGAGGAGTAAGAGGCTATATAGATACTACCTAGTTAAAATGAATCTTAAGAGATAAAAATCTCATCAAGCATTGTATTTACAAACTCATTTGCTTTAAATGGTATTAAGTCGTCAGGTTGTTCACCAATACCAATATAAAAAATTGGCATTTTAAGCTCATCGGCGATACTAAGTATCGAGCCACCTTTGGCAGTTCCATCTAGTTTTGTGATTATTATTCCATCAATTCCAACCATCTCATTAAAAACTCTAGCTTGATTAATAGAAGAGCTTCCTTGTGTGCCATCAAGAACTAAAAGTTTTCTATGTGGAGCCCCTTCCATGGCTTTATTTGCTATTCGCAACATCTTTTGTAGTTCACCTGCTAGATTTGTCTGAGTGTGTAGTCGTCCTGCTGTATCTATGATTAGATTGTCGATTTTTTTTGCCTTTGCTGAACTTATAGCGTCATATACTACAGCTGATGGATCTGCTCCTTGTTTAGAGGATACGATTGGAATATTAAGCTTATTTGCCCAAAGCGTTAGCTGTTCAATCGCCGCTGCTCTAAATGTGTCTCCAGCTCCAAGCATAACACTTTTTCCATTATTAGTATACATTTTTGCAAGTTTAGAAATAGTAGTTGTTTTACCAGCACCATTCACGCCTATTATCATCTCTACAAATGGTGATACTAATGGAGCTTTGTATGTTATGCTGTATTGGAAAATAGAAATTAGTGAATTATATGCTTGAATTCTATTGATTGTTGATGGCATTGAATCCAGTAATCTCTCTATAAGTTCATAATTAACATCTGATTCTAGTAAAATCTCTTCAAACTGCTCTTTTGTGATATCTTTTTGTTTTACTGGCACTATCTCTTGGATAGCTTCACCAGTTTTACCGAATGCTTTTTTGATAAAATTGAACATATTTATGCCTACTTTGCTTCTGATTTGATATATTTTTGGATATTATATCCTATGATGACTTCCAAAAAAATACAAAAATACAATACTAAAGTAGAATTTCGAACATATTGCAAAGTGAGATTGCAAAAGTTAAGCCAATTTGTACAAAGAAGAGCTATTGATAAAAATCTACTTAACAAGATATATAGATTAATTGTCAAAAGCAGATCCAATATCATTTTAGCATACATACCTATTTGTACAGAAGTTGATATTTTACCTTTGATAAATAGACTAAGAAGAGAAAAAAAGATAGTTTTGGTGCCATTTATGGAGCATGAAAGCTTTAGATTGGTAAAATACAGATTGCCTTTGAAAAAGAAAAAATTTGGCATAAAAGAACCACACGACTCAAAACAAATTAGAAATAACAAAATAGATTTAGCAATAGTTCCAATTTTAGGTGTTGACTTGACTGGTCGTCGAGTTGGATTTGGAAAAGGAATGTATGATAGATTTTTTGAAAAAGAACAAAAAAATATAAAAAATAGTATATTTATTAGTAGAGAACTACTTATAAATAAAAAGATAATAACTGATAACTATGATATTTTGCCAACGCAGAGTGTATGGATATAATAAGGAAAAATAGGTGTTTATAGGCGGTATACTGGCATTTGCTGGATTGTTAATTGGAGGTTTTATTACTTTTTTTGTGTTGCGACATAATGCATTTAAAAGATTTTCAAACATTGAAGTAGAAGCAAAAGCAAGAGCAAAAGTAATAAAAGGCGAGACTGATTTGATGCTAAAAGAGGCACATTTAGGTATCAAGACTAGAGAAGTAGAGCTTAAAAATGAGCTTAAAGTTAGTTCACTAGAGATAGAAGAGCAAAAGAGGTTAACAACTTTGGAGCAAACAAGACTTCGAGAGTTAGAGCTTAAGCTTGGCAGATTATCAAAGCTTGTAGATGAAAAAGAGCAAAAACTTGACTTGCTTGAAACGCAAAAACAAGAGACAATTAATAATATGTTGGAGCGGATGGAAAATATAGCTTCTATTACACAAAAAGAAGCAAAAGATATTATTCTAAAAGAGGTTGAGAAAAAAAGTCGTAATGAAATAGGACTAATTGTACGAAAATATGAACGAAAAGCAAAAGAAGATGCACAGAAAAATGCAAACTATATTTTGGCTCAAGCAACCACTAGATTTGCAGGTGAATTTGCAGGCGAGAGACTTATAAACATAGTTACACTTCCAAGCGATGAGCATAAAGGTAGAATTATTGGCAAAGATGGACGAAACATCAAAAGCCTTGAGATGATTTTGGGCGTTGATATTGTTATAGATGAAACCCCAGGCGTATTGCTAATAAGTAGCTTTAATCTATATAGAAGGGCTATTGCAACCGAAGTTATTGAGATTTTGGTGGGAGATGGCAGAATTCATCCTGGAAAAATAGAAGAGATATACGCAAAAGTTACAGAAGAGTTTGAGAAAAAAACATACAGCGAAGGAAGAGATATAGTCATGGATTTGGGTCTTATGCCTATGCATGAAGATTTGATTAGATTAATTGGTAAATTAAAATATCGAGCTAGTTATGGACAAAATGCATTGGCGCATACTCTTGAAGTCGCAAAACTCGCTGGTGTGATGGCTGCTGAAATGGGTGGAGACGAGAAGCTTGCTAATAGAGCCGGAATATTACACGACATAGGAAAAGCACTAACGCAAGAGCAGGGTGGGTCGCATGTGGATATTGGAGTTGATCTCTGTAGACGGTATAATGAACACCCAGTTGTAATAAATGCAATCTATGCTCACCATGGACACGAAGAGGCACTGACAATCGAATGTGCAGCAGTTTGTGCTGCTGATACACTTAGTGCTGCTAGAACTGGGGCAAGAAGAGAGGTGCTTGAAAGTTTTTCTAGAAGAGTTAAAGACATAGAAGATATAGCGACATCAAAAGAGTTTGTGACACAAGCGTACGCAATAAATGCAGGCAGGGAAATACGAGTAATTGTAAATGCATCTAAGATCAATGACAATGAAGCTAGGCTTTTAGGCAAAGAGATTGCAAAAGAGATAGAAGATAAGGTACAATACCCTGCTGAAATAAAAGTAAGCGTAATCAGGGAAACAAGAGCAACAAGTTATGCGAGGTAAAATGTATAGTACAAAAGAGATAAAAGCACATATGAAAATGGAAGAGCGTTATGGTATGCTTAGCTTGGTGTTTGGTGATAATATAGAATTTAAAAATCAAATACTGTTTGCAATTGATGAGATAAATAACTCAGTAGATACAAAACCATTTATATATGATAGGGTATCTGTGAAATCACCAAATAAGCAATCCATTTGTTTGGAGTTCCATGATGATGTTTGCAGACTTGGTGGTGAGTATTTCGAAGAGATACTTCAAAAATTAAAAATTAAAAAATGTGAGGCAGATATATGAAAAAGTTATTTAGTGTTTTATTGGTAATTGGAATGAGTGTATATGGAAATGCTGTTGTGACTACACCAAAAAAAGCAGTAACAACCAAAGCGAAAATAGTTGTTTTGGAGACAAATGCTGGAGTTATTGAGATAGAAATGATGGCTAGTGCTGCTCCACTAGCTGTTCAAAATTTTACAACTCATGTTAAAAATGGTTATTATAATGGATTAATTTTTCATAGAGTTATTAAAGACTTTATGATACAAGGTGGTGATCCTACTGGTACTGGAATGGGTGGCGATTCAATATGGAAAAAAGAGTTTAAAAATGAGTATGCACCAAATTTGGTATTTGATAAGCCATATATTGTAGCAATGGCAAATCATGGTGAGAATACAAACGGTAGTCAATTTTTTATAACAACAGAAAAAACACCATGGTTGAACGGTGGATATACAATATTTGGCAAGGTTATTAAGGGTCAAGCAACTGTTGATAAGATTGAAAATACAAAAGTTGGTGCCAACGATAGACCAATGGCAACACAAAAAATAATCAAAGCATACCTAAAGTAAATGAGCGACCTAGACACCATAAGAACACAGAGGCAAAAAATGCTTAATAGCAAAGATATAGCTCCACTGTTGGAGCGTATCAAAAAGCTGCCACAAATTAAAGCGACATTAGATATTTCAGGTGATGAAGTAACTATATCATTTGATACTAATGAAGAGTTGACAAAAGATATAAAAGAGTTAGCAGTATCCATGAAGCCATGGAGAAAAGGTCCCTTTGAGATCAATTCACTTTTTATAGATAGTGAATGGCAGAGTAATATAAAGTATAATTTATTAAGACCACATTTTAACCTCAAAGATAAAGTAGTGGGCGATATAGGGTGCAATAATGGATATTATCTATTTAAAATGCTCGAAGACAAACCAGCAAAGCTTGTAGGATTTGATCCATCCGCACTTTTTTTTACGCAATTTAGTTTTATTAACCATTTTGTAAAAAGTGATATTGTGTATGAGCTTTTAGGTGTTGAGCATCTTGGTATCTATGAGCATAAATTTGATGTTTTATTTTGCCTCGGTGTTTTGTATCACAGGAGTGACCCAGTAGCAACTTTGAAGTCACTATATAAAGGACTAAACAGTGGTGGAGAGCTGATACTGGATACTTTTATGATAGACGGTAGTGATGATTTGGCTCTCGTGCCTAATGATAGATACTCCAAAATACCAAATATATATTTCGTTCCGACCGTCTCAGCTCTTATTAATTGGTGCAAAAAAGCTGGTTTTTCTTCTGTTGAAATATTAGATATCCGAGTCACTGATAGTAGTGAGCAGAGAAAAACAGAGTGGATTGATGGACAAAGTTTAGAAGATTTTCTAGACCCAAATGATAATACAAAAACCATTGAAGGCTATCCAGCCCCCAAAAGAGTCTACATTAGAGCATTAAAAACAAAAATATAGATAAAATATCAAAATTAACTAAAAGTTTACTTTTATATTTAAATAAGCTAAATTTAGGTATAACTCTACTTAAATAAACAAGGCAGAAAATTTCTCATTTTTTTTGAGATGGATTTTGCCACCTTAAGGCTAAGCCGACAATGAGAATATTAACCATAGGTTTTGAAGACGAATATGTCAAAAGACTAGAGATTGAACTAAGCAAATACTTTATATGTATAGTTGATAATGCAAAAGATATGTATGATGCTACTAATTTTACAGATTTTAGACACTATGAGCTTGTAATAGTGGTAGATGAGGGTACAAAGTTTGCTTTAGAGCGATATGTAAATGACGTGAAACGCAAAAAAAATGAGACAAAAATTATTGTCATATCAAAAAATTCAAAACATCAGGGTGTTTTCTTTAACCTTGGAGCTGATGATGTAATATGTAATAATTGTGAACATCCTGATCTGGTCGCTGCAAGAGTATTGGCTAATATGCGTCATCTTTTTGGTACTACTATTAATATTGATAAATTAGTAATTGATATTTCTAATAAAAAAATAGAGTATGATGAAAAAATAGTATCACTAAATGGTAAGACATTTGATATATTGGCTTATCTAGCACTTCGTAAGCAAAGAGTCTTTTCAAAAGATGAGATTATTAATGCACTTTGGGAAGAGCCAGAATATGTAAGCGACAACACGGTAGAAGTTGCCATAAATCAAATAAGAAAAAGACTAAAAAGCATACTTGGCTTTCAGGTAATTCACACAGTTCGTCGCAGAGGATACAAATTCTCCTACTAAGACAAGAGCCAATACTTCTAATTGCCTAAAAAATAGGCAGCCTTTTTTAAAAATACCAAATTATTTATAATATAATAGAAAAATTTTCTAACCAAAGGCTTTTTATTGGATACTGCATATATAATTAACACCCTCTTTATGATATTTTCTACTACACTTATAATCCTTATGGTCCCAGGTTTTGCAATGCTAGAGGCTGGGATAGTGCGGACAAAAAATGTAACAAGTGTTTTGACAGTGAATGTGATGATATATGTCATAGCCTCGCTTGTATTTATATTCCTTGGTTACAATATAGCTTTTGGAGATACACAAATCACGACTATGAGTTCATATGCTTTTGTGATGTTTCAGATGGCATTTGTGGGTAAGTCAGTGAACATCATGAGTGGTGGAGTAGGAGAAAGAGCAAATATATTTCCACTTGCAATTTTTACAATAGTGATGGGTGCATTAATATATCCATTTATTGTTAATATATCATGGGGTTCTGATCTTCTAAAAGATACAATATTAGATCTAAATATGCATGATTTGGCAGGTTCGACAGTAATTCACTCTACTGGTGGCTGGGCTTTGTTAGCTGCAATATTAATAATTGGAGCTAGAAAAGGTAGATATATAAATGGTAAAATTAGAGTAATTCCAGCCTCTAATATTCCACTTGTAACACTAGGTGCTTTGCTTTTGTGGATAGGCTGGTTTGGATTTAATGGTGGCTCTGTGGGTGGAATTGCAACAAAAGAGTTAGCCGATAGCGTTGCTAAGACCATCTTTAATACAAACACTGCAGGACTGGCTGGAGCATTAACGGCTGGTATCTTTATATATATTAGATACAAACTTTTTGATATAACTATGATCCTCAATGGTGCCTTGGGTGGCTTGGTAGCTATTACAGCTGGTGCTGATTTATTTAGCACTATACAATCATTGGCTATTGGTGGTATTGGTGGTATATTGGTTATTATAGCAATTCCTCTTTTTGATAAAATGCAAATTGATGACCCCGTGGGAGCTTTGTCTGTGCACTTGGTAAATGGTATATGGGGAACTTTAGCAGTTGGTATTTTTATCCTTGATATTTCACTACTTGAGCAGATGAAAGGCATTATTGTGATTGGCGTATTGTCCTTTGGGCTATCTTTCCTATCTCTTTATCTCATAAATAAGATTTTTGAATTTAGATCATCTGATGAAGATCAAATGCAAGGCCTTGATGTTAGCGAATGTGGAGTTGAAGCATATCCTGAATTTAGAAGAACTATTTAAACATATAAGTGATGATTTAAGCCACTATTTCATCGCTTATTTAGCACTTTTTAAATATAATAACTAACTTATTTTTATACCCCACAAGGAAACAAATTTTATGTCACAATTAAAAAATATAGATAGCGTACTAAAATCACACAAATTAAGCCAACTAGATTATACAAATATTAAAGAAATATTGGGTCGTGAACCAAATATAGTTGAAGTGGGAATATTTTCAGCAATGTGGAGTGAACACTGCTCTTACAAATCAAGCAGAAAGTATCTGAATGGCTTTCCAACTAAAGCACCATGGGTGATCCAAGGACCTGGAGAAAATGCTGGTGTTATTGATATTGGAGATGGTATGGCTGCTGTTTTCAAAATGGAGAGTCATAATCACCCAAGCTTTATTGAGCCATTTCAGGGTGCTGCAACTGGTGTAGGTGGAATACTTAGAGATGTGTTTACTATGGGCGCTAGACCTGTTGCTAACTTAAATGCACTTAGATTTGGAAATATAAAAAACAGTGATGAAAACAGTAAATATCAAAGACATTTAGTTCGTGGTGTAATTGATGGTATTGGAAGTTATGGCAACTGTATGGGCGTACCTACAATAGGTGGCGAGGTAAGTTTTGATGAGAGTTATAATGGTAATATATTAGTCAATGCTTTTGCGTTGGGTCTTGTAAAACATGAAGATATTTTTCTTGGTGTTGCAAAAGGTTTTGGAAATCCAGTTATCTATGTAGGTTCAAAAACTGGTAGAGATGGACTTGGTGGGGCCGTTATGAGTAGTGATAGTTTCACAGAAGAGAGTAAATCACTTCGTCCAACAGTTCAAGTTGGAGATCCGTTTACAGAAAAACTTCTGCTTGAGGCATGTTTGGAGCTATTTAAAACTGACCATGTGGTTGGTATCCAAGATATGGGTGCAGCAGGGCTTACAAGTTCATCTTTTGAAATGGCTGGTAAAACAGGTGCTGGTTTAATTATGCATCTTGATAAAGTTCCAGCAAGAGAAGAAGGAATGACTCCATATGACTTTATGTTAAGTGAGTCGCAAGAGAGAATGCTGATATGTGCCAAGCAAGGTAGTGAACAAGCTATTATTGATATTTTTCACAAATGGGATTTAGATTGTGCTGTTATAGGAGAAGTTACTGACACTGGCAGAATGGAGCTTTTTTGGCATGGTGAGAAGTGTGCAGATATGCCAATAGCTCCAGTGAGTGAAGAAGCACCAATTCTTGATAGACCTACTATGAGACCAGCTTATCTAGATGAAGTAAATGCAAAAGATATTTCAGGCTATCCACAAGTAGATAATCAAGAAGCATTTGAAAAACTTATCTCTTCGCTTGAAATTGTAGACAAATCATGGATATATAACCAATATGATTCAATGGTGCAAACAAACACAATCAAACGCCCTGGGAGCTTGGACAGTAGCGTAATTAGAGTAAAACAAAATGATAAAGCTATTTCAATGAGTAGCGATTGTAACCCAAGATATTGCTATATCAATCCATATATCGGTGCAGCATTAGCTGTTGTTGAGAGTGGGCGAAATGTTGCAATGAGTGGTGCTAGACCTTTGGCAATTACAGATTGTCTTAATTTTGGAAATCCAGAAAATCCAGAAGTTATGTGGCAATTTGCACAATGTTGTGAGGGTATAAAAGAGGCTTGTAACGAGCTAACCACACCAGTTGTTAGTGGTAATGTATCATTATACAATGAGACTAATGGTGTGAGTGTTTATCCTACTCCTGCTATTGCAATGGTGGGACTGAATGATGACTGCGAAAAAGTATTAAAAAGCTCATTTACTGCCGAAGGAAACATACTGTTACTAGTAGGACAAACTACTGGTGAATTTGGTGGCTCACTTTATGTTAAAGAGCTATTCGGAGAAACAACTGGTAATTTGAAATCTATTGATTACACAGCCGAGCTTAGACTATGGGAGCTTGTCATAGAAGCTAACAAAAAATCACTCCTACAGAGTGCAAAAGATTTGAGTATGGGTGGATTAGCTATCGCTATTGCCAAAATGTCAGCATTATCTGGACTTGGAGTAGAGACAGCAGTAGACCTTGGAGATGGTAAAAATATATTTGATGAGTCGCAAAGCAGGGCGATACTTGAGGCGAAACCTGAAAATATAGATAGCATTGTCAAAATGGCTATTGATTTTGGACTTAGCATAGTGAGTATTGGCGAAGTTAAAGGCAGTAATTTTGTGCTTAATAATATAAAAATGCCACTTAATAAACTACAAAGTATATATTTTGATACATTTGCACAAACAATAGAACAAGACCTATAAAAGAGAGAATATGAGAGCATTAATAAGCGTTAGCGACAAGAGTGGAGTAGTAGAATTTGCCAAAGGGTTGGTTGATTTAGGCTGGGAGATAATAAGCACTGGTGGCACACATAAGGCATTACAAGATGCTGGAATAAGTGTAGTAGAAGCCAGTGAAGTGACAAAGTTTCCTGAGTGTTTCGAAGGTAGAGTGAAGACTCTAAATCCATATATACACGGTGGAATTTTGCACAAGAGAGGTGACGAAGCTCATTTAGCTCAAGCTCGTGAGCTTGGCGTAGAGGGCATTGACCTAGTGTGCGTAAATCTATATCCATTTAAAGCGACTATTGAGCGAACCGAAGATTTTGATGAGATTATAGAAAATATAGACATTGGTGGACCAGCAATGGTCAGAAGTGCAGCCAAAAATTTTGAGAGTGTATATACAGTTACTGATAGCAGTGATTATGCTCGTGTGCTTGATATGATTGCTTCTAAAAACAATGGTGTAGATTTGAGATGTGAACTTATGGTAAAAGCATTTGAACATACTGCTGCTTATGATAGTATGATAGCTAATTATATGAATAAAAAATTCAACAATGGATTTGGTAGCCATCAATTTATAGTTGGTAAAAAAGTATTTAACACTAGATATGGAGAAAATCCACACCAAAGTGGTGCTTTGTATCAGTTTGATAATTTTTTCGATAATCACTTCACTCAACTACAAGGCGAAGCTAGTTTTAATAACCTAACAGATGTAAACGGGGCTTTGAAAATAGCTAGTAGCTTTGGAGATGCACCAACTGTATGTATTGTAAAACACGGTAATCCATGTGGATTTGCTATGAGGGATACTCTGATTGATTCGTATGTTGAGGCACTAAAATGTGATAGCATATCAGCATTTGGTGGTGTAGTTGCCGTTAATGGTATAGTTGATGAAGAGTTAGCAAGTAAAATGAATGAGATGTTCTTAGAAGTCGTCATAGCAGCTGGATTTACACCAAAAGCATTAGAATTATTTAGCGCTAAAAAACGATTAAAAGTATTCTCGCAAAATACAACTCATTTAATGAATCCAAGTGATGCCGTGGATTTTAAACACATAGAAGGTGGATTTGTTTATCAAAATAGTGATAAAGTAAGTGCCAACGAAGTTTCAAATGCCGAGCAAAAAGGGCAATTAAAGGCAACCGAGCAAGAGATGAAAGATATGGAGATAGCGTGGAAAATAGCAAGTCTAACTAAATCAAATTGCGTTGTTTATGTCAAAAATTCAGCTATGGTGGCTGTGGGTATGGGCATGACAAGCAGAGTTGATGCGTCGCAATGTGCTTTGAAAAAAGCTATAAATATGGGGCTTGATGTTAGTGGTGCTGTTGTAGCTAGTGAAGCATTTTTCCCATTTAGAGATAGTGTGGACGCAGCAGCTGAAGCTGGAATAAAAGCTATAATCGAGCCAGGCGGAAGTGTACGAGATGATGAAGTCATTGGTGCTGCTAATGAGCATGGTATATCTATCTATTTTACAGGTATTAGACACTTTTTACATTAGAAGATGTAATTTTATCTTTAAAATGATATCATTAATACATTCGAATAATGGTTTGATAAATATTAAGTTATGTCATAAAACAAAAGGAATACTGTGTCATCTTTTGAAATAGATTATGAAGAAGATTTAATACCAAGAATAAGAGATTTAATTGATGGATATGATAAAGATTCTATTCTTAAAGAATATCTTCAAAATGCAGATGATTCTGGTGCTACAGAATTAATAGTTACATTTGATAAGCAACAATATTTAAAATTGAATTCTACAGATTTTGAAGTAGCAAATACTAATGCACTTTTATTACAAAATAATTCACAATTTAAAGAAAAAGATTTTAAAAGTATAGTGAAAATAAGTGCTCAAGGTAAAACAAAGGAAGCTGATTCTACTGGTAGATTTGGTCAAGGCTTTAGTTCTAGTTTTAGTATTTCTGATCATCCTAGTTTTGTTTCAAACAGTAGAGCTTATTGGTTTGATGTTCAGCGAACTGCTGTAAGCAAAGCAAAAAATAAAAGTATTCAGGGATGGAATTATATCGATTCTCAAGAGATAAGTGAATGGTTAGATACTTTTAATGATGTAATCGATGAAAATTTTGAAGGAACTATATTTAGACTACCTCTAAGAGATGAAATAACTTCAAAAGAGAGTCAAATAAGTAATGAAATATTTACATTTGAAGATTTCTTAAAGTGGGTTGATGAATGGAAAAATAATGTAGATAATTTATTATTTCTTAGGCATGTTCATAGACTTATTCTACAAGAAATTAGTGAAGACGGTAAAAAAACAGTCCATTTAGATATTAAAACAGAAAATAAAGATGAGCTTGAAAAGTACAACAATATAATACAAAAAGAGTTTCATGGTAGCCCCATCGAGATTTGCGAAAGGTGGGAATCACATGGTAATGAGTTGCCACTTTTTACTTATAAACATCATTTTGAAATTCAATATTTTGATAGAAATGGAACACAATATTCGCAGGAAAAGAAAAAATTTGCTGTTATCAATGGATTGCTAAGAGGTAACAATAATTCATTGATACAACAAGCCAAAAAAGTTTTGAAAATTACTCCAAACCCTAGAAAAGTTTTACCTTGGGTAGGGGTAGCTGTTGAGATAGATGATAAAAATAAACCTATAAAAAATGAAAGTAAGTTTTTTACCTTTTTACCATTACCAATTAAATCAAATTATCCTGTTCATATTCATGGTTGGTTTGATTTAAATCCGAAAAGGACAGAAATTACAAGTAGTGGAAGTAGTGATAATAAAGAAACTTTAGTGTTATGGAATAAACTTCTACTCGAAGAGGGAGTTTCTAAAACATGGGCATTACTTATTGATTATTTAAAAATAGAACAAAATAGCCATTATACTTTTTGGGCTAAAGAGACAGAATTTACATTAAATGATGAGCTTATTAAAGGATTTTATAAAAATATATCCGACTTGAAATGTTTCTATACAATCTATAAAGAAAAAAAAGAATGGTTCTCTCCAAAAGAAATAAATTTACACTATTTTAAAGATGAAAAAAATGAAATCTTACTTAATGCATTTGAGAAACATTTTTCTATTATCCTTCCAAAACCTCAAAAATATATTATTGACAATTTTGAAAATATAGGTATTGAATTAACTGAAATTACATCAGGCTATATAAGAGATTATTTAAGTATAGAATCAAACACTGTGGAGTTTCCTGTATCTATAGATAAAGTGCCTATAGCTATGTTGAGTAAAAAAGAGTGGTTTTTAAAAATCTTGAAATATTGTGCTGATAATGGAGAAGATTATAATTTACTCGATGGATTACCTCTTGAATTAACTTTAAATAGAAGTATATATAAAATTGGTTCAGATACATTATTTGATAAAAATCCAAATCTAAGACTTTTTCAAGATATGGAACATTTATTTCTTGATACAGAATTAGTAGATTCAATTGAAAAATATGATACTTTACCAAGTAGTTGGCTCCAGCCAACCTTGAAAAATCAAATCAAACTTTTATCTATCCAAGACTATTGGGAAAAGTTAACACTTTCCAAAGAATGGATTAAAGAAGTTGTTGATTTAATCGTTGACTCCAATAAAGAAGAATATGATGAAGCAAAAAATGAAATCAAAAAACTTCAAATAGTTTATCAGGAAAATGGTCAGTACAAAACATTACAAAGTGATATAAAAAATTATTCCCCTTATATGTCAAGAGATGAAGATATTGAAAATAATTTAGTCTATTTAGAAGAAATTGAAATGAACATTGTTCATCATGATTATATTGAGATATATAAACCTCTTTTAAAATATGATGGGCTTATCACGCAATTGACAGCAAATACATTAATTCAGCATCTTTTACTGCTGAATAGTTTTGAATTTTTTAAGAAAAAAGAGACCAGAGAATATTTGATTGATATTTTGACAGAAGATATAACTTGGTTTGAAGATTTGTCAGAATATGAAAAATTAACTTTAAACTCTATGCCGTTTGTTGAAACTGTAACAGATAATATCTATAATAAAAAGACCGATACAAAACTATTTTTACCAACGAATTTCGCACCACCAAAACATATAAAAAGTCTTGAAGGCGAATATGAAATTATATCTGTAGAAAAAAACACTAATCTTTACGAACTTTATAAAAAAATGGGATTTACTGAGCAAAATATTGATAGCTATATTCAAGAGATTATTATTCCTTTTTTAGAAAACAGTGATAATATAAATGATAAAAAGGAAACTTTAAAATGGTTAGCCATAGAGTGGAATAAGATAAAAGAAGTAATAGAAGATAATACGATTAGTAGGTTAAAAAATGCAAATATCATCCCCAGCTTTTTAAATATAGAAAATTTATACAAAGCATCAGAACTTTATACACCTACAATTGAACTACCAAATATATTAAGCGATAATCGATATAAACCTATATGTTTTGAGGATGAAAAAACGCAAGAAAATTGGGTTATTTTTTTGAAAGATTTAGGGGCTTCTTCTCTAATACTAGCACAACATATAGAAGACAGAGTAAAGCAAATAATTGAAGAAAATAGTAAAAAAGATGCTATTTTATTATTAAACTATATTGCAAATAATTTTGAAATATTTGAGCAACTAAATATTTTAGACACTTTGGCAAAATATGCTTGGTATCCTGTCGAAGAAGTAAAAGATTTATTAAAACCAAAACATAACTATACTGAGTTGAAAATAGCAAATGAACTAATCTTATATGATGATTTAAAAATCGCTGGTGGATACTATCATATTCTAGATAGAAGTGTTAATCTTGGTAAAAAAGATGAAAAGAGTAGTTATAGCGAAAAGGATATGGCTGAAAAGTTAGGGATAATAACAAGCATTCCAAATGAGTCCTTTTTTGAAAGCTTTCGAGAGCTTATAAAACTTTCACCTAATAATGGACAAGTGGTTAATTATGCTAAAGAAATTTATAAATATATAGGTAGAAGATTCAAAGATGAAACAATTGGTTTTAATATAGAAGAGAAAACTATATTAATTAATAATCAATGGATTGCTCCAAAGTATGTTTATCAAAATGAAATTAATTTGACAGATATTTATAGTTGGAGTAGTTTAGTTGGAAATGACACAGAATCAAATTTAGCCAAAGGTTTAATTTTACTTGGGGTACAGGAAAAACCAATTTTTGATTTTTTAATAGAACTACTTAAAAAATTGCCAGAAGAGCAAAATTTAAATTCAAATCAGTTAAAAGATGCGAGAGCATTAGTTAATGAAATTCAAAAAGAAGATGAAAATCTTATTTATGATGAATTACCTCTCTTGACTGGATACAATCAGCTAGTTTTATCTTCTAAATTATACATAAATGATTTACCTGCATATAAAAATGCTACAGATAAAAATGAAAATTTACAATTTTGTCAAACTCAATTTGAACGATTAGCACGGAGATTAGAGGTATTATCTTTGAGTCAAAACTATACTTCTAAAATTTATGATTATGTAGAATGTGAAAGTAGTCATGACATTGTAAATATCATGCAAAATGACTCTTTTAAAGAAGCTATATTGAGACTTTTATATCATGAAAAGAAGATAAAGGAGGATGGAATAGATGAGTCTATTTTACATAATGTATTACCTTCAAATTTAACTTTTGTTAGTAAATTAGTTATTGAATATTCTATAGAAGATAATTTTTTATTTAGAAGTAATGAAACTACTTATGAAGATGGTGGAGAATTTTATATTTTTGAACAAGATAATGAAGATGATATGATAGAAATCATAGCAAAGTATATTTGTGATACAAAAAATTTATCAAGAGATAGTTTTGGGTGGATTGAAAGAATCTTAAGAAATCAAATGAACAGAGAGGAAATACACGATTTTTTAAATAAGAAAAAAGTCATAGATTTACCTCAAGAATTTGAAATAGACGATACAGTATCTTTATTTTCAAATTCTAATACTGAACAAGTTGATGAAGAGATTGTTTATGATGCTTCAACAAAGCAAGAAGAAAACTATGCAGAAAATCATAATGAATCCAAAGGTGAAATTGCTCCACCTATTCAACCCAAAACTTCATCTCAAAGTCAAAGACAAAATACGAAGTATCCTTCAAGTAGTAATAGTAGAGGTAGAAATCAGTCTTATACTAATTCTTCTTCAAGTAATAACAATAAAAAAATTGTAAGTCCAAATGACAGAAAACCTGTATATGTTGGAAAAGAAAAAGAAATAAATGAAGAACAAAATAAAAGCCAAAGAGAAAATGCTAAACAGATAGGGGATAGAGGAGAAAACTATATTTTAGCTCAAAAAGAAACCTTGCTTCTTTCAAAAAATAATTCTTTTAAAAAAGCACAAGTAAATAATAAAGGTTTTGATATATATGAAATAGATATAAATGGACAAATAATTCGATATATAGAAGTTAAAACATTAACAGGGCAATGGGGAGAAGGTGGAGTGGGAATTACAGAGCATCAACTTGAGTTTGCTCAAAAAGAAAAAGATAAATGGTGGTTATTTGTAGTGGAAAATATCAATACAGATAATACTAAAGTTTATCAATTTAAAAATCCCATATTAGAAGCTAATAGATTTATGTTTGATAACAGTTGGAAGCAACTTGCTTATCAGCCAGAGAAGATAGAGAATCATGTGCCAAAGATTAATGATAAGTATGAGCTAGAGATTGAAGGAACAATGATTATATGTGTAGTTACTAATGTAAAACAAAGAGGAGTTTTTTTTCAAGTTGATGTAATTTTAGAAAATGGAAAAGAAATAAAGAAAAAAAAGTTTAATAAATCATGGAAGAAACTATAATGGCAAATATTATACCAAAATTAACAGATACTCAAATATCTCAAATTGAACCAAAGTCAGAACAAAAAGTTTACAAAGCATTATATGAACAGTTACCAGATAATTGGTTAGTTATTCACTCTTTAGAGTTTGTAAAAAAAACATCATCATATAATAGTCATGGAGACAGAGAAGCTGATTTCGTAATATTTGCTCCTGAATATGGAGTGTTAGTTATTGAAGTGAAAGGTGGAGGAATAGAATATGATGAGCAAATTAGGCAATGGTATTCTATAGATAAATATCAAAATAAACATGAAATAAAAAATCCTTTAAGTCAAGCTAAAGATGCGAAATATGAGATACGAAATCACTTAGCAGATAGAGGAAAAAAAAACATTTTAATAGCTCATGGAGCATTATTTCCTGATATATCAAATATTAACGCTTTATCAAATCCTGCAATCCCTAATAATATTTTAGGAGGAAGTGATAAATTAAGTGATTTAAAGACTTGGATTATTTCAATATTTCAATATTGGTCAGGAGAGCAACCAAATTATAATCCATTAGAAGCTAGTGGAGTTAATATAGCTAGTCAAATATATGGAAAACAAGTAAGCATCCAGCAATCCCTTGCAAGTAAAATTGAAACTGAAATTGAGCAACAAATTATTCTGACAAATCAGCAAAAAAGTATACTTCGACAATTAAGAAAAAGAAAAGAAGCAATTATTGAAGGAGGAGCAGGAACAGGTAAGACCATATTGGCTTTAGACCATGCTCAAACTTTAGCTAATCAGGGATTAAAGGTTTTATTTCTCTGTTATAATGAAAAATTAGGGGAGTTTTTAAAAGTAAAATCACACGGAATTGAAAATTTACACTCTATGAATTTTCATCAATTTTGTAATTGGAGAATAAAGCAAGTTAAAACTGATACTTATAGGAATTTACTAGCAGAATCAGCAATAAATTATCCTAACGAAGATAAATTTAATGTTTGGATGCCTGATGCATTAACGGAAAGTTATGATATTTCTCCTATTACATATGATGTGATTATTGTAGATGAAGGACAAGATTTTAAAGATGAATATTGGCTAGCTATAGAAGAGTTAAGAGATAGAAACAGTGATACTAAATTATATATTTTTCAAGATGGAAATCAAGCTATATATACTTCAACGGATGAGCTTCCTATTAATAGTGAGCCATTGTATTTATTTGATAATTGTAGAAATACTAAGCCTATACACCAATTGGCATATCAATATTATCAAGGAGAAGAGATTGAAGCACCTAACATAGACGGTGAAGCAACTCAGTATATAGTTAAAGGTTCACTTGAACAACAAGCTCTTGAAATTGATAAAAAAGTAGCTGAATTAATCCATAAGGAAGATATTAAACCAAAAGATATAGCAGTGATTGTAATGGATAATTTTAACACAGCACAAGAACTATTAGAGAAGACGAAGAATAGTAAAATATGGGCTTTTAAAGAATTTTCTCCTCAATCAAAAGTATTAGTAGAAACAGCCAAAAGATTTAAAGGTCTTGAATCCAAGATAATTTTTTTATGGGTATTAGATTCCTCGAATATGAGTGAAAAAATGTTATATGTGTCTATTTCTCGTGCTAGGTTTAGACTTTGGATTGTTGGCGATGAAAAAGTATTAATCATTTAAAAATCCTTTGACAAACCGTACAATATTCATATAATATCTAAAATTACAAAAAAGTCTAAAAATGACAAAAGTAATGTCAGTAAGTCAAGTAAGAGTGGATATATATAATTTAATGGACAAGACAGCAGGGTTACATCAGCCTATACTTATCACAGGCAAGAGAAATAATGCTGTAATGATTTCAGAAGCAGACTGGAACGCCATATAGGAAACCTTATATATAAACTTTATGCCAAATGTTTTATCTTCGCTCATAGAGTCTAAAAATGCTCAGAAAAGTGAATTTAGCAAAGATATTTAGTGGTAGAAGAGTATGATATTTTGTATAGCAAATTTGCACTCAAAGATGCAAAAAATCTAACAAGTGCAAAGTTGGATAAAAAAGTAAAAGAGCTTATCAAAATCATCAGTATAAATCCATTTCAAAATCCACCACCTTATGAGAAGCCAGTGGGAAATCTTGATGGCTTATATTCAAGAAGGATAAATATCCAGTATATAATAGTCTATGAAGTGATGGAGAATAAAATAAACTGTCATTCATGTGTAAGCAGTCAAAGTACCATCTATGGTAAATCTAGAATATGCATTAAAACCTTATTTTAACTCCAAGAACTCATCAAAGTTGATTGACAAAGGCTCAACTATTCTGATATAATTAAAATAATTATTAAAGAAGAATTGAGGATTTTAAATTATGGCAAAAAGTTTATACGAAACCATCGGAGTGAGCGAGAGTGCATCTCCTGAGGAGATTAAAAAAGCATACAGAAAACTAGCACGAAAATACCACCCTGATATCAATAAAGACCCAGAAGCAATAGAAAAATTCAAAGAGATTAATGCTGCGTACGAAGTATTGAGCGATGAGAAGAAAAAAGCCCAATACGATCAGCATGGAGATTCTATGTTTGGTGGTCAAAATTTCCATGATTTCGCACGAGGTCAAGGTGGTGGCGTGGATCTAGATGAGATTTTACGAAGCATGTTTGGTGGCGGTGGCGGATTTGGTGGCTTTGGTGGCGGAGGTGGATTTGGTGGTAGCAGGGGTATGGATTTGGATATTCAATCTACTATTACGGTGCCTTTTATCACAGCTATCGTTGGCGGCACCCACTCTGTGAATGCCAATGGTACTACATTTGATATGAAAATCCCTGCAGGTATAAAAAGTGGCGAGAGTATGCGTGTGCGTGGAAAAGGAAAAAATTTCCAAGGACAAGTCGGTGATTTAATACTAAAAATTGACATAGCAACATCAAGTGCCTATGAGCGCAAAGGAGATGATCTCTATAAGACATTTGATTTGTCACTCAAGGATGCACTTTTTGGAGGCACAGTTGAGATTGAAACTCCTGAAAAAACAGTATCTCTAAAAGTTCCACAAAATACAAAGAATTCACAGAGATTTAGACTAAAAGGCAAGGGTGTAGTTGATAGAAAAACTGCTCTTAGAGGTGATTTATTTTTGGTTTCCAATATCATACTACCAGATGTTGATAGCATAGATAGTAAGCTTCGTGAACTTATGAAAGAAAAATTATAAAGGATTATGATGCATAGTTTTGATGAACCTGTTTATCTTATTTCTGTGGTAGCCCAGCTACTTGATATTCATCCGCAAACTCTTCGTCAATATGAGAGAGAGGGATTATTGGAGCCTTCACGAACACAAGGTAAAATTCGTCTATATTCACAGCGAGACATCGATAAAATGAAGCTAATACTTAGATTAACTCGTCAAATGGGTGTAAATCTAGCAGGAGTTGATGTAATATTGCAGTTAAAATCACAAATAGATGAACTTAAAAGTGAGGTTGGTAATTTGCGTGATGAACTTAGTCGTACCAATCGACAAGGCTCAGTGCATACTAGCAAAGCTATTGTCGCTACTAGTCGCTATGATATTATCATTTTTGAAGAGTAAAATTAATTCTTGACCTCGTTGTCACTTTAGGAAATTAGATATATAATTTTAGATATAATCAGAAATGAAAAAATAATAAGGTAAAACAGTGATAAAAAAACGATTATTGGGCTGGAGGGAGTGGATATCTTTGCCTGACCTTGGAATAGAAAAGATGAAGTGCAAAGTGGATACTGGTGCTAAAACATCAGCATTACATGCTTTTTATGTTGATTCTTTTATACATGATGGTAAAAAAATGGTTAGATTTGGAATTCATCCAATATATGGAGATTTGACTGCTGTTTCACATTGTGAAGCAGTCGTCTTTGACGAGAGAGTAGTCACTAGCTCGGACGGTAACAAGACAATGAGATATGTTATAAAAACAAAGATGATTTTAGGTGATACAACCCAAGATATAGAGATAACACTTACCAATAGAGATACAATGAGATTCCCAATGTTGTTAGGTAGAAGAGCAATGGAGTACGAATTTGTAGTTGATCCAAATCTATCATATCAAAATGCAAAATTATTATCATAATTAGGAGTAAAAGATGAAAATAGCAATACTATCAAGAAACAAAAAACTGTACTCTACAAGAAGAATAATAGAGGTTGCAGAGGCAAGGGGTCATGAGGTAGTTGTCCTTGACCACCTAAAGTGCTATATGAATGTAACATCTAAAAATCCAACAATACACTACAAAGGTGAATTGGTAAACGATATAGATGCAGTAATACCAAGAATAGGTGCATCAGTGACATTTTATGGTACCGCTGTTTTGCGTCAATTTGAAATGATGAGAGTCTATCCATTAAACGAATCTGTTGCCATATCAAGGTCAAGAGATAAGCTAAGAAGTATGCAACTACTCTCAAGAAAAGGTATTGGAATGCCAGTGACTGGATTTGCTAGAAATCCTGATGATATACCTGATCTTATAAAAGAAGTTGGAGGTGCACCTCTTGTAATAAAGCTACTTGAAGGCACACAAGGGATAGGTGTAGTTTTAGCGGAGACTGAAAAAGCAGCAGAATCTGTTCTTCAGGCATTCATGGGTCTAAGCGTGAATATTATGATACAAGAATTTATAGCTGAATCCAAAGGTGCTGACATCAGATGTCTGGTGATAGACGGAAAAGTTGTGGCTGCAATGAAACGGCAAGGAGCAGAGGGTGAATTTCGTTCAAATTTACATAGAGGTGGTTCTGCACAATTAGTAAAAATCACAGCAGAAGAGAGAAGAACAGCCATTGCGGCAGCTAAAATAATGGGTTTAAATGTTTGTGGTGTTGATTTGCTTCGCTCAAGCAGAGGACCTTTGATTATGGAGGTAAACTCATCTCCTGGATTAGAAGGAATAGAGAGAGCTAGTGGGAAAGATATAGCTGGACTAATGATTGATGTTATAGAAAAACAAGTTTTAGCAACAAAAGATAGCCCAAATAGAACAAAGACTAAGGGTGGATGATTAATTCAAGCGACATAATCTCAGACATCTTAAATAAAACCTTGTATAATAACAAAAAGAAAATACGGAGTATCAATATATGATAAACAACATAGTAACAACAGATAATTTTAAAGCATTAGTAGAGAATACAAAAAAAATTGCAGGATACAAAGAGCCAATAGCATTTGGTATTTGTAGAGTTGACAGGGGTCAGAAAAATGCTGATAAAATTTTGCAAGCTAGTTTTCCTATTATCAATTGGAAAGAAAATTATGGCTCAGCAGCTATTTTTATAGCTGCACTTGAGTCATCAAAACGAGCTGTTGATTTTAGTGGTAGTGAATTTGTAGCTTCAGTGAATGATGAGTTTGTAAAAAATGCACTTAGTGCTTTTACTCCATATTTGGATGAAGCAAAAGGTGATGCACACCTAAATGTACAAGTAATTAAAACATTAAGTTCAATGGCGACACTTGGTTCAAATTTTAAGATTGTATTTTTGTTTGAAGATACAAATCCACAAAGCGTAGAGGCAGTTTATCTAAAATTATATGCGCTCTCAACATCAAAAGCAGCACTTAGAAGTGTTAATCTAAACGGTGCCTTTGGTGTGCTTAGTAATGTAGCATGGGTAGGAAATACACCATATGAGCTTGAATATCTAAGAGAGCATGAGATAACTCTAAAGCTCACAGGAACTTATCCATTGATAGATAGTGTTGATAAATTCCCTAGATATTTACAGCATATCATTCCTGCTGATAACACTCGTATACTTGAAGCAAGTCGAGTGCGTATGGGAGCTCAACTCGCAGCTGGAACTACTGTAATGCCAGGTGCATCATATATAAACTTTAATGCAGGAACGCTAGGTGCGGTTATGGTAGAAGGGCGAATATCAAGCTCTGCAATAGTAGGAGCTGGTAGTGATGTTGGTGGTGGAGCTAGTATCCTAGGTGTACTTAGCGGTACAGATGGAAATCCTATTAGTATAGGTGAAAATACACTTCTTGGGGCAAACTCAGTTACTGGAATTCCACTTGGTGATGGCTGTATTGTGGATGCGGGCATGACAGTGCTTGCTGGAACAAAAATTAAAATTGCACCACTTGAATTAGAGAAAATTCAAGTTGCAAATCCAAATATAAAGCTAGAAAATAAAACAACCTTTAAAGGTAGTGAGCTTCAAGGATTGCATGGTATTCACTACAGACACAACTCTATGACTGGTGATAGTGAAGCTAGAAGAAGCACAAGAGAAGTAAAATTAAATAGTGAGTTACACTAAAATGTCAGAGGATAACGAGCTTTTAACACAGGTTGTGTTGATGTCACTAATGTACAAAGAAGCTGGTGAAAGCATAGTCGATGTTGGAAACATTTTAAGTGATTCTAAAGCCATGAGCTTGGATGAGTACAATGAAATAGTTTTAGTATTACAAAAAGATGGTATGATAGTAGATGGTGAATTGTCTTTTGTGGGACTTGCTTTGGCACAAAAAGCACAAGAGACATTTAAGCTCTAAAAATGGAGAGTATAATGGAGAAACAAAAAATAGATGACATAGAAACTTTGGCAAATATTGCATTTAATGAAGATAGATATGATGTCTCACTCAAGTTATACAATGAGATGATTAAAAATAATAACGATTCAGATGCTCTGTATATGCTAGCACGACATTATATTGATGGACTTGGAGTAGAACAAGATGTTGAAAAAGCAATTTCTATTTTAAAAAAATCAGCAAAAAGAGGTTGTCTTGATGCTTCATATCTATTGCTTGAATATGTGCAAACGACAAGCCAATGCTGTAAAGGTTAAACTTGAGAATAGATAAGTGGCTAAGTAGCGTAAATATCATAAAAAGACGAACTGTAGCTGTTGATATGGTTAGAAATGGTGTTGTGTTCATTAATGATATTGAGGCTAAGCCATCAAAAAATGTATCAGTTGGTGATGAAATCAGGATTGAGTATCTTAAAAGCCATAAATTTTATGAAGTATTAGCAATTCCTGCCACAAAAACTATTTCAAAAAGCCAAAATGAACTATACTCTAAAGAAACAAAAAGTATATCCATAAAGGAGAATGAAGATGAAGACACAAATTGAATTTGAAAAGCTTTTTAATAACGAACTATCAAATGAAGAGGCTAGAGATTTTTTGGTTGCTTTGCATGATAGGGGTGAGATATCCAGTGAGATAGCAACAGCTGCTAGACTTATGCGTGAATACTCTATAAAATTACCAATAAGTCAAGAATTGCAAGATAAAGCAATAGACATTGTTGGTACTGGTGGAGATAAAAGTGGGACATTTAATATCTCTACAACAGTTTCTTTATTACTCGCATCTATGGGTTGTGTAGTAGCAAAACATGGAAACAGAAGCGTAACTAGCAAATCAGGTTCGGCTGACGCTTTAGAGGCTCTTGGGATTAGGCTTGATTTGAGTCTCGAGCAACAAGCTAAAATGCTTGAAGAGATGAATTTTTGTTTTATGTTTGCACCAAATCATCATCCAGTTATGAAACATATTATGCCAATTCGTCAATCTATTCCTCATCGCACAATATTCAATATTTTAGGACCACTCGCAAATCCAGCTGGGGTTAATAAATATTTAATTGGTGTATTTGATGAGTCTTTTATTGAGCCAGTTGCCAATGCATTAGTTGAGCTTAAGGTAAAAAGAGCATTTGTAGTAAGTAGCCTTGATGGTACAGATGAGATATCTGTGTCCACAAAAACAGCTTTTGCATTTGTAGAAGATGGGTATATTTCACATGGAGAGATAGATCCAGAAGGGCTTGGCTTTACCCTATCAAAACCAGAAGATATATTGGGTGGAGATGCCGTACATAATGCTACAATTATCCGAGATATTTTTAGTGGCAAAGAGAGTGGAGCCAAACTAGATGCCGTGCTTATAAACGCTGCATTCGCACTATTTGTTGATGGCAAGGCGATTGATATAGCTGAGGGCATAGCTATGGCAAAAAGAGCCATTGAGAATGGCGTAGCAACAAAATATCTAGATGAACTTATAGAATTTTCCAAAAAGATATAAATGTCAAACGAGATTATAGTATCATTAGAAAATATAAGTGAAATAGCATATTTTTTAATTGATAAATTACCTGAAAATGTAATAATTTTTTTAGATGGAGAGGTTGGAGCTGGAAAAACAACTTTAGTG